>JAUSEK010000023.1 GCA_030650275.1 Candidatus Omnitrophota bacterium | reverse complement strand
TTGCCTGTCATACGACTTAACCAAAACGCCATCACCTGGGTGACGCGGGTCTGCGCGTGGATGATGTCAATCGCCTCGGCGCGTATCAACGCGGCCAGAGGGGGCAGGCCTAAATAAATTTTAGGATGTGCCTCGGACTTGACGCGGATGTCCACGCGCACGTGCCGCGCTCCGGTCTTTTCAAGAACACCAACGGCATCTCCACCGGCGGAAACGACAATGACCCTGTGCCCGGCACGGCACAGGCCCGCGCTTAGGGTCGTCACGTAACTGGTGATCCCACCGGTATCAAAATGACTGGTTAATAATAAGATATTCATAAATTGATCAATTCTTTAATTTTTTTAAACACTTCCTCCGGCGTGATCTCCTCCATGCACGCGTGCGTGCGGATCTTGCATTGCCCGCTGTAACACGGCGAGCATTTCAAGTCCCGCTTTAACACGACGGCCCTTCCGGGAGGCATATGGCGCTTGGGATCGGTCGGGCCGAACAAAGCAATGACCGGCACCTTCATGGCAGAAGCCACGTGCAGGGGCGCGGAGTCCGGGGACACGTAAACGCGGCAGCGGCCCAAAAGCGCGGCCAATTGCAGGATATTGGTTTTCCCGACGAGATTGGCTGGCTTGGCCTTGGTCCTGTTGATCACCTGGCGCGCCAAAGACCTGTCCTTGTCCTGGCCGGTGAGGACCACGCGGATGTTCTGAGCGCCCAACAGGTCGCACAATTTTGCCATATGCCCGGGCGGCCAATTCTTGGTCGGCCATTGGGCCGAGGCCGCCAGATTAAGCCCTATAAAATCCTGTACGTTGCCCAGCCACTCGCTTTCCAAAAGGGACCGGACATGTTCGCGGTCTTTGTCCGACGGCCAAAGTTCCAGACAAACGCCCGGGTCATACGCAACGCCCAAAAGACCCAGGACCCGAAACTGATGCTGCACCGGTGTTAGTCCCCGGACATCATCCTTGACCCTGCGGTTTAAAAGAAACCCAAATTTGCCGTTGTCATAACCGTAGGTCTGCGGGGCCAGGGACAAAAAACTTAACGCATGGCTGATCCTGTTGTTCTGCAGGTCCACGACCTTGTCAAAACGGCGTTTCCGTAGCGTCTTGCCCATCGTCCACACCCCCGTCAGCCCTTTGTTCCTGGGATCAAAAACGATGATATCGTTGAGATACGGGCAGTGCCGCAGGGCAGCTGCTCCATCGGGTGAGGTCAGGTATTGGAGATCGGCGTTGGGGAATTTCTGGCGCAGGGCTTTCAAAGAACCGGTGGTCAACACCACATCCCCCAGGGCGCTTAACTTGACCACTAAAATGCGCGTCACGCCAAGGACCTCCCGGTAAACCTGTAACGTCGCTTCGGCCATACGCGCCAGCGTGTAGTGCTGTTCAATTTTTATTTTGGCGGCAGCTGTCATGTTTTGGACCAGAACATCGTCGCGTAAAATACGGATGACCGCCCGGGCCATGTCCTGATCGTCTTTGGGCAGGACCAAAAGCCCGGTCTTTTCATGGTCAATGATCTCAACGACACCGCCGACGCGCGTGGCCACAACAGGCACGCCCGCGGCCTGGGCCTCCAGGATCACCCGTCCGAAGGCCTCCTGCGTGACTGTGGCAAGGACCAGGCAGTCCGACTGGGCCAGCAACTGGGGGATGTCACGGCGATTGCCTAAAAAAGAAACATTGGCCGACAGCCCCAAACGTTTGGTCAACAGCAGCAATTCCTGCTTGTACGCAACTTTTTTGGCAGGCGCGTCGCCGATGATCTGTATTTTTGCCTTGGGGAAAACCCGCGCCACCCTGGCCATGGCTTTCAAAAAATACGCGTGGCCCTTGAGGGGCGTGATGCGCCCCACCATGGTGATGATAGGCGCTTGCGGGTCTTTGGGCATTGTCCGTGGATCGGCGAATTTGGCCACATCCACGCTGCGGGGGATGACACGGATGAATTCCGGCGGGACCCCGAAATCCGCGGCCATGTGCCGGCCGATGACCTGGCTGATGGCAATCACCATCTTCCCCCAACCCATGACGCGGCTGAAAGGATGCACGGCGTAATACCCGTGGCAGGTGGTCATAAAAACGGCCTCGGTGCGCCGGCAGGCGAAATAAGCGATCCACGCCGGGACGCGCGAACGCGCGTGCACGATCTCAATATGCTCCTTGCGGATGATGTCGGCCAACCGGCGCACGCAGCCAAAGGCGGTGAAAATGTTCTTTTGATGCACCGGCAAAGCGTAATGCGTGCAGCCACCCTCCTGCAATTCGCGCACCAGATATCCGCCGCTGGAAACCACCACCGAACCATGGCCATGGCTGGCCAGGTATTTTGCAAAATCCACGGTCCCGGTCTCAACACCCCCGACATTCAATTCCGGAAGGATCTGGAGGATGTTCATTAAATAATTTCCTCAAGGGCCTTGCACACCACGCCCTGGTCGTCAATCGCTTTTGGAGAGAACTTGTTGCGGATCATGTCGTTGAGCGCCGCGGATATTTCTTTGACGGAAACCGCCATCAAATAACCCTCGTCGCTCAGATCCAGGACAAAACGATCATATTTATTTCTGGCCGACGGCCCATAGGCCCCCTGCGGCGCGAACACAATGGTCCTTTTGCCGGAAGACAAGGCCTCCGAGACCATGGACACGCTTTCCCCAGAAACAACCACAATATCGCTCAAAGACAAGATCCCGCCGACCGCTTGGGGAACATTCTGCTTATTGGCGATGACGCACAAAGCGCAATATTCAAAATTTTTGAGGTCACGGGCGACCAGCGCGTCCACGTCCGCCGGCGTCCGGCGCGAGGTCGTCACCAAAAGCTCGGCATTAAAATGACCGGCCACTTCCTTGAGTTGCCGCAGCAACTGGTGGATGACCCCCGCGTCATAGGCCACGCCCTTGGCATCGCCGCCGAGCATCACCCCTATTTTCAAACGGGCATTGGCTTTCAAATGCGGATATACGGCCAAAAGCCCCGCTTCCTGTACTTTGAGATATTGGGGCGTGATCAAATTCGGGGCGGCCTTGGTAAAAACACAACGGCCGCGGACCTTTCCGTCGGGTTTGTCATGCCGGGGAAGGATGGAAAGATCAAAACGCTCCCGCTTGACGAGCCCGCTTTTAAGGATGCTGACGGATTTGGCCTGATTAGAGGCCGCGCAGATAAAATTAACGCCGCCCGTTGTTGACCCGCAGGAGATCACGGAGTCGGGTTTGTGGGACAAAAGCGTCCTATAACTTTCCTTTGTCAGAAAAAACCGCAGCCAGCGCTCATTCCTTAAGAACACAAAAAATTGGGACAGGCCGGCGAACACAACGCATATTTTTCCGGCCAACCTGCTCTTAAATACAACGGGTACGATCACCTCTTCCATGTCTTTGCCGCGTGAACGCAACACAGAAGCCAAAGCACGGGCCGCGGCCTGGGACTGGCGCAAATGACCCGTCTTACCGTCGTCCAGGATCACCGTCTTGTGCTGGGTGGTGTATTTATACACTTTATAGAACCACAAATACTGGTCAGGACAGTCATCGATCAAGGCCTCGATCAGTTTCACCGCGGCCCGGGTATTTGTGATAACGTCTTGTTCCATGTTGCCGGTCACGACTAAGTCCATGGCGGGAAAAAGTCTCAGGTCATGATGTCCGTCAGGGGCGCGGACGATCCAGGCCGGGACCAGGGCCGCGCCGTATTTAAGGGCCAGACGAACGGCACCGGTGGACATGGATGCGGTCTTTCCCAAAAAAGGCACCGGTATCCCTTGTGTGCCTCCCTGATCCAAAACTAGGGTCACAATTTCATTGGCACGCAGGGCTTTGACCACACCGCGGATGGCGGCCCCGGGCGCTATCAGTTTGGCCCCGGTCATCCGGCGGTATTCATTGACCACAATGTTCAACGCGGGTGTTTTGGGTTGTTCATTGGCCACCATGTTATACGGATACCCCCAGGAAGAGCCCACGATGTTCGCCAATTCCCAACTGCCGAAATGCACGGCCAATAAAATGACGCCCTTGCCTCGCGCCATTGCCGCGTGGATATTTTCCATCCCGTGCTGGGTCACAAATCGATCGCTCCCCAGACGCTTGATCTTGGGCAGCCATAAAAATTCAACGAAACTGCAGGCCAGGCCCTGAAAGGCCTTTTTAACGATACGGTCTATCTCTTCGGGCGAACGCTTGCCGCCGAAAGCCGTCTTAACATTGCCGTAGGCCACCCGGCGTTTTGCGGGCAAAAAATAATAGCCGGCCGCGCCGAAAATACGTGCCAGGCCAAGGGCCGCGCCGAAAGGCAATGCCCTTAAAACAACGCCCAGCCCTTTAAGGACGGCAGGCAGACAGGATTCTTTGAATGAATTGTTCGTTGCCATGAGTGATGGTCAGCCCGATGTTTAAACGCGCAACCTTTATTTCTTCCCACACATTGGCCCGGTCATTGATCTTGACCGCGTCCTTATGCGTGGTCACAACCGTGTCAATGCCATTGGCGCGGCAAAAATCACGGATAGCGCTCATATCCGCGACGGTATACACATGATGGTCCATAAAATCAAAACGCCGGACCACCTGCGCGCCGGCCCGGGCCAAAGAATCACCGAAGGCCTCCGGGTCGGCGATGGCGCAAAAAGCCGCCACCTTTTTCCCGCGTAAAATGTCCAGTCCCAGAAAAACGCGGTCATAAACGCCGCTTAACCCCAACGGTTGATGGATGGACTCAACAACAAGCATGTCGGGGTTCATCTGGCGCAAACGCCGGCGCAGATCTGCGGTCCCGTCGGGATCGCGGTCTGCCCTGGTGATCACCGCGATATGCACCCTTTTTAAACCGCAAAGCGGCTCGCGCAAAATGCCCCGCGGCAGAACACAGCCATTGCCGAAAGGATCCAACGCGTCCACAGCAACAATGTCCAGGTCTCTTTTTAAAGGCCAATGCTGAAAGGCGTCATCACACACGAAAATATCCGTGCCTCCGGCCCGAAGGGCGGCGCGGATGTTGCCTGCGCGGCCGGCCCCGACAAGAATGGGAGCGCCGGGCAAGATCTCGGCCATCATTTTCGGCTCATCGCCGGGCCCCTTGGCCCCGGCCATGTATCCACGGCTCAACACGGCCGGACGCAGGCCCGCTGAACGTAAAATATTCACGACCAAAATGACCAGAGGCGTTTTTCCGGTGCCGCCGACGGTGATGTTACCGATGCTGATCACGGGCTTGGGGGACCTGTACGACGGTAAGATCCCCCACTCATACAAAGCGCGGGTTGACCGGACCACTGCCGCATAAATGAACGAAAGAATTAAAAGTAAAATTTTACACACAGAGGCCGTGAGGCCTTTGCGCTGGTCGGTCATCAACTGATAAATATAATGTTTCATGACGATCCTGTTATTTCCCGGACACACGCCAAGGTCCTTTCCAACGCGCCCTTATTCCTGGCAATGACCGCGGCCGCCTTTTGGCCCATGACAGCGCGGCGTCCCTCATCACGGGCGAGTGCTAGAACCGCATCAGAAAATTCCTCATCGTCCCTGACCTGGACAATGGCGCCGTCTTCCTTGAAACGGGCCAGGATGTCCCGGAAATTTGCCATCATGGGCCCGACGATCACGGCCCTGGCAAAGAATGCCGGCTCAATGACATTCTGCCCCCCGCCCTTGCGCAAACTTTTTCCCATGAAAACCAGGGACGCTTGCGCGTACAATCCCCGCAAATGACCGATGGTGTCCACGACAAGGACCTCACCGGCTGCCAGACAATCGCCTGATGTCAAGGTAGAGAACATACGGCCTTCAAAACCATTTTGACGGACCAGTCCCATGACTTCCCCGGCGCGCTCAACATGGCGCGGGGCAAGGACCAAACGCCACGACAGCCCCGCATCCTGCATTTTCCGGTAAACAGCCAGAACAATCGCTTCTTCACCAGGATGGGTACTGCCGGCGATCCACACATGCTGGCTCGCGGGAAAGACCCGCGGCGTTTCAGGCGCGCCGGCAACGTCCTCATCCTCAAATTTGATATTCCCGACGACACGCACACGCGCTGTGTCCGCTCCCAGCGCCATAATGCGCTTGGCATCCGTATCGCTTTGCATACAAAACGCGCGCACATCCCTCAACGCGCCTTTAAGAAAGAACTGTACGGCCTGATAACGTCCGAATGACCTGTCTGAAATGCGTCCGTTGATGATGACGATGGGGATATTTTCCTTGGCCAGCCGACGGAACAGATTCGGCCACAATTCGGTTTCCGCCGCGATATAAACAACAGGACGTATCACACGCGTGAATGCCGCGACCGTAACGCTTAGATCCAAAGGCGACGGGATGACCAGAGCAGCATCAGCCAGCTGTGCGCGGGCAAGCCCATAACCGGTTTTGGTTGTGACCGAACACACAACCCTGTGCCGCGGGTATTGGGCCTTCAGCCGCCGGACAAGCCCGGCCACCGCGGCCACTTCCCCAACGCTGACCGCGTGCACCCAGATATTCCTGGCCCCGGCCATTTCCGCTTTGAGCGCTGACGGGAAAAAACCGAAACGCATCCCGAAACCCGGATACCAGCGCCGCGTCAGGACCAGATACGGCAGATAAACAAGGGCATACGCGAGAAAAATAATGTCATACAAAAATCCCATCCTCAAGCCCTCGGATGCGCTTTGTCGTAAACGCTTTTGAGTTTATCGGTGGTCAAATGGGTGTAGATCTGTGTCGTGGACAGATTGGCATGGCCCAGCAATTCCTGCACGGAACGCAGGTCCGCCCCGCGGTTGAGCAAATGTGTGGCGAACGAATGCCTGAACATATGCGGGTTCACCTTTCCCTGCAAACCGGCCTTTAAAATGTATTTGTTGATGATCCCCCTCACGCCCCGGCCGGTCAAACGGCTGCCGTTCTTGTTCAAAAATAGGGCCGGTGAACGCTGAGGCCGCGCTTCAAGATAATTTTGGATGGCCTCCAGGGCCTTTTCGCCGATGGGCGCCAAACGTTCTTTTTTGCCTTTGCCGCGCACCCGCACGATATTGCCGATCGCGTCCACATGCCCCTCGTCGAGACCGACCAATTCGCTGACACGGATCCCCGTGGAATACAGCGTTTCCAGGATCGCTTTGTCCCGCAGGGTATTGACCTTGCCGTCTGTGGGCGCGTCCAGAAGTTTGACCGTGTCCTCTTCCGTCAAAAAATGCGGCAGGGGCTTGTCAAGTTTCGGCGTGACCAGCAGGGCCGCCGGATTGCTGGCGATCATTTTATGCCTCTGCAAATATTTGAAAAAAGAACGCAGCGCGGACAATTTGCGCGAAACCGTGCGCGGTTTGAGGCTCCTTGTCCTTAACTGGGCCAGGAAACGCCGCAGGACGGGATAATCCACCTGTGTCAGCGGCTGGTCCCCCAAGAACGCGGCGAACTCCTTAAGGTCGGTGCGGTAATTGAGGACGGTGTGGTTAGAATAATTCTTTTCAACTTCCAGGGACAACAGAAATTTGTCGATGAGTGCTTGTGTTTGCATAGGTATAGGAATTAAGGGGACACTATACTTAATTCAATCATAGCCGACACAGGAATTAAGTATTGTGTCCCCTTAATTCGTGGCCGCCGGAAGCTTGTTAGCGATGAATTTGCACTCCGGGTAACGGCTGCACCCGTAAAACATGGCCCCGCGGCCTGACCGGCGCTCGACGAGCTCGCCGGAACATCCCTCGCCGGGACATTTGACGCCCGTGGTGAACGGTTCGGCATGCCTGCATTCCGGAAATCCCGTGCAGCTGATGAAACGGCCCCGTCTTCCCCATTTGATCACCATGGGCCGGCTGCAATCCGGGCACGGTTTCTCAACCGCGACATAGGTCTTTTCGATATTAGCCATGGCATAATCGACTTCTTCCTTGAACGGCCCGTAAAAATCCTTTAACAGGGCCACATAATTATTGTCGCCGTCTTCGATAGCGTCCAGCGCTTCTTCCATGCGCGCGGTAAAGGTGATGTCCATGACCTTCTTGAAATATTCGATCAACAGCATGCAGATCTTGATCCCTAACTCCGTCGCCGTGAAATACCCGCGCTCGCGCATGACATAATTGCGCGCCACCAGTGTTGCGATGATGGAGGCGTAGGTGCTGGGACGGCCGATGCCCTGTTCTTCAAGGGCCTTGACCAGGGTAGCTTCCGAAAAACGCGCCGGCGGCTTGGTGAAATGCTGGGAGGGCTTGACCTCTTTGAGTTCCAGCGCATCGCCCTTGGCATAAACCGACGAATCCAGTTTGACCTCTTCTTCCTCATTGTCCTTATACACGGCCAAATACCCGGCGAACGTCAACAACGAGCCCGAAACGCCGAACTGGAAGCGTCCGGCCGTGATCTCGACCTTGGTCTGCTCAAATACCGCCGGGGTCATCTGACAGCTGACAAACCTTTTCCAGATGAGATTATACAAACGGTGCTGGTCCTCATTGAGAAAATCCTTCACGGCCTCCGGCGTGCGGGCAATGTCCGTCGGGCGTATGGCCTCGTGGGCTTCCTGCGCGCTTTTTTTGGACTTGAATTTGTTGGGCTCCTGCGGAACATGGTCGGCGCCGTAGGTTTTCTTGATCCATCCCCGCACCTTGTCCACGGCTTCAGCGGATATATTCACGGAATCGGTACGCATATAGGTGATCAAACCCACCGGCTCCTCTTCGCCGATCTCCATACCTTCATACAGTTCCTGGGCGATGAGCATGGTCTTGGCCGTATTAAAGCCCAGTTTGCTGAAGGCCTCCTGCTGAATGGTGCTGGTGATAAAAGGCGGGGGCGCGTAACGCTTGACCTCTTTGACATTGATCGCGGAAACGCCAAACGCCTGCGCCTTGATCTCTTTGACAATGCCCTTGACCTGATTTTCATGCTTTAATTCGGCCTTTTTGCCGTCGATCTTTTCCAGGGCCGCGGTCAAAACCGCCTTGATGCCTTTTTTCTGCAAATCCACGCTGATCTGCCAGTATTCCTCGGGCACAAAGGCCTTGATGGCCCCTTCCCGCTCCACGATCAGACGCAAGGCCACGGATTGCACGCGGCCCGCGCTCAAACGGGAGCCGACTTTTTTCCACAGGATAGGGCTGATCTGATAGCCCACGATACGGTCCAGAACACGGCGGGCGTTCTGCGCGTCCACTTTCTTGCGGTCAAATTCGCGGGGATGCTCAAACGCTTTCTTGACGGCGTCCTTAGTGATCTCATGAAAAACAACGCGGTACACTTTCTTTCCCTTGGCGATATGTTCAACGAGATTCCAGCCGATGGCTTCCCCTTCGCGGTCAGGGTCGGTGGCGATGTAAATGTCCTTGACCCCCTCGGCTTCTTTCTTAAGTTTGCTTAAAATCTTCTGCTTGGTGCGCACGACGATGAATTTCGGCGTAAAACCATTGTCCACATCCACCCCGAGCGTAGATTTGGGCAGGTCAATGAGATGCCCCATGGAAGACGTGACCTTGAACTTGGGGCCAAGGATCTTGTTGATGGTCTTTACCTTCGCCGGCGACTCAACGATGACAAGCGATTTTGCCATTACGGTTCCTTTTGTTTAAACCTTCACGTACATATTCCCCGGCAATTGCCGGACAACACCTTTTAATTGTAAATTCAACAGGACCTGGGCGATCTCCGACGCGGGCTGTTGCACCCGGGCGGACAATTGGTCCACATGCAGGGGTTGTAAACTCAATACTTCGTATGCCTTCATTTCTTCTGCGCTCAATGGAACGGGCGAACACAGAGGTTCGCCCCTACGCAGGGTTGGAAATGATATTTCCATCTGCAATTTCAATTCTTCCAGGACTTGGTCCGCGGACAAGGCAATTCTCGCGCCGTCCTTGATGAGCCGGTTACTGCCTTCGGCGCAAACATTGTCAATGTTGGACGGCACCGCGAATACGTCCTTGCCCTGCTCCAACGCATAACCGGCGCTGATGAGCGCCCCGCTTTTGGCCCCGGCCTCGACGACCACCGTGGCCGTGCTCAAACCCGTGATGATACGGTTGCGGCGCGGAAAATGGGCGGGCAAAGGAAAAACAGCCATAGGCATTTCAGAAACTACCGCGCCCTGCTCAACGATGGTACGCATAAGACCGGCATTTTCTTTAGGATACGGATGGTTCAAACCACCCGCCACCACCGCAATGGTTTTGCCTTTGGCGTCCAGACATCCCTGATGGGAAGCCGAGTCAATGCCGCGCGCCAAACCGGAAACAACAATAAGCCCGGCTTCGGCAAACCGCCTGGCAAAAGCATGGGCAATGGTCATTCCATAATGCGACGCATTGCGGCTGCCGACCATGGCGATGCATACCCCGTGCAAAAGGGCAACGTCCCCCTGCGTATAAAGAACGACCGGAGACCCCGGGATCTCCCTTAGACCCGACGGAAAATCATCATCCGCCGCGGTCAGGATCCGCACATTTTTCTGCCGCGTCAAATTGTATTCATCTTCCAAGAATTTGTCTTTGGGAAAATGAACGATATTCTGGGCAACCTGCGGATCGACAACTCCGGAAGCGATCAGCGAACCCTCGTCCTGCGCCAGGATATTGTCCACAGACCCAAAAAATTCCGCCAAGGCCTTGATCGTGGCAGGGCCGCAGCCGGGGACAGCATTCAAAACAACAAAAGCGTCATGCGCGTTCATCTGACATCCTCTCGATTATTCGCGCGACCACGCCTTCAATGGACGGATCAGAAGCGTCCAGAATGACGTCGGCCTGGTCGTACAGGGACATGCGTTCTTTGAACAGCTGGGCGATACGTTCCCTGGGGTCGGGAACGTTGACCAAGGGGCGGTTGGGGTCACTCTTGATACGGCTGTAAATGATTTCGGGAGTGGTTTTGAGATGAAAAACAACCCCGTTTTTCTTGAGCAAAGGCAAATGGCCGGGGTCAAGGACAACGCCGCCCCCGCAATCAATGATAACGCCTTTTTTTTTGGCCAATTCAAGGACAACGCTATGTTCGGCCTGCCTGAAATAGGCCTCCCCAGAGTCCTTAAAAATGTCCCTAACAGGCCGGCCTTCCTTGGCCTCGATCAGGGCATCCGTGGAAATCCGCGGCAAGCCCAAACGGGCCTCTAAGGCCTTGGCCACCATGGACTTGCCCGAACCCATCAATCCGATGAGCACAATATTCTTAATCATGGCAGGGATTGTAACACAAGCCTTTCGGGCGTGTCAACTCTTGCAGAAAGGCCTTTCTTCTCTAATATGCGGGAACTGCAGAAAAATCAGCTAAAATTCCGTAATGCATTTATTCAAATTCTTCCAATTCATGACCCTTATGCCATCACGTTCAAATTCTAAATGGCCATCATAGACCAAAACACCTTTAAGGCCTTTAACGAACCTCCGCAAATACCGTATTGAATCCAGGAACCTCTCATTGAATGTTTGTGCTGATTTTACCTCAAAAGCCACCAAACGCCCTTTGATCTCGACTAAAGCATCAACTTCATGCCCGGTTCGATCGCGCCAAAAATACATCTTCGGGTCCTGTCCCTGATTATAGAAATATTTAACGATCTCACCGAGGACAAACCCTTCCACCAAACTCCCCCTCTGCGGATGAACCCCGATATTCCTCACGTCCGGGATCCCCAGTAAATAACAAACCAACCCCGGATCATAAAAGAACATTTTGGGGGCTTTAATAAGCCGTTTGTTAAGGTTTCGATAATACGGTGGCACAAAATAAACGATAAAACTGGCCTCAAGCACTGAAAACCAGGACTTGATCGTATTTGAACTGACCCCGCAATCATCCCCGATCGACGACATATTAATGACCTGCGCGTGGCGCCCGGCGCAGATTTTTAGAAACCGCTGAAAAACGGACAGATCGCCGATGTTCTTCAAATCCCTGACATCGCGTTCCAAATACGTATTCACATAACCCCCATACCACTTTTCCGGGGCCAGTTTCTTGTCCCAGATGCGCGGATAAAAACCGCGAAACAAAAGCGCGTCTAATGTTTTAGGGCATTGCTTCAGGTCCCGGACCTCCTGATAACTGAACGGCAATAAATGATGGATACTGACGCGTCCGGCCAATGATTGGCTGATATGTTTGGAAAGCAGAAAATGCTGCGAACCCGTAAGAATGAATTGTCCGTTGCGCCGGTTGCCATCAACGATCCCCTGAATATAAGAAAACAGGTCTGGGGCACGCTGGGCCTCATCGATAATGACCCCTTTGGGATAACGATTGAGAAATGCTCTCGGGTCGGCATTGGCCAGCAGGCGGTCATCCGGATTTTCCAACAAAACATACGGCATCTTGGGAAAAACGGTTTGGGCCAAGGTTGTTTTGCCTGATTGACGCGGCCCGGTAATAGTAATAACGGGATATTTCCGGGCCATGGCCTTGATATGCGGTATTAACAGGCGGGGAATGGGTATGGGCTTCATATGACAAATTCTAAATCATATTTAAAATCTGTCAAATACTATTTTGGATCAAACGCCGGCCAGTTGGGGATGGCCTTGCTGCTCATCTTCCCTAAGGCCGAGGAGTAGAGGCAAATTAGTGATGGGGATGATGGTGTTGATCTGGAACTCCAGGCCGTCAAAGCCGTCGCGCTTGATCCGTTCGATCATCGCGGGGTCAAATTGCATCTGCACGCCCTGGCCTTCCTTGCGCACGTTCATCTGCATCCTGGCGCGGTTGAGGTCAATACCGCCCGGGGTTGTGGCCATTGCCGCGTCGGGATTTTTCTTTACCGGTTGCGAAAGTTTAATCAAAATGGGTATTGGCAGACCACCGATAAAATAATAAGCCATTCTGTTATCAAATTCGAGATAAAGACCAAATAAACCATCTTTTCTGAAAGCAGCCAATATTTCGTCTATGGCTTGTTCGCTTATTACATACTGTTTTCTACTATCATCAAATCCTTTGGTAAAAATAAACTTTGATTTTAACGCTCTAATCGCTTCCGGTTCCACTGCCTCCATAGATAATCCCTGTCCAGTCACAGCAGGCAATGTCGTGCTTAAACCATCTATTACCCGACTTGTTTCTCCATAATGAGTATAATAAATGCTTATTATTCGAGGAATTATTTGTTTATCGGTATCATCAAAATCCACAGCATTCATCGCCTCATCGGGCGTTTGCATCCGGCTGGCGGTCATCGCCGCGTCACCTAACAAATCCTTAACCGCCTTCTCATTTTTTTTGAAACTTTCTGGATTACCCCAACCCTCGCGTACGAGCACAGTAAATTTTTTAAGCAAAGTTTCAAGATTTTTCCAACCCTCATTTAAAAAAGCGACCTCAAAAATCTTGTTTTTAATGAATGTTCCGTCAGTTTTACTTGCATGTTGCCGCATCATAGCACGCAATTCTTCTACTGCTTTAGGAATTGCAGAATCAACCCCAACAAGCGCCTCGGTGTGAGACAAGACTGTGACATTAATTCCGGTAAGATCAACATTTGCTGTTTTCTTCCCCGGTAAAAAATCAAGGATCCGGCTTAAGATCAACGCTTTCTCGATCAAAGGAGGAAAATAACCATACCGGTTAAAACTCTTCCGAGGGTCTGCCTCTACCCTATTCACATATGTCAGGGCCGATTGAAGAGATCTTTCAAACGGTTGGAATGCCTCTTCAGAGAAATGGAAAGGCCTCAAATTTGATCGCAAATCCGTTATGGCTCCCCAATAATGACCGTTGGAATCAAGATCATCCAGGATTTTTAACGCTTTTATTCTATTAGCTAAATTTTGATGCCAAAATAAGTCACCAGACTGCAAACTATGTAAATAATTCGTCGCCCGGCTTGACAATTGCGCCGCGTCGACCTTATTCGCCGTCATCGCCTCGTCGCCTTCTCTGGTTGCGGCCTGCTGGTCTTTTGTGATTTGCTCATTCAGGGACGCGATATGTCCATTGATCTGGATAAGCAATTGCACTCGAGAACGTTCGGAATCTGGATCGAGCCCTGTTATTGCCGTCAAACGTTGCTGCAAACCTGTCAAACGGGTCCTGGCAATCACCGGGGAAAGGGGCGGTTGACCGTTCAGTTGAAACAGAATATTGGTCAATTCACCTCGGACCCGCACAATCTCCATTTCTTTGCGCGCCTCTTCGTCTGCCGCCGTCATCGCCCCGTCGGCCTGCTTCGCTACACCCGAAGATCCAAGGCGAATTTGAATATCACGAAGTAATCTCGCTTGCAGTACCCCCCACGGCCCGCTGAGCTGAGGTATTTTTGATAAATCACGCAACAGACCTTCCAGCTCACCCCTGGTATCCGCTTGCGTCCCGACACCGGCGAACTTGTTCGTGATTCTGGTGATTTCATTTATGTGTTGCTCGTCATCCTGGCCCAACACACCCACCCCGCTAACCATGGCCAGATCACCAACGGCAGATATGCCATTGACAGGCGGCACGGTTGAACGGTTCAGCACACGGCTGCCCAGCATGGCCATATCAAACCCACCCGAAAAATACTTCCTCGGCGTTGAGGCTTGTGCTGAGCGACCAAGCGTCTGCGAGGGAGTCGAAGCATCTTCCTTAATATAATTAAACACACCCTTCTTGTAGGCCTTCAGGTATTGCTCATATATCTCTTCGACCTTTGACCTTTGGCCTTCGAGCCCTTTGAGTTTTGATTGATTGCCGTATATTTGAGTGAGGATGGTGTCTTTCAGGGCCATCTTGTACCAGGAAGCGAGGATCATAGAGTAGAACATCTGGCGAAGAGGAGCGAAGTTCTGGCCTTGATTGACTTCCTGTTCGATGGAGGGAAGAATGATATCTTTGACGATTTGACTGGCCAAGGCGTGGGCGGGTTGCCCTGGGGTGCTTTCGCCTTCAGGGGTTTGTTTGCTTGGCAGCATGCTTGGGGACACGTTACCCCGCCTTGGCGGGGCAACATGTCCCCTGGTAGGCGTTTGGTGTTTGGCCAAGGCGGTGTAATCCTCTTCCAACATCACCTTAAGGTGTGCCCCTACGATATAGGCGACATTGCCCCGTTCAAAGACATCCGCCTTGTCAGCAACGATCCAGACCTTGTTGAAGGTGTTGACGGGGATTTCCGTGGTCCCATAGAGTTGTTGGGCTTTTTGATAGACCTTGTCCCAGAAGGCCTTGCCTAAGTCACGTTCTGGATAGATCAGAGATGCGGTGAGTTGTTTGAGGATATAGTCCTGGGCCAACATGTCCTGACCCATCTGGGTTGTTCCCAGGTTATCCGCGATCATCCTGTCCTTCTCATAGGGAGACAGGTTGACCCAGAGATCCTTTTCGGGGATGGTTAAGGAGGCGAGGAAATATTTGATCAATTTCATGGATTCGTTGTGTAGAGACGCAGCATGCTGCGTCTCTACGGACAATCCCGAATGGCCGGTGTCGACAATGAAATCAAACTGGAATGGGTTTTCAGGATGGACCTTGATACCTTTGATGAGCACGGGCTCAAAGGCAGGGCTTAAATTGACCATGGTGCCGGGCTCCGGTAAAGATAGGGGCGCGGCGTTGGCCTTTGGGATGGGCATCAATGAAGAAGCAAAAAAGGTAACGATCAGGACAATATTGAGTGATTTTCTGAACATTGATTTGATTTCCATGTTCTGGATTCCCGACAAAAACATTCGGGAATGACAAGTGGCCGGAAAGCGCTAAACGTAAAAAAGTATAACATGTCTTTGATAAAAAGCAAATTTTCAAAGGCGGTAGGAATATGTATAACTACTTGAAATGTAATGAGTTATAAATCTTTAAAAAATTTCTTGCTTTAATACGTACTTTTTGGAGAAGATGGTGGGGTTTCGAGAGCTGGCCATTCGGCTGGGCTCGGGGCAGATGGGGTGGCGGTAGGATCCGGGCTGGCAGAACCTACGGTCAATTCAGCTCTTTTAGTGCCGCCCTGACTGCAAAAAACTTCAACGGCAATGATTTCGCCGGGCTTGGCGATCAAGGGAATGTCTTCAACAAATTTTGAGGGGTATTTCTGGCGGGTGTAAGCAATTTCCTTCTCTTTGGCGCCATTGTGATCGATCACCAGCCGGCGCAAATAATGCTTATCCAGATGGTCGGAAATGTGTTTGGCTTCAACATGTAAAACTCCCGTGGCAGGATCATATGTCAGGTCCAGCGTGGTCGGCGGCGTGGCCCAGACAAAGGACGCACCTGCCATGAACATAACGACCAATGCCGCGATCGGTCTTTTCATGACCCGTATATTCCCCCGTTTAAGACCCACGCGATGATGTGCTCGCCCCAAAATTGACTGACCAAAACGCCCATGATCAAAAAAGGGCCGTAAGCGATGGCGCTGTCCTTGGTACGGATCTTCTCGATGATCCCGTACACGGCCCCGAAGAAAGGCGCTATAAAAAACGCCAGCAAAGCCACCTTCCATCCCAAAAACGCTCCGGCCATAGCCATGAGTTTCACATCGCCCCCGCCCATGCTCTCTTTCTTGAAAATAATATCGCCGATCAGTCCCATCGCGTACACCGCTCCTCCACCGACGATCAGTCCTGACAAAGACGCGCTTAAGGCCAGCAGATGCGGCGCGGCAATGGCGGGTAAATAGGACGCGTTGGCGTTAACAACAGCGATGACAAGTAAAGCACCCAGGACCAGCCCTTTGGCCATCCGGTCGCTGGCGTCTTCTTGTTCCATTAAATGTTTGCAGAAGACCGGATAAATAAAACCAAGCCCCACACAGGCCAGGACCAGGGCGCCTGCCAAGAAAGAACCCAACAAGAATTCTTCATGCCCAGGTGCGTGCAGGCGCGGGATCAGGACGCTTAGAACAATGCCGGCTCCCATCCCTCCTACTGAAACCTCGTCGGGGATCTCGCGGATGGCAAAATCCACGAACGCGGCCACGATAAAGCCGCTGACCATGACCAGATACGCCAACAAAACCCAATCCAGGCCATAATGACGGTAAAAACCATAAAAGGCCGATGCCGTCAAACATTCCACCAGCCAATACCGGAAAGAAATGACCGCCTTGCATTGACGGCACTTGCCTGTCAGGACCAGCCAGCTGAGCAAAGGAATATTGTCATACCAGGCAATGGACTGCAGGCATTTGGGGCAATACGACCCTGGATTAACAATGCTTTGGCCTTTGGGCAGACGGACAATGCAGACGTTCAAAAAACTGCCGATGATGGCACCGAACATAAAGATCAAAATGCCAAGATCATTTTCTTCAAACATGGGTAACCCCCGCTTTTTCTTCAAGCGCCTTGCGCATGATCCTTTTGACGCGATCGTCGATCTCAACGTCAGCCCAATGCTGGAAGGCCAGCACGCCCTGATAAAACAGCATGCCTAAGCCATTGGCAATTTTGGCCCCCCGCGCCTTGGCGTCGGACAGGAATTTGGTTTCAGCCGGCGCGTAGACCACGTCATAGACAAGCATGTCCGAATGGAACAATTGCGGGTCTATGATCCGCGGATCTTCCGGCTTCATACCGACGGACGAAGTATTAATAAGAAGGTCCGCCAACTCAATGTTAAGGTCGCCCATGTCCTGCACCACGCGGACGATGCCGGTGTCCATCCTGGTGGAAAGGTCATCCACCAATTCCCTGGCATGACCAAGCGTGCGGTTAAAAAGCAAAATGCTCTGTGGCCTTTCCTTGACCAGGGACAACACGCTGACAACAGCCCTGGCCGTTCCTCCGGCGCCCACGATGGCGATGCGTTTGCCCTTGGGATCAAAGCCCAGTTCCCTCAAATGAACAAGAAATCCCGGCCCGTCGGTATTAAATCCCCTGATCTTGCGCTGATGGTCAATGACCAGCGTATTGACCGCGCCCACTTTTTCGGCAAAAGGATCCACGGTGTCCACGTAAACCATGGCCTTCTCTTTATACGGCACCGTGACGTTGAGGCCGAAAATGGGATTCCCCTGTTCTTTAAGGTCCTCAAAGAAAATCTTCAGTTCCTCGTCGTCGGCTAAAGGGAATAGTTTATAGACCGCGTTGACGCCCAGGGCCTTGAACGCCGCGTTGTGCATGCACGGCGACAAACTGTGCGCCACGGGATTACCGATGATGCCGTATAGGACCGGCGGTTCGTGGACCATCTATATCACTTTATTGATCGCGTTGATATACGCTTTCGCGGAGGCCTCAATGATGTCAGTGCTGGCCGCGCGGCCCAAAACATTCTTGCCCGCGACAGAGACCTTGACGCTGACCTCGCCCTGGGCATCATCGCCCTGGGTCACGGACCGGATGCTGTAATCCAGCAGTTTGGCTTTGACTTTGGCGACTGAAGCAATGGCCTTGTAACAGGCGTCCACCGGCCCGTCGCCCGTGGACTCCCTGACGATCTTCTTTCCCTTATACGTCAGGGTGACCTTGACCTGCGGCTTGACCTTGCTTCCGCTGGTATAGACCAGGTCTGTCAGAACGACGGTTGCCCTGGCCGGTTTTTCTTCATCTTCAACAATGGCCATCAAGTCCTCGTCGTAAATTTCCTTCTTTTTATCCGCCAGGTCCTTGAACCGCGCGAACGCGGCATCCAGGGCGAGGACGTCCAAATTAAACCCCAAGCGTTTCAAACGGTCTTTGAAGGCGTGACGGCCGGAATGTTTGCCCAAAACCAGGCCCTCGCCGGAGGGAACGCCGACATCTTCCGGGTTCATGATCTCATAGGTGCGTTTTTCTTTCAAAACCCCGTCCTGGTGGATACCGCTTTCATGGCGGAACGCGTTGACCCCGACAATAGCTTTGTTGGGCGGCACAATGAATCCCGTGGCTTTGCTGACCATGCGCGAGACGCGATAAAATTCTTTGGTATTGATGTTCGTCGTCAAACCAAAAAAATCCCGGCGCGTGCGCAGGGCCATGACGATCTCTTCCATGGAGGCATTGCCCGCGCGCTCACCGATGCCGTTGATGGTGCATTCCACCTGCCGGGCTCCGTTTTGCACCCCGGCCAAAGAATTCGCCACCGCCAAGCCCAGATCATCGTGGCAATGGGTGGAAATGACCACCTTGTTGATATTGGGCACATGGCCGCGGATACCCGCGATCACGGCCCCGTATTCCAGCGGGGTCGAATACCCGACGGTGTCGGGAATGTTGACCGTGGTGGCTCCGGCATCAATGACCGCTTCCAAAACGCGATACAGGAAGGCCTTTTCGGTGCGCGAGGCATCCTCGGGTGAGAATTCAATATCGTCCATGCGCTGGCGCGCGTATTGGACGGCCGCGACCGCCATGTCCAGGATCTCATCCTCGCTTTTCTTGAACTTATGTTCCAGGTGGATCTTGGAAGTGGCCAGGAAAATATGGATGCGTTTGTGTTTGGCCGGCTTGACGGCCTCAATGACCGCGTCAATGTCCTTGATGATGGAACGCGCCAAACCGCAGACAATGGAATTCTTCACGTGTTTGGCCACGTTCTTGACCGAATCGAAATCCCCCTTGGACGAAACAGGAAAACCCGCCTCGATGATGTCCACACCCAGACGCTCCAAAGCAAAAGCGATCTCCAGCTTTTCTTTTTCGTTCATGGTGGCGCCGGGCGCCTGCTCCCCGTCGCGCAAGGTCGTGTCAAAAACTAAAACTTTATTGTTGTCCATAGGGTTTGCCTACTTCTTCATCCAGCTCATCATGGCCCGAAGACGGGCGCCCACCTTCTCCACAAGGTGGTTCTCGCCGGCCTTGCGCATCCTGTTGAAACGGGGACGGCCTTTTTTGTTCTCGGCCATCCATTCTTTGGCGAATTTACCCGACTGGATCTCTTTGAGGATCTTTTTCATCTCAGCGCGGGTGCGGGCATTGACAATGCGAGGCCCCCGGGTCATGTCGCCGTATTCGGCGGTATCGGACACGCGGCGGCGCATGCCCTGGATGCCGTCTTCGTAAATGAGGTCCACGATCAATTTCAGCTCGTGCAAACATTCAAAATAGGCGATCTCCGGCTGATACCCGGCCTTGACCAATGTCTCAAAACCGGCCTTGACCAATTCGCTGGCACCTCCGCACAACACCGTCTGCTCACCGAACAGGTCGGTCTCGGTCTCTTCCTTGAATGTCGTTTGGATGATACCGGCGCGCGAACCGCCGATGCCCTTGGCATAGGCCAAGGCGATCTTCAAGGCCTTACCCGTGGCGTTTTGATGCACCGCCACCAGACACGGCACGCCTTTGCCTTCCTCATATTGACGGCGCACCAAGGCCCCGGGGCCTTTGGGTGCTATCATGAACACGTCCACGTTCTTGGGGGGAACGATGAACTTGAAATGGATGTTAAACCCGTGCGAGAACGCCAGCGCCTTGCCCTTGGTCAGATACGGCGCGATGGAATTCCTGTAAATGTCCGCCTGCAAATGGTCCTGGGTCAAAATGATGATGACATCGGCTTTCTTGGCCGCTTCCTCGACGGACACCGGATGAAAACCGTCCTTTTTGGCCTTTGCATAATTCGGACCGCCCGGACGCTGGGCCACGATGACCTTCAGACCGCTGTCGCGCAAATTCAAGGCCTGGCCGCGGCCCTGAATGCCGTAACCCACCACCGCGATGGTTTTGGGCTTGATGTCGTTGATGTTGCAATCCTTGTCATAATAAATTTTAGCCATTCTAATCATCTCCTTCGCCGTCCAGGACCGCCTGCGCAGCGCGCAAACCGATCGTCACATCCACCGGTTTGACGATAGCCGTGACGAAATCCTTGGTATCATGAACGCTCAATTGCCTGAATAAGAATTCAAAATTCTTTTCGATCTCGGCGGCAATGCCCTCTTTGACGCCCTCCGGCATGCTCATGATGTCTTTCTTGAACTGCCCCAGGGCCCGTTTGCGCGCCTTATACATGAACTGCTCCTCGGTGTCCTTAGGTCTACGTTCAGCGGTGCAGTTGACATTGATCCATGCGGCCATTTTCGCGTACAGGTCCTTGGGAAACAACTTGCTGTCCAGGGTCTTGTTCTGGAAATTCGTTGCTAAATGGATCTCAATGGTGTTGATCTCCGGGAACTTGTTGAACGCGCTGTCCGGCAAGGTGGACGCGCCGTGCTGCACCGCGCCGCCCAATCCGTATTTTTTCTGACCGGCCGCTGACAATGCTTTCAAGGTCTCAAAGTCCACCTTGACATCGGCCATGGTCCCGTCCGGCAAAACAACCCCGCCGTGGGATGTGCCTGTCTGGACGGAGATCTTGCTCAAACCCGTCAGGCCCTTGGGCAAAGATCTGTTATAACCGTCCATAAAAGCGGCCAGTTCTTCCACCGTGCTGTTCTTATGGCCGACCTCGCCGATCTCGCCGCCAACGGAAACCTGAATGCCTTTTGGCTGGATCTTGCGGATCAACTGCGTCATTTCGGCGCACACTTCAAAATTGTCCCTCTGCTGTTCGGTCAGGGAAGGACGGCTCAAGTCAACGGTGGTCGAGGAATCAACGTCAATGTTGTAAAAACCGGCAGCCACGCAATCCGCCACCAGATCTTTGAGAGAGGCGACTTCTTTTTTCTTGTCTGTGGCATAGGCCGCGGCCTTGATCTGGCAATGGTCGCCCTGGATGAACACCGGACCTTGGTGGCCTTCCTTAATAGCGGCCCCCAGCACCACGCCGACATATTCCACCGGCGGCTGGTTGGTATAGCCCATTTCGCTTTTGGCGATCTCAAAAATGAAAGCGCCGGCGTTCAGCCGTTTGGCGACGCGAAAAACAGCGCGCGCCAGATAATAGGTCAAAGAACGCAGGTTCATGGCCGGGACCGTGAAGTTCTTGCCCTGCCCCTTGCCGCGCGCGATATAAACGTCATGGATGGACGCCAAGAAAATGCCTCTGGCCTGGGCCTCGGTGTGGATCTGCCTGGCGAGGGATTCTTTTTCCTTGATATCATCCGTCATCACCAATTTCTTCACTAAAGCATCCGCATCAAACAACATGGAAACCGCCTCCTGTCTACGTTAAAATCTTTAAAAGTTTATAATATTCTTCCATATGACTGTGGGCGCGCCGGGTGGCGTCTTTGAGGTCAATGACATTGATCTCGTCCTGCAAAAGCCCCACGGCTTTGCCAAAGGTCCCGCTGATCAAAAGGTCCACGGCCGCGGCACCCAGACGCGTGGACAATATCCTGTCCTGACCGCTGGGAGTGCCCCCGCGCTGGACATGGCCCAAAACAACGTAACGGGTCTCAAGACCGGTTGCATTGGTGATGTTTTCGGCCACGACCTGGGCTTTGGCCACGCCTTCAGCCACGATGATGATCCAGCTGACCTTTCCCTTGGCGTTGCCCATGACAATGGCTTCGTGCATGGCCTCATAATCGAACGAACGTTCGGGGATGATCACATCTTCGGCCCCGGCCGCCAGCGCGACCTCCATGGCGATATACCCGCTTTGATTGCCCATGACCTCCACCACAAAAATGCGTTCCATGCTCTGGGCCGTGTCGCGGATCTTGTCAATGGATTCCAAAGCGGTGTTGATGGCCGTGGAACAGCCGATGGTCTGGTCTGTGCCGTTGAGGTCATTGTCGATGGTGCCGGGCAGGCCGATGGTCGGGAAACCCCATTTCTCATAAAGCGTGTTGGCCCCGATATAAGAACCGTCCCCGCCGATGACGATCAAGGCGTCCATGTGATGCTTGCGCAGGACCTCAACAGCCTTGGCCTTGCCCTGGTCGATGGCGAAATCCCTGGACCGCGCGGTCTTCAGGATGGTGCCGCCCCTGTTGATGATATTGGACACCGAGCGATGGTTCATGGGCACGATGTCCTCTTCCAAAAGCCCCTGATAGCCGCGCATGATGCCGGCAACCTCCAGCCCGTGATACAAAGAACAACGCACCAAGCTGCGGATGGCCGCGTTCATGCCGGGGCCGTCTCCGCCGGAAGTCAAAATGCCGACTTTTTTGACTTTAACAGACATGGTTCTTTAATAGCGGTAATGGTCGCTTTTGTACGGGCCACCGACCTTGACCCCGAGGTATTTCGCCTGCGCGGGGGTCAAGACCTCCAGACCAACACCCACTTTTTCCAAATGCAGGCGGGCGACTCTCTCGTCGAGGTGTTTGGGCAGGGTATAAACCTTGTTCTCGTATTTGCCGGTGTTCTGCCACAATTCGATCTGGGCCAGCACCTGGTTGGTGAATGAATTGCTCATGACGAAAGACGGATGCCCCATGGCACAGCCCAGATTGACCAGACGGCCTTCGGCCAGAACAAAGATTTTCTTGCCGTCGGGATATGTGTATTCATCCACCTGCCCTTTGATCTGGATGCGCTTGATGTCCTTGCGGTTGTTCAGATACGCCACCTGGATCTCGGAATCAAAATGCCCGATATTGCAGACAATGGCCCCGCTTTTCATGGCGTCCAGATGCTCCCCGCGGATCACGTCAACGCAGCCGGTGGCGGTGACGAAAATGTCTCCGATCCTGGCGGCCTTGTCCATGGCCATGACCTGATACCCCTCCATGGCCGCCTGCAGGGCGCAAATAGGATCTATTTCGGTGACGATGACGCGCCCGCCCAATCCCTTAAAGGATTGCACGCAACCTTTGCCCACGTCGCCGTAACCAGCCACGACACACACCTTGCCCGCGATCATGCGGTCGGTGGCGCGTTTGATGCCGTCGATCAAGGACTCGCGGCAGCCGTAAAGATTGTCAAATTTGGACTTGGTGACGGAATCATTGACGTTGATGGCCGGCACTTTCAGCGTGCCCTGCTTCATCATTTCGTACAAACGGTGCACGCCCGTGGTGGTTTCCTCGGAAAGTCCGCGAATGTCCTTCAGGTATTTCGGGAATTTCTCATGCACCATGAGCGTCAGGTCCCCGCCGTCATCCAAAAGCATGTTGGGGCCTTTGCCGTCGGGCCAATGGATGGTCTGCTCAACGCACCAGTCGTATTCTTTGAGCGTTTCGCCTTTCCACGCGAACACCGGGACGCCGGCAGCGGCCATGGCGGCCGCGGCATGGTCCTGGGTGGAAAAAATATTGCACGAAGACCAGCGCACCGCCGCGCCCAATTGGACGAGCGTCTCGATCAGGACCGCGGTCTCAATGGTCATGTGGATACACCCGGCGATGCGGGCCCCTTTGAGCGGCTGTTTGCCGGCGAATTCCTTGCGCAAGGCCATGAGGCCGGGCATTTCGGTCTCGGCGACGCGGACCTCTTTACGCCCCCACTGGGCCAGGGCAATGTCCTTGACCTTATAGTCCGCTTTATTTGTCTTGGCCATTTTCTTTGACTCCTTAAGCGTTGCGGTTGTCATGTCAAGCGTCCTTCTTTAATGCCGCGGCCTTGTCCGTCTTCTCCCAGGAGAAGCCCGGCCGGCCGAAATGGCCGTAGGACGCGGTCTTCAGATAAATGGGCCTGCGCAGGTCCAGGGCCTGGATGATGCCGCGCGGAGACAGGTCAAAATGCTTGCGCACCAGGCTCACCAGACGCTGTTCGGAGATCTTACCCGTGCCGTAGGTATCCACCATGACGGAAACCGGCTGGGGAAAGCCAATGGCATAACCGACCTGCAAAAGGCATTTCTCCGCCAGACCGGCCGCGACGATATTTTTGGTGATATAGCGGGCCATGTACGCGGCAGAACGGTCCACCTTGGTCGGGTCTTTGCCGGAAAAAGCGCCGCCGCCATGAGGCACAATACCGCCATAGGTGTCGACGATGATCTTGCGGCCCGTGACCCCGGTGTCGGACTGCGGCCCGCCCAAAACAAATTTTCCCGTCTCATTGACGTAAAATTTTGTCTTTTTGTCGACCATCCTACCGACAATGGGATATGCCACGGTCTTGATGATCTCCTGCTTGGCTTTTTGGGTGATGCGTTTGCCGCTTTTGTCCAAAATGTCCTCGGTATGCTGGCAGGCCAAAACAACAGCGTCCACGCGCAGGGGCTTGTCGTCTTCGTATTCAATGGTGACCTGGCTTTTGCAATCCGGGCCCAAATACTTCAGAATGCCGTTCTTGCGGACATGCTCCACGCGCTGGACTAACCGATGCGCCAGCATGATGGGCAAAGGCATCAATTCCGGCGTCTCATCGCAGGCATAACCGAACATAATGCCCTGATCGCCCGCGCCCCCGGCATCCACGCCCTGGGAAATGTCCGGCGACTGTTTGTTGATGGCGCTGAGGATCGAACAGGTATTGGCGTCAAACCCGTATTTCGGATGATTGTAGCCGATGTCCAAAAGGGTCCGGCGCACAAGTTGATGCACGTCCACATAGGTGGTCGTGGTGATCTCGCCGCCGACAATGACCAGTCCCATGGAACAGAACGTTTCGCAGGCAACGCGGCCTTTGGGGTCGTCCTTGAGCACCGCGTCCAAAACAGAATCGGAGATCTGATCGCAGACCTTATCCGGATGGCCGTTGCCGACAGATTCAGATGTGAATAAAAAACGCCCTTTCATGCAAACCTCCTAATTGAAGTGTTCCTGTGCGTCGTTGAGGGATTCAATGCTCCCGATATCATACCATTTTCCCGAAAATTGAAAACCATAAACATCCTTCTTTTCCACCAGCCACTGGATATAACTGCCCGCCGCGTCCAAAGCGCCGCTCTGGACCCTGTATTCCTCGATCAAGGTCAGGGTCGGACGCGGGAAATAGTACACGCACGTGGCGATCAAGGAGGACGGCGGGTTCTTGGGCTTTTCCTGGAACAAGGTCACCCGGCTTTGGGCATCCAGACTGCAGACACCGAATCTGGAAGCGGCCTTGATATCACCGATATCATACAGCCCTATGCTCACCGACGGCTTCCTGGCAAGAGCGAACGACACGAACGCTCCCAGGTCCTGGTCAAAAAGGTTGTCTCCTGCGACGATCAGCCAATCGTCGTGGACACGTTCCCTGCTCCAGACAAAATGGATGTCTCCCACCGACCCCAAACGCTCTTCGGGAGTGTCGGTGCCGTCATTGACAATGCGGATCGGCACTCCGGTATGGGCCCGCCCCGCCGCAGGCGGGGTTTTAGCCCAGCGGGTGAAATGGCTGTAAAATTTATGGTTGGTGACAACGACGATCTCATCTAAGGCTTTGACCGCGCGCAAACGCTCCACCACATGGTCGATCAGGGCTTTGCCGGCAACCGTCAACAACGGTTTTGGCGTATCCTTAGCCACCGCTGCCAGACGCACACCGTAACCTGCCGCTAAAATAAGAGCTTTCATGATGCTCCTTAACCCTGCTTCGCTCCAAAACTTTCGTTTGGGAGCTACGCAGGGTTAAATTCGCCCAAACAACTTACGTTCCGTAAGTTGTGGGCTCATTTAAAAATGCGGCAACAATTTATTCAACTGCGCCCTGACGTATTCTTCCACTTCCTGACCCGTCAGCATCTGTGTAGCCTCCTGCGCGACGCGCTGGACATCGCTGAACTTCAATGACCGTATCATTTTCTTGATGGTCAGGACGCTGGAGGGCGACATGCTCAACTCATCGATCCCCATGCCCAGCAACAACAGCGCCAGCGCCGGGTCAGAGGCCATCTCGCCGCACAAGCCCACGGGAATGCCTTCTTTATGGCCTTCGTCCACGGTCCTTTGGATCATGCGCAGCAGAGCCGGATGCGACGGTTCGTACAAATGCGCGGTCTTCTCATTGACGCGGTCCACGGCCAGCGTGTACTGGATCAGGTCATTGGTGCCGATGCTGAAAAAATCCGCTTCCTTGGCCAAAGCGTCGGCAGTCATCACCGCGGAAGGCACTTCGATCATGACCCCGACCTTGATCTTATCATCAAAAGGGATGTGCCCCTCATGCAGGGACCGCCGGACATCCTCAAGAATGGCATTGGCCTGACGCAATTCGCTCAAGCCCGAGATCATCGGATACATCATCTGGATGCGGCCGTGCACCGAGGCGCGCAAAATGGCCCGCAGCTGTGTTGTAAAAATATCCGGGCGTTCCAGGCAAAACCGTATGGCACGGCATCCTAAAAAAGGCGACATGTCCTTGGAAACCTGCACGCTGGAAATGAACTTGTCCCCTCCGATGTCCAAAGTACGGATCGTCACGGGAAACGGTGCTACGGCCTCGGCCACCCGGCGATAGGCCTCATACTGCTCATCTTCCCCGGGCAGATCAAGCCTGTTCATGTACAAAAATTCCGTCCGGTAAAGCCCGATCCCCTCGGCCCCGAACTTACGGACATTGTCGGTTTCCCGCGAAAGTTCCAGGTTGGCCAGAATGGACACGCGTTTTCCGTCCATGGTCTGGGCCGGCAGGTCCTTTAGATCTTCGAGTTTTTCCAAAGACGCGTGGATCTTGCTTTGCTCTTTGATATACAGTTCCCTGGTCGGCGGGGTGGGATTGATGATGATCAATCCCTTTTTTCCGTCCACGATCAGAAAATCGCCATTGCCGACCCTTAACGTGGCGTCCTTGAGGCCCACGACCGCCGGGACCCTCAAGGACTTGGCGATGATCGCCGTGTGCGAGGTGCGCCCGCCGATGTCGGTGACAAACGCGATGATCTTCTGGTGATACATGCCCACCGCATCCGACGGGGAAATATCATGGGCCACGATGACGGAATCCTGCTGGAGCTGGTCCAGATCATGCCATTTGTCCTCTTGTGTCAGGAATTTCAATATCCGCTTGGCAATGTCGTTGACGTCGGAGGCGCGTTCACGCAAATACTCATCCTGGATCCTGGACAGCGCTTGCATATACTGTTTGATGACATTGAAAAAAACATATTCGGCGGCTTGCCGGTCCCGGCGTATGCCGGACGTCACCTGCTCGAGCAGCATCGGGTCTTCCAGGACCATCAAATGCGCGTCCAGGATACGCGCCTGCTCGGGGCCGATGTTGCGGATGATCTCTTCTTTAAGAACATTGATCTCCCCGCGGGTCTGACCAATGGCTTCCTCGAAACGGGCGATCTCAGAATCCGCCTCTTCGGGCATGATCGTGCGTTTGGGAACGATGAATTCCTGCTTGTCAAGGATGAACGCCGGGCCGTACGCAATGCCGCCGGCCGCGGGAACGCCTTTGAGGACCAGTTCACTCATGGGGTCAGGTCCTCTTCCTGTTTGGAAAAAAATTCTTCAATGGCCTGTGCGGCGCGCTGGGCATCATCACCGTCAACGGTGACCCGCAGGGGCGTGTTATACTGGGCGCCGAGCATCAAAAGCGCCATGATGGATTTCCCGTTGATCTGCTCCTCCCCCTTGGCGATGGTCACGGCCACGTCAAATTTATCCGCCATCTGGACGAACAGCACCGCCGGGCGGGCATGGAGCCCTTTTTTGTTCATGACAACGATATTTTTTTCGATTTTAGACATATATTGATGTGTACGGGCGAATCTTGTATTCGCCCTATCATTCGGGCGATCACAAGGATCGCCCCTACCTTTTAATGACTCTCTGCGATTCGATCAATCGGATGAGCGCTTGCGTCAACTTTTTGGAATCGTGGCGCACGTAATCGTTAACGCTCAAAAGGTCGGTGGCCACCACCTTGTACCCCATATCCTTGATGCGCTGTGTGTCCGGGGCGACCGGATAAGAATGATCGTCACGGTAACGCTTGAGCGCCTCCTGGGGCACCGGGGCATCATTGATGATGCAGGCATCCAGGACCTTGGGGTCACTATGCTCCGTCAGCACCCGCACGTGGTCAGCGGCGGAAAACCCGTCGGTCTCTCCGCGCTGGGTCATGACATTGCAGACATAAATTTTATACGCCGGCGATCGGGCAATGGCCTGCGGTACGCCATTGATGATCAAGTTCGGGATAATGCTTGTGTACAAACTCCCGGGCCCCATGACAATAATGTCGGCCTCGGCAATGGCGGCCATGGCCTCCATGGTCGGCTGCGCGTCCGCGGGTTTCAAAAGGAGCTGTTTGATGGCAACACCGGTCTTGGGGATCTTGGCCTCCCCTTCGGTGCGCGTACCGTCAATGTATTCGGCGACCAGATGCACGTTATGCACCGTGGACGGGATGACCTTGCCGCGGATGGCCAGGACCTTGCTGGACTCCTCGACCGCTTTCTGGAAATCCCCGCCGGTCAACTGCACCATGACGGTCAAAAACAAATTGCCGAAATTATGGCCTTTGAGCTCTGAGTCCTCGGCGAAACGGTACTGGAACAACTGCCCCATCAAAGCGGGCGCGTCGGCCAAAGCCACCAGGCAGTTGCGGATGTCCCCGGGGGCCACGATCTTGAACTCTTCGCGCAAGCGGCCCGAAGACCCCCCGCTGTCGGCGACGGTGACGATGGCGGTCAAATTTGCCGTGTATTCCTTAAGGCCCAACAACAAATGCGAAAGCCCATGGCCCCCGCCGATGGCCACGACCTTAGGCCCGCGCTCCAGATACCGGCGCTGGTAAAGGATGTTGACAATGTCGCGTTCGCGCCGGGGCAAAAACAGCGTCAGCAGGGACACGGTCATCTTGCCCATCCCCAGGACGATGAACACGACCCCGCACACAATGATGATCGTACCGAAGGTGCGGACGAACGGATACTCGGAAACGGAAAACACCGCGCCCACGCCCACAATGAGGACGCCAAAGAACGCGGCCAGCATCCAGCGCTTGACTTTAATGCCGGGATACAACCATTTGGAAAGATTATTGTTGGACATGATGCGTGCTTGGCGAACTAACCGAGACGGGCGTCTTCCTGTGATACCAGATCCAGCATTTCTTTGCCGGACTTGGTACTTTTCAGGCTATCCCGGAAGAATTTGTCTTTAAGAAGGCGCGAGATCTGGGCAAGGATCTTCAAATGCGGGCCGGCGGAATCAATGGGAGCGACCAGCAAGAAGAAAATGTAGGATGGCTCTCCATCGAGAGAATCAAAAGGAACGCCTTGCCTGCTCACTGCCAGCGCCGCGACCATTTTTTTAGCGGCCTCGGACTTGCCGTGGGGGATCGCGATGCCCTGCCCGATGGCGGTGGACCCCAGCGCTTCGCGGGCCATCAATGTTTCGATGATCTTTGCCTTGTGTTTCTTTTCAATGGCCCCTGCTTCCACCAAAAGACCGGCCATCTCGGCGATGACCTCCGCCTTGGTCGAGGCCTTCAGGTTATTGGTCACTGCGTCGCGGCAAAGAAAATCGGTGATCTTCATTGGTCCTCCAAGGTTTCATTTATAAATCTGGAGCGGCGGATCGGGCTCGAACCGATGACATCCACCTTGGCAAGGTGGCATTCTACCAACTGAATTACCGCCGCATCGCTCACCACGCAAACAATTCCGCAGGGTTCGCTCTCCAACCTAATAGTAATTCTTTAATATGGGCGGGAGAGGACTTGAACCTCCACGGGTTTCCCCACATGCTCCTAAGGCATGCGCGTCTGCCATTCCGCCACCCGCCCGTCAGGGCTTGATCTATGGTGACCCACCCGCGACTCGAACGCGGTACCCCTACATTAAAAGTGTAGTGCTCTACCAGGGTGAGCTAGTGGGTCGAAAATGTCCGTACTACACTTCGCGCAATTCTTTGCTTTTCTTCTCGAGCAAGGCGTCGATCTCTTGGATATGACGGTCCGTCATCTTCTGCACTTCTTGTTCGGCCTTGAACTTATCGTCTTCGGACATATGCCCTTCGCTCTGGACTTTCTTGACTTTTTCATTCGCGTCACGCCGCAGGCTGCGCAAAGTCACGCGTCCGCGTTCCGCCATTTCCTTAATGACCTTGATGAATTCCTCGCGGCGCTCCGTGGACAAAGGCGGGAACACCAGACGCATCACCTTACCGTCATTGGTGGGGGTGATGCCCAATTTCGAATTATTAATGGCTTTCTCGATCTCAATAATGGCATTGGCGTCCCACGGATGGATGAGGATCTGCCTGGGGTCCGGAGAAGACACGGCGGCGATCTGTTTGACCGGCGTGGACGTGCCGTAATAATCAATATGCATGTCTTCGATCAAAGCCGGCTGGGCGCGCCCGGTGCGCACTTCCGAAAATTCGCGCAACAGGGTTTCCATGGTCTTTTTCATCTTGCCTTCGCTGTCTTTGAAGATCTCTTTGGAGGTCATATGTTCCCCTAACGGACAATGGTCCCTATCTTTTCCCCGAAAACCGCTCTTTTGATGTTGCCTTTCTGCAAAAGGTTGAAAACGATGATGGGCAAAGAATTGTCCATGCACATGCTGATCGCGGTGGCGTCCATCACCTTCAAATTTTTCTTGAGCACATCCAAAAACTTCAATTCGGAAAATTTCTTCGCGCCCTTGTCCTTGGCCGGGTCGGCGGAATAAACACCGTCCACCTTGGTGGCTTTCATGATGACATCGCAGTTGATCTCCGTGGCGCGCAAAGCCGCGGCCGTATCGGTGGTGAAATACGGATTGCCGGTGCCGGCCACGAAAATGATGACCCGGCGTTTTTCCAGATGGCGTATGGCCCGGCGTAAAATGTAGGGCTCGGCAATGGCGTGCATCTGGATGGCGGTCATGACCCGTGTTTGTATGCCGATCTGTTCCAACGCGTTCTGCAAAGCCAGGCCGTTCATGACGGTCGCCAGCATGCCCATGTAATCCGCCACCGAACGGTCAAGGCCGAAACGCTTGCTTTCCACCCGGCCGCGGAAAATGTTACCGCCGCCGACGACCAGGGCCATTTCCACCCCCGCCTCATGCACTTCCTTGATCTCCTGCGCTAGAGACGCGCACATTTCGGCATCAATGCCGTGCTGCAGGCGCCCCAACAGGGCCTCGCCGCTCAACTTCAAAAGGACGCGCTTATAGACGGGGGATTTGTTCATTATTTTTCCTCAGATTGGTCTTACTCGCCAACTTTAAAACGCACGAAACGACCCACAACGGTATTCTCGCCGATCTTGGCGACCAGTTCGTTCAAAAGGTCCTGGATGGTCTTGCCCGTGTCCTTGACAAAGGGCTGGCCCAAAAGGACCTGGACATTCTCCGGGTCCATGGCGGCAATGTGCATGGCCACGTCACGGGTGAAGGTGCAAAAATCCTCGCTGCGGGCCACGAAATCGGTCTCGCAATTGACCTCAACGACGACCCCGATCTTGTTGCCGTGATGAACATAGGCCTCGACACGGCCTTCCTTGGCCGCACGGTCACTTTTTTTGGCCGCCATTTCCAGGCCCCGTTTCCTTAACAACGCTTTGGCTTTGGTGAAATCGCCCTTGGCTTCTTCCAGGGCTTTTTTGCAGTCGATCACCCCGCAGGATGTCTCTTCCCTTAAACGTTTGATGTCATTGGCGGTGGCCATCATACGCCCGCCACTTCCTGGGCCTGGACCACGACCTGCGCCTTTTTGCCCGCCAAAAACTCGCTGCGGCCTTCTATGATGCTGTCGGTGATCAAACCCGCGATGAACTTGATGGATTTGACCGCGTCGTCATTGCCCGGGATGGGATACTGGATCAGGTCCGGGTCGGAATTTGTGTCGATGATACCGACGACAGGAATGCCCAAACGTTTGGCCTCTGCCACCGCGATCTCTTCTTTTTTGGTGTCAATGACAAAAAGGACGTGCGGCAGGGTGCCCATGTCGCGGATGCCGCCCAAGTCGCGTAAAAGGCGCTGTTTTTCCTTCATCAACAGCGAGGCCTCTTTTTTGGTGAGGCGGTCAACCGTGCCGTTGCTTTCCATTTTCTCGATGTCGATGAGTTTCTTGATGGACCTCTTGACCGTGTCAAGATTGGTCATCAGGCCGCCCATCCAGCGGTTCTTGACATAGAACATCCCGCAGCGCTGGGCCTCGGTCTCGACGGCATCCTGGGCCTGTTTCTTGGTGCCGACGAACAGGATCTTGGCGCCTTTGGCCGCGGCGTCGCGGATGAAATCCCGCGCGGCATTGAGGCAATCGACCGTCTTTTCAAGGTCAATAATGTAAATGCCGCCGCGCTCCCCGAAAATGTAACGTTTCATTTTGGGATTCCAACGGCGGCTCTGGTGGCCGAAATGCACGCCTGCTTCCAACAACTTCTTGATCAGTTCTGTTGCCATGCCTTCTCCTTATTCCTGGTTCCGCCGTATCAGCTGCAGAGGCAGGGGCGAAACCGTTTGGGTTAAAAACACCGTCCGCCGGGCCTGGCTCATTCCCCCGGCAGCGGCTTTATTGAAGTTGTAGTATAAACAAACGTCCTGCCAAATACAATAGAAAAATAGTCCCAAACCCACCTTTCGCCATAACGGAAACCAAGCGAAAGGAGCCTGCATGCGCATCGCTCTCAACAAAAAGGCTGAAGAATGCCTGGCAAAGATCTATGGCGACCTTGGCAAGAACATCGTTAGCATTGGCGTTGCCAGCTATTTCTTCAAAGAATTACCCTTGCCATTCCGGATCGTACTCTTTATAATTGGGATAGGTTTGTTGGTCCTCAACGTGTATTTGATCTCTAAGAAGGGAGAATAACATATGGAAGGTCTTATCATTATTTCAATTGCCGCCATTGCCAGCTTCATCCTCGTTCTGATCAGTGACCACAATAAGAAACAAATGCGCCAGATGCATCATTCGCATCACGTAAAATAACCTTCGATCCTGATCGAACAAGGGGCAAAAAGGGACAGTTTAAACTGTCCCTTTTTATTTATAATGCCTTGGCTATGATTCCCTCCCCCTTGTGGGGAGGGTTAGGGAGGGGGTTGTGCTGCTGTAATTCGCTTAAGAAAGGCAGGGACGTGACGGGGACGATATTAATAATGACCGGCACAAAGCCCTCGATGCCTCGCAATTTCTCCATGTCCTGGAACTGCAGGGGCAGCGGCACACCCTTGCCGTCGCGCTTGATCTGCAGGTCCAAATTGGCGGAGTTCATGTCAATACCACCGGGTGAGCTTTCATTGGTCAATTTCGGCATACGTGACGCTGCCAAGACGGCCATGCGGAGTGTGGTTCCATCCACACGGGGCATGGGCTTCGGCAGGGGCAACGGTTCGGTGGGCACCGGCTCGAAAACATGGACAAGGATAAACCGTACGCGGGCCTGCCTCATGACAAACTCGTTCTCCGTGGGATTGGAGATACTAAAAGTGACGCCTTCCATTCTGATCGTAGAGTCCACTGTAAATGTGATGATACCATCGGCACTTAATCGGCCAGGCACTTCCTGCGTCACGGGCCGGCCATTAAGCGAACCCTTCATTTCCATTGTGACTGACGTCTGGGCATTAAGACCTTCAAACTGGACCAAACCCTGTACACCCTGACTTAGGATCGGCCCATTCTTAACGTCAACTTCCGAAATCCATGTGTTGGGATCCGTTTGAGAAGCCTTGAAAGAATTATCTCCAATGTTAAGCGGCCGTACAGCCGGTTGCCGACCGAGTTTTTGCAGCAATTCCATTCGAGCTGACTCAATCGTGGGCCAGCCAATAACGGGGGGTAAATCAGATGCTTGATATTCTTCGATGATGGCCCGTAATGCATTGGCAAGCAATCCATCATTCTCAGCGATCAGGGCCGCTGTTCCCATGGTCAATCCTTTTGATGTCAATTGCTGACGTATGGCCGTATCGCCACCTGATAATTGGCTGGCTTTATATCCTTCCATCGGTACACCCTGTCCCTCAAAAAACATCTCCGACAATAATAGCGCCATACGTTCTTTTAGGGGAGAAGGATTATTAGGACTGTCCGCAATGTCCAGCAACTTGTGAGCATATACTTCTTCCCGATCCTTATTTTCTAATGCTTGACGGAGATCGGCGTTCCCTTCCAGCAGCAGCTTAACAGCGAAAGCCGGAGCACCGTAGGCCGCCTGGACAAGGATATTACGCCCAAACGGACGGTTAACGTACTCGGCCATCTGCTGCAAGGAAGCCACAGGATCGCGAAACGCCTGCTGCCAACGCGCGGCCTCTGAATTTGGCGCTACAGGAAGCAAAATTGTGATCACCCTATCCTGTGCCGCTATGACCTGCGACAATCCATAAGGGGTAGCTACAATAAATCCTTCATCCTTGTTAGGCCGGCTGTAACGGTAAATGCCATAACCTTCGTTGGAATAGGTCGCCCTGTTACCTGGATTTTCAGGATGATCGAAATTCAACAGAGGTTCTCGATAGGAAAGATTTGCAGGGTTTAAATAATCAACTCCGTGCATTTCTCCAAGCACCCGGTTGATCCCTAAGCGGTACCTCCACTGACTTACTTCCGGCCGTGCCATCCAAGTCTGGCGCTGCCCAACTCCCTGAACAATGGATTGAACCACTTTCTCTAACGGGCCACCGCCAATTTCCTGACTCAACAGCCTATCAAATGTGTCTTTGGCCAATTCGAAGTCCTCTGGTGTACGGATTTGCGTACCCCCCAGCTCACGCACTTGCGCTCGTATATCTTCTGGTATTTTGGGTAATTGAGAAGGAGATGTGGGGGTTGGTGTTGGTATCTTGAGCTGGTGCCCTGTTAAAATACCGGCACCAATGGCAGCAACAGATGTTTTTAGCAAACTCCTTCGAGTCATCATAGCTGCGTCGGGCTTGGCCGCTTTGGCCACTGCTGTTCTATCACTCACCGTGGCCAAATAAAGATCCCCTTCCATACCTTCTTTCCAAAATGAATTCTTCCCGAGATCCACATTCTTAAAAACTGGGCTTGACTGCTTAAGAAAATTGAATTTTGAAATTATTAATTCTAAATAAGTATCCACAAGCCCTTCCATACCATAAACAGCAATGCTAGCTCCTTGCAATTTTCTTAACATATTTGATGCCCCTACTATCAACTCAATCAATTCTTCAAGCGCTTCCTTGGCTGGTTGAACTAATACAATGCTATCAACTGTGGCATCCGGTAAATACAGAACAATGTCAGCGAAACCACGAACCACTCTTATATTTTGAACCGCCTCTAAAGGATCGCTGCCAGATTTCTGCGCAGACAATCGCTCTGCCTCAAAATCAAGGGCAAAATCCTTATAGACTGTTTGACCCGTTGGATTGATCTTATATTCATCCGTAGCTAAAATAAACGCTTCTGGATTTTTCTTGGCCAATGCAAGCGCATTGTTCGTGTTGCCACTTCCGATCTCTATAATAATCTGTTTGCCTTGTCTGATGGCTAATTGAAGGGCATCGTACGCCTCATGAAATTTTCCATTACCTACCTGTTTCAGATAGGCTTCTAAAAGTGAAATTCCCTCTTGTTGGGCTAGGTCACTCACTAGTTGTGACCGGACATCAATGCGATTCTTAACCATGTTCTGCGCTTCATTGGGCCGTCCGGTGGTGATGGTAGTATTAACTTCATTAGGATCAAGATCAACCGTGGCGGAGTCTTCGTGGCCAAGGGCTGCTTCGTCAACAGCTTGAGCCACCACAGCAGGATCGACCGGATCACCTGCATGCACAATGGTGAGGGCTGCGGGGTTATTGCTTGTCATCATGGCCCGGTCAAATCCCCCCGAAAAATACTTCCTGGAAATTATTTGTTTGGTGTATTTATCCGTGTCTTCTTTGATGTAGTTGTAGACGCCCTTCTTAAAGGCCTTGAGGTATTGCTGGTAAATCCCTTCGATATCATAGTGTCCTGGATCCCCGACAGAAGCATTCGGGGATGACAATCCTTTCAGTTTACCTTTGTCAGCATAGACCTGACCCAAGAGGGATTGTTTAAGCGCTTTCTTATACCAGGTGGCTAAGATCATGGCTGAATAGATCTGACGCAATTGGGCGAAGTTCCTGCCTTCGTTGACTTCTTTTTCAAGGGCGGGTAAGACAATCTCACGGACGACCTGGGAACCTAATGTGTGCGCCTTATTAGCGCCTGGGTCCCCGACAGAAGATTTCGGGGACGACAATCCGTGGGCATTCGGGAATGACAATCCTGTATGTTTCTCTAAGGATAGATAGTCTTCCTCCAGCATCACTTTAAGATGGCTTTGGAGGATATAGGCGGTATTGCCGGATTCATAGACAACGGCCTTGTCAGGGATGATCCAGACCTTATTAAAGGTGTTGACTGGGATATTGGTTGTCCCGTACTGCTTAAAGGCCCTTTCATAGATGGTGTCCCAGAACTTTTGGCCTAATCCTTCTTCAGGATAGATCAAAGAGGCGGTGATCTGTTTGAGCAGGTAATCCTGGCCTAAAAGGTCACGACCCATTTCGGTTTTGCCGAAATTGCCTTCAATGATACGGTCTTTCTCATAGGGAGAGAGATTGACCCATTGATCTTTATCCGGAACGGTCAAAGAGGCCAGGAAGTACTTGATGAGCTTGTTGTATTGATGCCGCTTTTCGGCATCATCTCGAGTCCCGCTATGGCGGGACGAGAGATCTTCATCACCCCTGTGAATGAGGAAATCAAAACGAAGGGCGTTGTCCTGATGGATGGTAATACCTTTGAGATGGGCTGGGGTGAATTCAGGACTTAAAGCTATACGGACACCGGGTTTTGGCAGAACTAGTTCCTGTGCTTGGGCCGGTAAGGGGCCGAAGGTGTTGATCAAAAAAACTGTCAACACAATAACCCCCCGACACTGCCGGTACAGTCTGCGAAACGAAGCAATAGGGAATATTGGGGCACACATCATATATATCAAAGATGACATATAAATAAGCATAAAACAAGGGCTTGGGGGCGTTTTAGGGGAAGCGCTTTCCCCAACGGGGACATGTGTTTCAGCGCTACTCGGCGTGGAATTGGGTTTCGTACAGCCGGCGGTACAGCGGGCAGGAAAACAAAAGGTCATCGTGTTTGCCCATGCCCACGATGCGGCCGCCCTCGATGACGACGATCTTGTCCGCCTTCATGATGGTGGACAGACGGTGGGCGATGGCAATGACGGTGCGGCCCTCCATCAGCAGGTCCAGGGCCTGCTGGACGAATTTTTCCGACTCCGAATCCAGTTGGGACGTGGCCTCATCCAGGATCAACAGCGGCGGGTTTTTCAAAATGGCCCGCGCAATGGTCAACCGCTGCTTCTCCCCGCCGGAGAGACGAAAACCGCGGTCGCCGACCACGGTGGCGTAACCCTGGGGCATTTTTTCAACAAAGGCATGGGCAAAAGCGCTGGTGGCGGCCTGCTCGATCTGCATGGGGGTCGCGTCAAACGTGCCGTAGGCGATATTATTCCTGACCGTGTCATTAAAAAGGATGGCTTCCTGGGTGACGATGCCCACCTGCCCGCGCAGGGACTTGAACGAGGCCTCTTTGACATCCGTCCCGTCGAACAAGACCCTGCCAGCCGTCACGTCGTAAAAACGCGGGATCAGATTGACCAGGGTGCTTTTGCCCGAACCCGTGGGCCCGACAAGGGCCACCAGCTGTCCTTTTTTGATCTCCAAATTGATGTCTTCCAGCACCGTGCCCGACTCCTTGTCGTACGCGAAAGAAACATGGTCAAAAACGATCTTGTCTTTTAAGGGTTCGAACTCTCTGGGTTTAAGCGATTCCACCACCGTCGGTTTGGCCTCAAGGACATCATAAATGCGTTCATTGGCGGACAGCGCCTGCTGGAGGATGGCCTGGACATTGGCCAGCTTTTTAATGGGCCGTGTCAGCATGATGATATAGGTGAAGGACAGGGCGAACACGCCGAACGACAAATTGTTATTGAGCACTTCCCTGCCCAGCACCAGCATCACCGCGACCCCGCAAATAGCGCCGGCGATCTCCGTAATGGGGCCGCCGAGGTTCAAATTGTAAATGGATTTCATGCGGATGCGGTAATAATCCTGGTTGCGCTGGCGGAACCTCTGGATCTCATATTTCTCGGTGCAAAACGCTTTCAGGATGCGCGCGCCGGCAATGGTCTCCAGCAAATGGGACGTGATGTCCGCCATCTTCTCCTGCATGCCTCTGGCCAGTTTGCGCAGTTTCTTGCTGATGAGCGCCATGGGCCAGCCGATGAGGGGAAACAGCAAAAATACGATGGCCGTGCCTTTGGTGTTGATGATGAAGGCGAGACCGACATAGACGAGGATGATAAAGGGCTGTTTGAATAAGTCCGTCAATCCGTAAGAAATGCCGTTCTCGATCATGCCGACGTCATTGGTGATGCGCGCGATCAGCTCGCCGGTGCGTTTTTTGCTGAAATAATCCAGCGACAGGGTCTGGATGCGCTCAAACAGGCGCGAACGCACGTCGCGCATGACGGCCTGGGCGATGTCATTCATCAAATAGTCCGAGAAAAAAAGGATGACCTGTTTAATGATAAAAACGCCCAGAAAGATCAACGGCACCGCCCAGAACAGGACATGCACGTCAATATTATTGAGGCCTTCCACCATGTTTTGGATGAACAACGGGACTTGATTGGGCAGGATGATCTTCTTATTGGTGAAGATGCGGTCAATGACGGGGAGCATGAACGACAACTGCACCCCTTCGAACAAGGAAGAGACCAAGATCAGCAGGATCGCCCAGGAAAAACGCCTGCGATGGCCTTTGAGGAAAGCGAGCAATTTGAAATAATTAGCCACGAGGGGCAATTTAGCATGGGGTTTGACTTTTGACAAGGGCTTTGTTACTATCCAAAGCATGCGAAAGATCAATATCGCGCTCATCGGCGCCGGATATCTGGGCCAAAGGCATTTGAAGACGCTGCACGCCCTGCGCAACAAGGCCCATATCGTCGCTGTCTGCGATACTGATGCCGAAAAGGCCGGGGCCGCGGGCCGGCAATACCACGTCCCCCATTTTAACAATTATAAAGATCTGTTGGGCCTGCCTTTGGAAGCGGTGAGCATCTGCACCCCCACCGTCACCCATACCGAGGTTGCCCGGTTCTTTTTAGAGAACAAGGTCCACACCTTTGTTGAAAAACCCATCACCTATACCCTAAAAGAAGCCGACACCCTCATTGCTTTGACGGCGAAGAACAACTTGAAACTGCAGGTCGGGCATGTGGAGCGGTTCAATTCCGCGTTCGTGGCCGTCGAGCCCTTGGTCAAGGATCCGCTTTTTATTGAATGCCACCGTTTGAACATGTTCCCCAACCGCTCTTTGGACATCGGGGTGGTGATGGACCTGATGATCCACGACATTGACATCATTTTGGGTCTGGTCAAATCGCCGGTCAAGGACATCCAGGCGGTCGGCGTCAATGTGCTCACCGACCGGGAAGACATCGCCAACGCGCGGCTCACCTTTGCCAACGGGTGCGTATGCAATGTGACCGCAAGCCGTATTTCACCCGAGGTCACGCGCAAGATCCGCATGTTCACCAAAAATGCCTATATCTCCCTGGACTATGCCAAACAGGAAGCGAACATGTATACCAAGGACGAACGCGGCATCCACAAACGCGGCCTGCCCATCGAAAAAGAAGAACCGCTGAAAAAAGAACTTGAATCCTTCCTCGACTGCGTGCGCGAAGACCGCAAACCCGTGGTCAGCGGCACCGAAGCCAGAGAAGCCCTCCAGGTGGCCCTGGCCATCACCGAAAAAATATGGGAACACCGCAAAAACACCTTATGATCGTGGCCGGCGAGGCCTCGGGCGACATGCGCGCCGCGGGCATCGTCAGGGCGCTCAAGCTGTCCTGTCCATTTCCCCTGCGTTTCTCCGGTGTCGGCGGCACGCACATGGCGGACTGCGGGGTCGAACTGTTCGCGGACATCCATGACCTGGCTGTCATCGGTATCGGCGACGTCATCAAAAATTTTGGCCGCATCAAACAGATCTTTGACCGCGCGCTCAAACACATGGACAAGGACAGGCCCGACGCTGTTTTGCTGGTGGATTATCCGGGGTTCAATCTGCGCCTGGCGCGGGAGATCAAAAAACGCGGCATCAAGGTCATCTATTACGTCAGCCCGCAGGTCTGGGCGTGGCAGGAGAGCCGGGTCAAGGCCATCAAGACGCTGGTGGACCGCATGCTGGTCCTTTTTCCTTTTGAAAAGGACATTTACGCCAAATACGGCATGGCGGTGGATTATGTGGGCCACCCGCTTGTTGATGAAGTGGTTTTGACCCAGCCGCCGGCAAGCATCCGGGCCTCTTTAGGATTTAAACCGACGGAGAAGATCATCGGGCTTTTGCCCGGCTCGCGGCCCCAGGAGATCGAACGGCATTTGCCCGTGATGATCGGTGCCGCGGAAATTCTGGCCCAAAAGGATCCGGCCTACCGCTTCCTGCTTTTAAAAGCAGAGTCCATCCCGACGACGATGATCGAACGTCATCTGCGCCGGTCCAAGGTCAAGGTGATGGTGCATGACGGCCCCATCTACGACGGCATCGGCATCATGGATTTAAGCATCGTGGCCTCGGGCACCGCGACGCTGGAAACAGGCCTGCTTTTAAAACCCATGGTCATCATGTACAAAACCACACCCTTCACCTATTGGCTGGGCAAAATGCTCATCAAACTGCCTTTTATCGGATTGGTCAACGTGGTGGCGGGGAAAAAAGTGGTTGAAGAATTCATTCAGGATAAAGCCACACCGCAAAACATCGCAACGGCTGTACAGAAAATCCTGTCCTCCCCCGAGATCTATGGCCGGCTGACCAACGAACTGGCCGTCCTCAAGGCCTCCCTCGGCGCCCCCGGCGCCAGCGCCCGTGCGGCGCGCATTATCCAAGATGAATTGGCCTAATCCGGCGTATGGGCCTTAAGGGCGTCTTCCAATTCTTTGGTGCGGTTCTCGGCCATCTCCCCCCAGAACGCGTCCCCTCCCTTTGCCTCATCCATGACCTTGTGATAGATCGAAATGGCCTTCTGCGCATCCCCCAACTGCTCATAACAATACCCTAAATAATACAAAGATGTGACGTACAAAGGGCTGTCGGAGTATTCGGCGAGGTACCGGTGGAAGAGTTCCTTGGCCTGGCCCCACCTGCCCTTCTCATAAAGCCGCACGGCCTTGTTATACACGTCGGTGGCCGGCGCCGAACGCTCATCCGCCCGGACAACGGCAGCCATAAAAATAAAAAGGGCCAGTCCTAAAAATAAGGCCGGCCCTTTTGAATTACTTATTTTCGGCATTCGCTTGATCTTCGTTGTCTTGATCTACGCCCCCTTGATCAATCGCTTGGTCGTCATTCACTTCATCCGTATTCTCCTGGTCAGCATTTGTTTGCGCGTTCATCGGCGGGGTGACCATGTCTTCTTCGCTGCCGTAATACTCCTCATCATCCGTCCCGTAACCTTCATCATTGGCAACGGTCTCGTCCCCGGCATTATCCGACGGGTCAAGAACAGCCGCCTCATTGCTTTGGACATTATTGGCCATGAGTTTGGCTTCCTGGGCCCAAACGCGGCCAACGGTCAAAAAAACGGCACACACGGTCACGACAACGATTTTGTTCATAGCACGCTCCTTATTATTCCTTGATAGATGAAATAGGCCCCCGCTCCCAATAAGATCAGCCCCGAGATCTGTTTGACCCGCACAAGCCATGCCCCGCTTTTGGGCAAGCGGCTTAAAAACCCGCTGAAAGTCCCGACGAGAATTAAAGAAAAACCCATGCCGTAAGCAAAAACGAACATGAGCGACGCGCCGTGCCAGATATTGTGTTTGGAGGCGACGTAGACCAACAGCGAACCCAGCACCGGCGCCGTGCACGGGCCGATGACCAGGGCGGAGGTCATGCCGAAGAGCAGAACCGCCCACCAACGATCCGGTTTAAGTTTATGATGCACGTGCCGGCCGACGGCCGGGAGCTCGATCTTGTCAAACATCACAAACGCGAAAACAATGAGCAGGATACCGATGGTCCAATAGAACGCGGGGCTGTTCTGGATCTGCCCGAAGATCTTTCCGGTCAGCGCCGCGAATACCGCCAAGGCGGCATACACCAGCGCCATCCCCAAAACGTACACGAGGGAAATCAAAAACCCATGCCAGCGCGTACCGCTGGTATTGGCCGCCGCGATGAAAGAGGCGGTCAAAGGCATCACCGGATACACGCAAGGGGTAAAACTGACCGCAACGCCGGAAGCGAACACGGCCAGATAATCCAGGATGTTACCTGAAATGTGCATAGAACCTTTGTAAAAAACGCCCCCGGTTGGAATCCCCCACCCCGCCAAGGCGGGGCGGGGTCCCGCTTACCTCAATGTCTTTCTCCAGATAAGCGGGAGAAGCAACAACCTAGGTTCCGAAAGCAGAGCTTTCGGAAAGAGCCTCGCTCTACTACAATATCATCTGACCGGATTGAACAATTTTCTCAATATAATCCCGCCTTTTATACCGCTTGACCTTTAGTTCCGCTTTTTTCGCATCAGAATACACTGCGTAGTGCTGCATAAAAACCACCTTCCATGGTTTGTATGCTTTCGTTGACAGCACTAACCCGGCATTATGCTTAATAATCCTGTTATTAAAATCTGTTGTGCTGCCAATATAATATCTGCCTGTTTTTTCACTTTGTAAAATATACAGGGCATTCATATCAAACCAACAGCAATATTTAAACGCCCCCGGGCCGAATCGAACGGCCAACCTAGACCTTAGGAGAGTCTCGCTCTATCCAAATTGAGCTACAGGGGCATTCTAAATCAACTGATAACATACGCCAGCTCTGCCTATTTTCTCACTTTGTAAAATATACAGAGCATTCATAATATTTAAACGCGGATCTCTTGATGGCAGTCGAACACTTCAAATCCAAGGTGTTAAAATACTTGTGAAACTTTATAAGTATCGTAAACTTAAGTGGACAAAGAGTTTCGCTATCTTTAGGCCAACCATTTACAAGAAATTCTTAAACGTGGTACTCTAACTGCCTTATTGATCAGTTCATAACTTTAAGAATATTACTGAGTACCCAACCATAAAAATGCCAAATAAGAATGAGGCCATTTGTGAATACAGAAAACCTTTAAATCCGATCGTCAAGATGGATTCTTCTGTATATTCTGTAATTAAATCTTTCGCAATTTTTGGGATTGCAGCGTCGCCTTCTTCCATGATCTTTTTAACTTTCTTTCTGCTTTTTTTATCCAATTCTGCAGATCTTTTTAGCAGGTTACTACCAAAAGAAAGATGTTGTAGGATACCAAGAAATATGGAAACTACTAGTGGGAGGAACGCTTCTCGTAAAGATAAGAGAAGCATGATTGTCTTAGGAGATTCTATATTGATGTTTTGCAAATAAAACATTATTAAAGCACCGATCGATGCAACGCTCCAACCAATGAGAAAACGGCAGACTATAAATTCTTGCTCATTTGCCTGTTGAGTAAAGCTATTTATGTCTTTTGCTTTATTGGTTAAGTCGTCTTCTATAAATTTCTTAATTTCTTCCATTTTACTTTATTAGGCGATTCCGGTCCCTATATTTTGGTTGCATCTATGGGCATATTTACTCCCAACGTTGGCCTACAAACACTACCTGCATAGTTATACCATCCTTGTCGGTATGCATCTTCGCCTTCAAACGCTTTACAAATTTCATTATAGGATTTCCCTTGGCCAACCAATTCTTGAATTTTTTTCTGGTTTTCCTCAACGTTCTCCTTGGCAAACTCGGCTAGACTCATAATTTCTTCTTCTGACATATATTTATTAATTTTCCCAGAAAATGTATTTTTAACAAAACTGACCGCCTTTTGTACATCCCCCTGTTGCAGAGCAATTTCTTTCTGGACATCAGAAGCAAGCGCAGCCTTTCTCTCAAGATAATATTTATTATCAGTCCTTGGTTCAGCTTTAAGGCCAAGTTTTTTCTTTATGTCATAAATATCATCCGCAATGCCTTCGAGTATACTTTCATACTTGTTAATACGATTTCCCAACTTAGTCCATAGCCATACGAAAAGCATTACACAAATAAAAATAATAATCCAATCAATCATTTTACATTCCTTTCGTTATCCCAGAGAGCACATACTTTCTTAGGTTTTTCAATTTCTTCCATTTCTTACCCATGACACTGATTAACTGGCCGGTTAAAGAATGTGCGTTCAATGGTGTTCAACTTACCGTCAAACTAAGCGCCCCCGGTTGGAATCCCCCGCCACGCCAAGGCGGGGCGGGGTCCCGCTTACCTCAACGTCTTTCTCCAGATAAGCGGGAGAACCAACAGCCTAGGTTCCGAAGACTCTGTCTTCGGAAAGAGCCTCGCTCTATCCAAATTGAGCTACAGGGGCAAATTTCCTTAATGTTTTTATTCCAGATAAATTTGCCCCGTAGCCTCGCCGAAGCCAAACGCGAAGCATTTTGGCGAAGGCGGGCAGGGGCATCCGTATCACTTTTTATTCTTGTACGGCTCTAAAGATTTTAAATAGCTTTCCGGAGGATTATACCCCAAAAGCCGCGCTTCTTCCAGATATCGCCGCGCGCCCTGAAAATCGCGGGACTTAAAAGACAAAATGGACAAATTCACGTAAGCGTTCTGGTGATCGGGGTTGATCGCCACGGTTTTAAGATACGCGGCCATGGCCTCGGCGTATTGGGTCAGCACCGCGTAGACGTTGCCCATATTGTAGTAGGCCTCGGCATATTTGGGGTCCGCCTCGACCGTCTTTTCGTAGAAAGCAATGGCCTCTTTGAGGTCCCCCCTGGCCTCGCTCAAATAACCGAGGTTAAAATACCCGTCGGCGTTGGCAGGGTCCAGGTCCACGGTCTTCTGATACAGATACCGGGCCCTGTCCGCGTCACCCAGGGCATTATAAATGATACCGATGTTCAAATATCCGTTGGCAAACTTAGGATGAGAACGGACCAGACGCTCATACAATGCCAAAGCGGTCTTCAGATCGCCGGCCTGTCTGTACAAGCCGGCCAGACGGTACAGCGGTTTGTCATAATCGCCTTTGAGTTCCAGGGCCTTGCGGTAAAAACGCACGGCCTCTTCCCGCCCGCCGACCTGCTCGTACAGGAATCCCAAATTAAAAAAATCCACGGCCCCGTATTTCTTGCGCTTGGCCCATTGCTCGTAGGCGGCCAGGACCTCTTCCCTTTTTTCCCGGTACACGGATGACTGCGGGTCGTCGGAAGCGACATTGTAAGCGTCAATGACCCGGGCCATGGCTTTTTCGTCGTCGGGAAAAGCGGCGAGAAGGCGGTTAAAAACAGTGACCGCCTCCTGCGGCTTGCCCATGCGCTGATACGCGCGGCCCAAGGCGAAATACACCTCCTGCCGTCCGGGGTCAACGGCAAGCGTTTTGCCATACCAGGCCACGGCATCCTGCCAGCGCCCTAATTCGGCGTAAAAGTCGGCCAGATCATAACACGCCTGCCCGTAACCAGGGTCCATGGACACGGCTTTAAGGTATATTTTCTCGACGGCATTGATCATCTCGAGCGTGTCCTTGTCGGGAGCGACGTTATTGTCCGCGTAGTCCCGTGCTTTTTGGTATTCCGGCAAAGCCCGGGTGGCCGCGGCCAAATTGTCAAGAACGATCGGGTGCGCCGACAGGCGGGCCTGATACTGCCATAAACGCACGGGATCCAGTCCCAGAGAAACCTGCGCGTAGGACAAAGTCACAAGCCCCGTCAATAAGATGAAGACGGCCGCGACGAACAAATACCGGATGATCGCCTCCTGCCCGGCCAAAAACCGGTACAGGCGCGCGATGAGCGCGGCCGCGGCCAAAGATAAAAAAATGGACGGCACATACATCAGCCGTCCCACATTAATAACGACCGCATCCGCGGGACTTAAATGCGCAAAAGACACCAGCGCTTGCGGCAAAGGATGGACCAAGGACATGTCCACCGGGAACGCCCATTGTTTTATTCCCGCGGCCATTGCCCACAGCCATGCCGCCGCTGATGCCGGAAGGACCAGAGGCATCCCCAAAAGCATTTCTGCTTTTCCCGGATGCACGGCGAACAATACAGCGGCCAGCAACGCTGCCGGCATCGCGAAACCCCGGCGCAAGGCGATGCCCAAGACCATCAGCGTCACCGCGATATGGACAAAACAATTGAACAAAATCATCAGTATTGAATAACGGAATAAATGGGCAGGTCTTTAAGGCGTTCTTTGCCTTTGAGGAACCGCAATTCCACCAGGAACGCCACGCCGACGATCCTGGCCTTCTGGGCGATGATCAGGTCGACCACGGCTTTGATCGTGCCGCCGGTAGCCAGAAGATCATCCACGATCAGGACCCTGGCCTTGGGCGCCAGGGCGTCCTCGTGGATCTCCAAAGTGTCGGTGCCGTATTCGAGTTTGTAGGTGACGCTTTTGGTTTTATAAGGAAGCTTGCCTTTTTTGCGCACCGGGATGAAACCGACACCCAGTTTATAAGCCAGTGCCGCCCCGAAAATAAAACCGCGCGCCTCCACCCCGACGACATAATCAATGCGCTCTTTGCCGAACTTGCGCGCCAGCTCGTCAATGGATTTCCGGAATGCCTCCTTGTTCTTGAGGAGTGTGGAAATGTCCTTGAAAATGATCCCCTCTTGCGGGAAATCAGGGATGTCGCGGATGTGTTTTTTTAAATCGGCAACTTTCATAAAAATCTTACCTGTAGGGGCGTATGGCCATACGCCCCTACATATTTATTTTAACGCCGCCATGGATTCCGCCTTGAGAAATCTTGCCGGCAGGACTTCCTTGACCGGAAGTTTCGCTTTGCCGTGGCTGATCTGGTAGAGCATTTCCAATCCCAGACGGCCCATCTCGACTAAGGGCTGGGCCACGGTGGCGAGTTTGACGGGACTGTGCGCGTTCAGAGGATTGTCGTCAAAACCGCAAATGGACAGGTCACCGGGCACGGTGATCTTTCTGGATTTGGCCACGTCGATGGCTTCCAAGGCCATCACGTCGGAGGCGGCAAAAATGGCCGTCGGGCGGTCCTTGAGCTTCAAAAGTTCCTGCGCTCCCTGGCGCGCCGGTGTCCTTAAAAATCCGCCGATCTTGACGTAACTTTTGTCCACTGCAATATCATGTTTCTTGAGCGCGTCGGTATAACCATCCAAACGGGACTGGCCGGCCTGGGTGGACAGGTCCCCGGCAATGGTGGCGATCCTGGTGTGGCCCAGTTTAACGAATTCTTCCACCACCTGTACCGCGGCCTTGTAATTATTGACCGCGATATAATTGATGGGCTCGAAAATGATATTGTTCAGGACCAGACACGGCATGCCGCGCATGATGGCGCGCTTGACCATGTCGAGGTCATTGTCAATGTCGGCGAAAAGGATGCCGTCGACGTGCTTGCGGTCGAGGATGGTCGGATCCAGCCACGTCGCGTGGTTGGAACGGTCGGTGATGTGCACCAGAAAGTCAACGTTCAGGCGGCTGGCCGCCAGATTGACGCCCTTGGTAATCTCGCCGGTATAAAAGGAATGGAAAATATCCTCAAAACGGGGCAGGATCAAAACGTAGATCGGTTTGCGTTTAGTCATGGTCATGGGTGATCCTCCACTGTCTCCTTGTCATGGAGAACTTTTCTCAATTTCTGTATGGTCAATTCTTCCACCTGGCGCACGCGCTCGCGCGAGATGCCCAGCCGCTTGGCGATCTTGGACAGGGTGTACCTTTCCCCGTCGGCCAAACCGAACCGCATGTCGATGATGATCCGTTCGCGTTCGTCCAGGGATTCCAAAATGGAACGCGCGCGCTCCTTGGTGAAGAACAGCTCAACGTCCGCGTCAGGGGTGGCAAAACTCTCGTCCTCGATGATGTCCTTGATCTTCCCGTCCCCGTCCTCCCCCAGCGGGGCGTCCAGACTGGACATCTTGGTGATGGCCCCGTCCAGATCGCGCACTTTATGGACGGTGACTTTCATCCGCTTGGCGATCTCGGCGATGGTCGGACGGCGTTTGAATTGATGGGTCAATTTCTCGACCATCTTGCGGTATTTGATGATCTCCTCGTTGAGATACACGGGCACGCGGATCATCTTGCCCTGGTCGATGATGGCGCGCGAGATGCCCTGCTTGATCCACCAGGCCGCGTAGGTGGAAAAACGGAAACCCTTTTCAGGGTCAAACTTGTCCACCCCGCGCATGAGCCCGATATTGCCTTCCTCGATCAGATCGCTTAAAGAGATGCCCAAATTGACGTAACGCTTGGCCATGCTGATAACCAGCCGTAAATTGGAGTTGATCATTCTCTCGCGGGCCTTCTTGTTGCCTTTTTTGATCAGGCGCGCCAGGTCCACTTCCTCCTGCGCTGTCAGCAGGGGGATATTTTTGATCTCCTTTAAATACGCTTTGATCGGGTCCATTTTATTTCTTTTGATCCTGCAGGGCCGCTTGAGCGGCAGCCAGACGCGCGATCGGCACGCGATACGGCGAGCAGGACACATAATTCATGCCGGCTTTGTGGCAAAACTTGACACTCTCCGCCTCACCGCCATGCTCGCCGCAAATGCCCACCTTGAGGTCTTTTTTCGTCGAGCGGCCGCGTTCAATGCCCAATTTAACCAGCAGGCCGACCCCGTCCTGGTCTAAACTTTGGAACGGATCGTCCTTGAAAATGCCCTTGCCGCCGTCCTTCTCGGTCGCGACATAGGTCGGCAGGAAACGTCCGGCATCGTCACGGGACAGCCCCAGGGTCATCTGGGTCAGGTCATTGGTGCCAAAGCTGAAGAACTCGGCCACTTCGGCGATCTGGTCGGCCAACAGGGCCGCGCGCGGGATCTCGATCATTGTACCAACAAGATACGGCAGTTTCACGCCGGCCTGTTTGATGAGTTTCTCGGCCACCACACGGGTCTGCTGTTCCATGATCTCGAATTCTTTCCTGTCCATGGTCAGCGGGATCATGATCTCCGGCAAAACCTTGATGCCCTCTTTTCTGCATTTGACGGCGGCCTGGATAATGGCCGTCACCTGCATGTCCAGGATCTCCGGATACGTGATGCACAAACGGCATCCGCGGTGGCCCAGCATGGGGTTGGACTCATGCAATTGTTCGCAACGGTGTTTGATCTTCTCCACCGATATCCCCGTGATCTTGCTCAATTTCTCAACACCGGCATTGTCTTTGGGCGTGAACTCGTGCAGGGGCGGGTCGATCAGACGGATCGTCACCGGAAAACCGTTCATGGCCTTGAAAATGCCGTAAAAGTCGTCGGTCTGGAACGGCAAAAGTTTCGCCAGCGCGATCTTGCGGGCATCCAGCGTTTCGGCCACGATCATTTCCTGGATGGCCAGACGGCGCTCCTCGGTGTCAAAGAACATGTGCTCGGTGCGGCACAGCCCGATGCCTTCAGCACCCATCTTGATGGCGTTGACGGCGTCATACGGCGTGTCCGCGTTGGTGCGGACGTTCATGGTGCGAAATTGGTCCGCCCATTTGAGGATCGTATAATACGCCGGGGGAAGTTCCGGTTCCTTTAAGGCCAGGTTACCGCTGTAGATCTTGCCGGCGGAACCGTCAAGGGTGATATAATCGCCCTGCTTGACGGTTTTGCCGTTAACGGTCATGGATTTGGCTTCATAATTGATGTTGAGGGCCTCGCATCCGACGATACAGCATTTGCCCCAGCCGCGGGCCACCACCGCCGCGTGACTGGTCTTGCCGCCGGTGGCTGTCAAAATGCCTTTGGCCGCGTGCATGCCGCCGACATCCTCGGGACTGGTCTCCTTGCGCACCAGAATGACCTTCTCGCCTTTATGCCCCATCTTTTCCGCTTCGGCGGCGGTGAACACCACCTTGCCCGCGGCAGAGCCGGGGACGGCATTGATTCCGCTGCCCAAACGTATTTTCTTTAACTCTTCGGCGCTGATCTTCTTGGTGTCGATGACAGGATAAAAAAGGCGCTCAATATCATCGGAAGAAATGCGGCTGACCGCCTGTTCTCTGGTGATGACCGGCTTAAGGGCCAATTGGGCGTATTTCTTGGGCAGATAACCTTTTTTGACCAGGTCATTGGCCTGGCGGCCGGTCAACAACGGTTTGGTCGTCTGGTCCAACGCGATGCTGAATGCCGCGGCCGGTGAACGCTTGCCTGTCCGGCACTGCAGCATATACAATTTCTGGTCTTCAATGGTGAATTCAAGGTCCTGCATTTCCTTATAGTGACACTCAAGGATGGCACGCACCGCGCACAACTGGTCATAGGCCTTGGGCATCGTTTCGCGCAAAGTGGAAAGTTTGAGCGGCGTGCGGATGCCGGCCACCACGTCCTCGCCCTGGGCATTGATGAGATAATCCCCATAGAACGTATTCTCGCCGGTGTTGGGGTCACGGGTGAAGCACACGCCAGTCCCGCTGTCCTCCCCTTTATTGCCGAAGACCATTTGCACGACGTTGACGGCCGTGCCTTTGAGGTCTGTGATCTTCTCCACGCGCCGGTAGGTCTGGGATTTTTCCGCTTCCCAGCTGTTAAAGACAGCCGTGATGGCACCCCACAATTGTTCCCAGGGGTCCTGCGGGAAATCCTCCCCTTTGTTCATTTTATAAAAGGCCTTGAACTGCGCGCAAAGTTCCTTGAGTTTCTCGGCGGGAATTTCAGGGTCGGTCTTGACGCCGATCTCATGCTTCATTTCATTGAGCATGTCTTCCATGGGCTGCTTGGAAAGCCCCATGGCCGTGCTGGAAAACATCTGGATGAAACGGCGGTACGCGTCATAGGCGAAACGCGGATTGTCTGTTTTTTTGGCCAGCCCCTCGACGCTTTTGTCATTGAGCCCCAAGTTCAAAATGGTCTCCAGCATACCGGGCATGGAACGCGCGGCGCCGGAGCGCACGGAAACGAGCAAAGGATCATGGGAGGCCCCCAGTTTCTTGCCTGCGGCTTTTTCAAGTTTAAGCACGGCCTCGCGCACTTCTTTTTCCAAGCCCTGAGGAAGTTTGCGGCCAAGTTTATAATAGGCCTCGCAGGTCTGGACGGTGACCGTAAAGCCCGCCGGAACCGAAATGCCGATCGCCGTCATTTCCATGAGGCCGATGCCCTTGCCGCCAAGAACGCTCTTGGTCAATGCCTCGCCTTTGGCTTCTGCTTTGCCGGCGCCGTAAGAATAAACGTACTTTTTTGTCATTCCTGTTCCTCTCCTATAACGCTAAATGTTCGATCAAATAATGTTTCAGTCCATCGACGGGGATGCGTTCCTGCGCCATGGTGTCGCGGTGGCGCACCGTGACCTGGCCGTCCTCCAGGGTCTGCACGTCCACGGTGACGCAAAACATGGTCCCGACCTCGTCCTGACGGCGGTACAATTTTCCGATCGCGGCTGTATCATCATACACACAAACCATGTCTTTTTGTAGGCCGGCCTTGATTTTCTTGGCCAGGGTCACGATGCCGTCGTTCTTTTTTAAAAGCGGCAGGACCGCGACCTTGACGGGTGCCAGTTTGGGATGAAATTTAAGGACAACGCGAATGCTGTCCTTGACCGTTTCTTCGTGATACGCGTCCACCAAAAACGCCAGCGCGGCCCGGTCGCATCCGCCCGACGGTTCAATGACATGCGGATAAAACTTTTCATTGCTCACCGGATCCTGATACTGCAGGTCCTTGCCGGAAAATTGAGCATGTTGTTTGAGGTCATAATCCCCGCGGTTGGCAATGCCCTCCAGCTCCGACCAGCCGAAAGGAAATTTGTATTCCACGTCCGTGCATCCGGCCGCGTAATGGGCCAGCTCTTCCTTGCCGTGCTTGCGCAATTGCAGATTTTCCTTCTTTATTCCCAGCTCCAGATACCATTGATGACGCGCCTGTATCCATTCTTCATGTTTGCGCGGGGCATCCTCGGGACGGCAAAAATATTCGATCTCCATCTGCTCAAATTCGCGGGTGCGGAAGGTGAAATTGCCCGGCGTGATCTCATTGCGGAATGCCTTGCCGATCTGGGCGATGCCGAAAGGCAGTTTGCGGTGGGTGGTGTCCACGACATTGGGGAAATTGACAAAAATGCCCTGCGCTGTTTCGGGACGCAGATACACCGCACAACTGGAGTCCTCCATGGCCCCGACGCTGGTCTTGAGCATCAGATTGAACGGCCGCGGTTCGGTGAATTCCACGGCCCCGCAACCGGGGCATTTGCCTTTCAGGTGGTCCTGGCGGAAGCGGCGTTTGCATTTCTTGCAGTCCACCAACGTATCAGTAAAATGATCGGTATGCCCGGAGGCCTTCCAGGTCGTCGGATGCATGAGGATGCTGGCATCCAAACCCACAACATCATCGCGCTGATGGACGACCGACTGCCACCACGCGTTCCTGACATTACGCTTGAGTTCCACGCCAAAAGGCCCGTAGTCCCATGCCCCGGCTAACCCCCCGTAGATCTCGGAGGATTGAAAAATAAAACCGCGCCGTTTGCACAGCGCGACAACTTTGTCCATCACATCATTTTCAGCCATAATAGAGAAGATATTTTAGCAAATGGGGATTAAAAAGCAAGACGAAATACCTGCCCCGCCAAAGGCGGGGCCCTTAGAAAATCCTTCCGACCAGATACGGCAGGACAGCTTCCACCCTTAATATCCTCGGCCCCAGATCCGCCATTTGAAAACCCAAAAAGGTCAATTTTTCGGCCTCGTAGTCAATCAGACCCCCCTCCGGGCCGATGACCAGGGTCACGGGGCCGCGAACGTTTTGAGGAGGCGGCGTTCCGGTCCCCGGATGGGCGACCAGACCTAATGTCCCTTTGGCCAGGGCGGGAAGCTCATCTTCAACAAAGGGTTTAAACCGCTCACGCAGATCCACCCGCGGCAAAACCGTGTCCTTGCCCTGCTCCAACCCCAGGATCAACTGTTCGCGAACCGCTTCAGGCCGCAATGCCGAGGAGTTCCATAAAGATTTTTCAACGCGGAAAAAATTGAGCAAAATGATGCGCTTGATGCCTAAAGAAGCGGCACAGACCAGCGTCCGCTTCAGGACATTCGGCCGCGGCAGGGCCATCACAAGCGTCAGGGGCAAAGCCGACGGCGGCTCCGCCTCCAGCCGCACGTCCATTTCAACGGCATCATCGCCCATGACCGTGATCGTGCCCTTGCCCATCTGACCGTTCAATACACCGACGGACAATGCCTCACCGGCATGGGCGCGATGGATGTCGCGGACATGCATAAAACGTCGCCCGCCCAACCGCACGCGGTTGGTGGAAATAAAATCAGGATCAAAAAGCAGGATAAGATTCATAAAAATAGTGACAGGCACTAATTAATTAGGATTTAAGAAATAGGATTAATTGGTGCCTGTCACTATTTTCTTAAGTTCATCCGGAGGCATGTGGAAAGAATGGGCGTCGTCGGGAAATTTGCCTTCCAGCACATCATTCTTGTAAGCCCTGGCCGCGGCCTTGATGACAGCGCTTAAATCCGCGTACTTCTTGCTGAACTTTGGCTGGTATCTGTCAAACAAACCCAAAAGGTCGTGGGTGACCAGCACCTGGCCGTCGCAATGGGGCCCGGCGCCGATACCGATGGTGGGAACTTTCAACCGACCGGTGATCAGGCGCGCTAATTCCATCGGGATGCATTCCAGGACTATGCTGAAACAGCCGACCTCTTCCAGTTTTTTGGCTTCCTCTAAAATCACCTTGGCAGAGGCGGTGTCCTTGCCCTGCACCTTCATTACGCCGGCGGTTTGCGGGGTCAGGCCCACATGTCCCATGACCGGAATGCCCGCTTCAATGATCTCTCGGGCGGTTTGCGCGCAGTCCTCGAACCATTCCAATTTGATGGCCTTGCATCCTAAGTCCATGAACTGCCGGGCATTGTCCAGCGCGGCCTGCGCGTGCGGCTGGTAAGCGCCATAAGGCATATCTCCGACGACCAGGGCATTTTTGACCGCCCGGACCACCGCCCCGGCATGGTGCAGCATCTCCGTCATGCCCACCTCTTTGGTGGACTCCAGCCCCAGGACCACGTTGGCCAGAGAATCACCGACGAGGATAATATCAATGCCCGCCTCATCCAAAAAGCCGGCAGTCGGATAATCGTAAGCGGTCAACACCGTGATCTTCTCGCCCCGGCGTTTTTTTTCAAGAATGCCTTCAACCGTCATGGCCGGTCCTTTAAGTAGCGTATGATGTTTTGTGCCGCGGCCTTGCCCGAAGCAATGGCATCCACCACAGATCCGGCGCCTGTGGTGACCGTGCCGGCCGCGAAGATCCCCTCCATGCTGGTCTGTCCGGTCGCGGGGTCCACCCACAGCGTCCCGTCGGTGTTGCATTTTAATTGCGGCATCTGACGGGCTAAAAATGTGTTGGGTTTAGACCCGTTGGATAAAATGACGGTTTGCGCTTCGATCTCTTGGGGGGCATCCGCACGGCAGCGTATCGCGCGGGCAAAACCCTCGCCATCCTCCAGGATCGCCAATAACTCCAACCCCGTGTGCAGACGCACTCCTTCCTCAACAGCCTGGCGGACGTCGGCACGGGAAGCGGTCAATTCTTCTTCCAGACCGGAAAAAACCAGGTCCACGTCCTGCCCGAAACGCCGGCCCAAACGCGCCGCGTCAAAAGCGGCACTGTCCCCGCCGATCACGGCCATCCTTGGTCCTCTCATCAAAGATCGCGCGGCATCAAACACCCTGTCCTTTCCGTGTATCTGGGCCCTCATCAGGAATTCCTGCGCGTAATAAACCCCGCCGCTGTTATGCCCCGCAATAAGGGAAAGGTCCGGGACCGCCGCGCCCACGGCAATGAGGAGCGCGCCGCAGCCCTGACGGAAAAGGTCTTCGGCCGTCACCGTGGCGCCCACAAAAACATTGGTTTGGATCTCAACGCCCATGGACTCAACGAAAGCGATGGTTTCATCCAGGACCTTTTGGGGCAGGCGGAATTCCGGAATGCCATAACGCAACAGTCCGCCGGGAAACGGCATGGACTCTAAAACATCGACCCTGTGCCCGGCCGCGGCCAGTTCATGCGCCGCGGCAAGCCCCGACGGGCCTGAACCGATGACCGTAACTTTTTTGCCCTGCGGTTTCACCATATTTTTTTTCTTGTCGGCCTTGGCGGCCCCGCAATCCGCGGCATACCGTTCCAAAGCGCGGATGGAAATAGGCGCGCCCTCGTCGTTAAAAATGCAGGCGCTCTCGCACGGAGCGGGGCAAACGCGGCCGCAGATACCCGGAAAAGGATTGTTCCTGCGGATGACGCGCAAAGCCCCGGGGGCGTCATCCTCGCGCAAAAGACGGATGAACCCCGGAATATCAATTCCCAACGGACAGACCATGCACGTCGGCTGGGCGCATTGGGGACAGCGGCGGGACTCTTCTAGGTTTTGTTTTTTGACGAACCCAAGAACGACTTCATGAAGGTTGCCAGCCCTCTTGTCCCCGGGTTGTTCGGACGGGACAACGGCCATCCGCCCTCCTTTAACGTGTTCATGCGTTTTTCCAGATCATCAAAATCCACCTGATGCCCGTCGAAAGACGGGCCGTCCACACAGGCCAGCTTGAACGCGCCGCCGACACGGACGCGGCAGGACCCGCAAGTCCCAAATCCATTGGCCATGAACGGGCTTAACGTCACCTGTATGGGAATGCCCTTGACCCCGGCCATGAGGCTGCAGGCCCGCATCATTTCCGCCCCACCGATCGCATAGACATATTGCACCTTGAATTTGTTCAGGAGTTCCTGCAGGACCTCGGTGGCCAGGCCTTTGCGTTCGTAAGACCCGTCATTGGTGGTGATAAAAAATTCGTCGCAGACGACCCGCATCTGGGACTCGAGCATCAAGACTTTTTTGGACTTAGCGCCGACAATGCCGATGACCTTGTTGCCTTTTTTCTTGAGCGCCCGGCACAAGGGCAGGATCTGCGCGGCACCGATGCCGGTTGCCACCGCGATCACCAGCCCGTATTTTTCAACAACCGCGGGGCGGCCCAAAGGCCCGACAATGGTCTTGGGCGACTGGCCGAGGCTCAAAGACCCCAGGGCCCTGGTCGATGAACCCACCTCGTGCACAATGAGCGAAATGACCCCCTTGCGCTCGTCGGCATCCACAACGGTCAGAGGAATGGCGTGATCAACCCCGTTGGGGGTCAGCATCACGAACTGACCGGGCAGCACACGGCCGGCAATGCCGGGCGCGTGAAAATCCAAACGCTTGATACCCTGGGCAAGGACCTGTTTATGGACGACTTTATACATTAGAAGAACATCCAAGGAGGAGGTTTAGGCATGGCGGCCGCGACGTTGACCGCCTGCCCCAGCAAATTAAAAACCCCGCCGACCAGCTGGAACGGCAGGGTCAATAAAGAACAACCGCTCTGGGTCAGGCACAACAACAGCAAAATAACGATGGGTGGTCTTAGTTTAATAAGATCTCCGTTTCAAAAGACCGGCCGGTCAATGCCGTCTTCACGCCCAAAGCCCTGAGCGTCTCCAACCCCTTTAACACAGGGACCACGACCTGCCGGGAATTGAACATCCACAATTTGGCGGACTGGGCCTGTGCCTGATACTGGGCGGCCAGGACGTCCAACTCGCCGCTCTGGGCCGTACCGGTCTTGATGTCGTCGCGCAGGGCCTGGACCGACTGACGGAGATTTTCAACGGCGTCGGGCGCCACCGAGGGGTCTTCGATCTTGCGTTCAGCCAGCGTCAACTCCACGGTTTTGGCCGCCATGACCCGGGCGATCGCCTCTTTTTTGGCTTCGCTTTCCTGCTGGAAAGCCGAGGCCGCGGTGGCCTGGGATGACATATATTTGTCCGCCCAATCCAATAATTCCCGCAGGCGTTTGGCGAATACGTCCAGGCGCACAAACGCCACGGCATTGGCCTTGTCCGACGCTGATAAGCCAAAAGCGCGCGCGGTCTTGTCCGCGCCCAAAGAACGCGACGCATCAGCGGCCGTATCAATGGATTTCTTCAGCAATTGACGGGTGGAAGAAAAAACCAGGTAATCACCGATAAAACAATACCCGGGATCCATGTTGGGCCCCAAAGGCACGGGCGCGTAACGGATCTTGACCTTGGAATGGTCCTCCTCGAGAACGGGCACCAGGAGATCAGGGGTCAACTGGGCCAAAAGACCTTCGGTTTTAGTCCGGTCTTTGACTTTCAAAAAAACCAGAAAACGCGGATAAGGGAACATGCCCGTCGTGTCCACATCGGTCAAATACCCTCCCGCCTCATTGCCCAAGAGCGGCAGGACGTCGGATTCAAACTGGAGCCCTAAACGTTTTTCCAGACGGCGTTTGAACTGCCGGGCCTGCTCCTCCACGGACGGCGGTACCGCCTGCGCCTGTTCGCGCAGACGCTCCCACACTTGCTTAAAATCATAGCAGGCCCCCCATTGGTAGGCAATGACGCCCGGGGGGACGAATTTGACGGGCGGCTGTTCCGACGGCGGACAGGACAGGGCCTTGCGCGCCTCCGGGTTCATCAATGCCGGATCAACGCCCACGATCAGTTTCCAGCGGTTGACCTCGCCGGGCAAAAAAGAAAGGCCGTAGGACTCAACACCGGTGGTCCGGGCGGACATTTCTTCAAGGTCCTGCGCTTCCCACGCGGCCGCCCGCTGTTTTAAAACATCATTCAAAGACCGGGCATTGACATAAAAGAACCCCTGTCCGGCTGGATACGCCCGGCCGGCGACAAAAGCAAAATTCCCGTCGGAAACAAGCCCCGGCGCTTTCTTGTGATAAACGTCGATGACTTTGTTGAGCATCAGGGAATCGCCGGGCGCTGCCACCAGAAGATCGCCCAGGCGCACGTATTGAAAAACGACATTTTTCTTTTTCACGTCCACCGTGATGATGGACGCACCTTGATACTCACGGCGGGAGGTCACCACCTCATCGCCCCACTGGTCCCCGAAACGGCTGATGATCTCGGCCGCATGCACCGACGGTCCAAGGCGCAGGGCGAACAAAAACCCTCCATCCTCATAAAATCCAAAAGCGACCTCTTTGCCGAAAACGATCCGGGCCCAGGGATTTTGGATGAACGCATTGATCCCGCTTAAGAATTCTTCGATCCGCTTCACCCGGGGCTGCCCGACATTGTTGCGGACAAGGACCTTGGGGACATCGATGGCGGAAATATTTTTCCAAAAGGAAGATCCGCCTGCCTTTGTGATATTCTCGGCAACATGGTCCAGGCGGGCGTAAAACACGGGCTGGGGCGGGAACACGTCCTGCATGGCGATGCTTTTGCCGCACACCAAGAACAGGGATATCCCGATCGCCAAAACCAGGACAACCAGCAGCGCGACCCGTATCTTCATTTTTTGTTTCATGGTCAGATCTTAAAAAATGTTTTCGCGTTGGCGTTCACTGTTCCCAAAACAACCGTCTCGTCCTCGTTTTTCAAACGGCTCAACGCCGTCCATGTCCTTAAAACATCCTTAGGTTCAGCGTCAAAGGGCTGTGGCCCATTGTAACGCACCGGACTGTCCGTCTCAACAAGGATACGTTCCAGCGGCGCGTGGGCCATGGCCTCGCGTGACTGCGGACTATAGGCCACGCTGGGGCTGGTGGAAACATAATAGCCGGCTTCCAATATCCCGTCGAGAATGTCCAGAGGCCCGCTGTACCAGTGGAACAAGGCCCGGCGGACCCGGGCGGCTTTGGTCATGGCCAGACAATCGCCCCAAGCACCGCGGCTGTGGATGATGATGGGCAGATCGAATTCATTGGCCAGGTCCAAATGGGCCTGGAACGATGCTTTCTGCTGATCGCGTTCGGCCTCATCCTTGCGCGCCTGCTTGTACCAATAATCCAGTCCTGTTTCCCCGACGGCAACGGCATGGGGCAAATGCGCGCGCATGAACGCTTGCGCTTCCATGGACTCCTGCGGCTTGATCATGCCGGGATGGACGCCGAATGCCGGATGAATGCGGGGCCGGGCACCTGTGGTGAGCGCAGTCGAACCATGGGCCTTGGCAATATCCTCTGTTTTTCGCATGGAATCCAGGTCCACACTAACGGCCACGATATCGCTGACGCCGGCCGCATCCGCCCGCTGCAAAGCGCCGTCCCTGTCGGCGAGTTGGTCAACATGCGCGTGGGTGTCAATGATCAGCATCGAGGATGAGTGTCACGGGACCATCGTTGACCAAGGCCACCTCCATCATGGCACGGAAACGGCCGGAGGCGACGGTTACTTTAGAATTCTTTAACCGCGCGACAAAATGTTCATAAAGTTCTTCGCCCTGTTGGGGATCGGCCGCCGCGTCAAAGGAAGGCCGCCGGCCTTTGCGGCAGTCGCCGTACAGCGTGAACTGGGGCACGACCAAAAATTCCGCGTTCACGTCCCGGGCGCAGAGGTTCATTTTTCCGCCGCTGTCCTCAAAAACGCGCAGTTCCAGGACCTTGTCTACCAGACGGTCGGCTTCATGGGCCGTATCGCCTTTGGCAACGGCCAAAAAGACCAGCAGCCCTTTGCCGATCCGCCCCACCGCCTCGCCGCCAACGGTCACGCGGGCCTCTTTCACCCTTTGAAGGACAATACGCATGAATAGTAATGATTTTAAAATGTTTATACCCCAGCGTCAATCAAATAAAGGCCTGCCCCGCTTCTTGCTTTCGCAAGAAAGCAGCGGGGCATGCACGTTATCGTATATGCAATAGTATAAACAGGCGTTACATTGACATCGGTATCTGTTTGTGTTAGAAAACACGATATGGACTTGAAAGAACTTTTAAACCGTTATTCCTTCCCGCAGGATGTGATCGACGTTTTAACCGCCTCCGGCATCAGCAAGCTGCATCCTCCCCAGGCCGAAGCGATCAAAAAAGGCGTGCTGGACAAAAAGAACCTGGTCATGGCCGTGCCCACGGCCGCCGGAAAAACCCTCATCGCTGAACTGTGCATGTTAAAGTCCATTTTGCATGAGAACGGCAAATGCCTGTACATAGCCCCCCTCAAAGCCCTGGCCAGCGAAAAATACCACGAATTTAAGGACAAATACGAAAAACTGGGCATCAAGATCGGCATCGCCACCGGCGACCTGGACTCCCCAGGCAAATATCTGGACAAATACCAGATCCTCATCGCCACGGCGGAAAAAGTGGATTCGCTGTTGCGCGCCAAATCCGGATGGCTTATTCCCAACCTGTCCGTCGTGGTCCTGGATGAGATCCATTTCATCAACGATGAAAGCCGCGGGCCCACGCTGGAAATCCTCACCACCCGCATCCGGCAGATGAAGCCCGGCATACAGATCCTGGCCTTGAGCGCCACCATCAGCAATGCCCAAGAGATCGCCGGATGGCTCAATGCCGAACTGGCGTACAGCCAATGGCGGCCCATCCCCCTCAAAGAAGGCGTGTATTACAATGAACGCATCATGTTCAACAATGACTCCATCCGCATCGTCAAGGAAGAAGGCCCGGATGACCTGAATAAACTCACCCTCGACACCCTGCGCGGCGGCGGGCAGGTGCTGGTCTTCGTCAATTCCAGGCGCAGCGCGCAGGCCTCCAGCCGTGAACTGTGCGGATCATCGTCGGCTGTCTTAAAACCCGAAGAAAGGATCCTGCTCAAAGACCTGGCCAAACAGATCGCGGAAGATCCCGGCGCCACCAAGGTGTGTAAAAAACTGGCGGATGCCGTGTCCCATGGCTGTGCATTCCACCATGCAGGGCTGACCCCCCGGCAAAGAACGCTCATCGAAGAGCATTTCAAAAAGAACATCATCAAGGTCATTTGTTCAACCCCGACGCTGGCCGCGGGGGTCAATCTTCCGGCCCGGCGGGCCATCATCCGCGACTGCAAACGTTATGCCAGCGGGCTGGGCTCTGTCTATATCCCGACGTTTGAATACAAACAATGCGCGGGCCGCGCCGGACGGCCGCAATACGACGATCACGGCGAAGCCGTGCTCATGGCCAAATCCCTGTCCGAACAAAACGCCCTGTTTGAAAGATTCATCCTCGCCAAACCCGAGCCCATCACCTCAAAACTGGGATCTGAATCGGCGCTGCGCATCCACGTCCTGTCTTCCGTCGCCGCCGGATACGTGCACGACATTGACAGCATGTTCGCGTTCTTAAGCCATACCTTTCTGGCCTATCAGCGCCGGGGCATCAACCTCATCGGCCTGGTCGGAGAAATTTTTGACTTTCTGCACCAGAGCGGGTTCATTGACAAAAGCGGGTTCCGGTTCTTCACCACACCGTTCGGCAATTATACCAGCCGCCTGTACATTGACCCCATCACGGCGCTCACCCTGCGCGATGGCCTGAGGAAGATCCATGAGGGAAAATCCTTCTCGCCGGCGGGACTTTTGCATCTGATGGCCTGCTGTCCGGACAGCGAATTGTTAAATGTCAGTAAAAGCGATCACGACGAACTTGAAGGGCTGGCGCAAAAACTGGAAGATGAATTAGTCATGACCGCGGACGACCTGCCTCTCCTGCAGGATGCTTACGCGTTTTACGCGACCTTAAAGACCATGGGAATGATGGGCCGCTGGATCGACGAGGAAAAGGAAGAGACGATCTGCGATGATTTTGGGGTCGGCCCGGGTGACATTTACCGCCACGTTGAATCCATGGGATGGCTTTTGTACGCGGCAGGAATGATCGCCGAACTCAACCACTACAAGAACCTGACCTTTGTCCTGGAAAACCTGCGCAGCCGCGTCAAATACGGCATCCGGGAGGAACTACTGGAACTGGCCGGTTTAAAAGGGGTCGGCAGGATCCGGGCACGGCAGCTCTTCAAGCACGGCTACCGCAAACTCGGGGACCTGAAATTCGCCACTGCGGGCCATATCAGCGCCATCAAGACCATCGGCAAGGCGCTCGCCGACGACATCATGGCGCAAATTACAAGAAGGTAGCAGCTACCTTCTTGCGTCGGACCATAACCCGCGTTTGGCCTCGCGGGCCTCGTCAAACCATCGTTTGAATTCGCGGGCATGGCGGACATTGGGCGGTATGGTTAACGGATACGCGTATCCCTCGCGGATGATCTTTTCGTTCACAAAGGTACCGTCGGGCAAATAGAGATAGGCCAGCAATCGCCCATACTTGTCGCGCTGTTCAACATCAAACTCCAGACGCACCTGCTGTCCGGCCAATAAGGACCGCGCGAACCTGGCCGCCTCCCTGCCCATGGCCAATTGCGTTTTCCCGTCGCTATGCCGGCGCCGGACATCCCGCAGCAATTTGTCATTGTCATGCGCTTCCGGCGTGTCAATGCCGACCAAACGCACGCGCTCGCCATTGTCTAATTTGATCGTGTCCCCGTCATAAACGTACGTAACGCGCTGTAGCCCTGCCCCGCCTGTGGCGGGCTGCTCGAGGGCGGGTTTGTGCAGCGCAAACAGCGACACCAACACCAGGGCCAGCCCGCCGCCGGCAAATTTTATCCAACGTTTCTGTCTCATGTCAAAAATTGGGCGGAGCGCAGATGCCGCTCCAGATGAAAGACCAGAAAATGGTTGAGGACGTATTTCAATTCTTTCCTGACGGACAACGCGAGGGCAAGCCGCAGGACCGCGGGCCACGGACTTTTCTGGATGTGCAGGATGGATGCCACAGCACCCCTGGAAATGGCCACCGTGTCCCCCGACGCGCCCTGGCAGGACGGACACAAAAGTCCGCCGTGCTTTAAACTGAACCGCGCTGTCCCGTGGATCATGTTCGGACAGCGCACGCAATTTTCCAGATGGGGCCTGAACCCCGACAGGGACAGGATCTTGATCTGGAACGCGTGCACCAATTTTCCGGTATCATGCGCCGTCTGCAGGGACTTGAAAAAATCCTGCATGAGCCGGTAGATCTCCCCGTTCTCTTCCTCGGCGGGCATGACCGCGTCCACCAATTCTAAAACATAGCTGGCCGCGGTCATTTTCTTAAGGTCCGCGCGCAAAGGATAAAAATACTCCTTCATGTCGCAATGGCTGACGAGGTGGATGTCGGAGTGGCGGTGCTGGTAATAGACGAGGTCATTGACGGAAAAACGGTCCAAGCTGGAGCCGAATTTCCTGGGGTCTTTGCGGATGCCTTTGAGCACGCCTTTGACCTTTCCGAAATCAAGGGTGAAAAACGTGGCGATGCGGCTGGTCTCGCGGAAATCAAAACTTTTAAGGACGATGCCTTCGGTCTTGGCGATCATAGTTCGGGTAAGTTATGGCCTCATTGAATTATCCCAAAACCAACGGGGAAAGCCAGAGTTTTACGTGGAATTTACTGCCCAAGAGTTTCAAGGATTAACAATAAACCCTATTTTAGTCTTCTTGTATGCTTCATCCGGATAGGTTATCAGCCTTTTAATGGCCTCAAAAACGACCCCGAATTGATTATCGTATTTCTTTTCCATGTCTTCGATCTTTTGCCTAAGGTCTTTATGAGAAAGCATGATCTCTCTTAATTTTGTAAAGACCCTCATAATTTGTATGTTCACTTCAATGGCCCGATCGCTATGCAATACGCTGGACAGCATGGCCACGCCCTGCTCTGTAAAAACATACGGCAATTTACGCGTCCCTCCCCAACTTGATATCGCAAATCGCGATATCAAGTGATCAAACTCTTTTCTGGTCAACTGGAACATGAAATCGGGTGGAAATCTCTTCATATTCCTCTTAACCTGCTCATTTAACCGGAAGGTCGGTACTTTGTACAGTCCGGCCAGGTCTTTGTCACACATGACCTTATGCCCCCGGATCAAAAAGATCTTGTTTTGAATGATCTCAATAGATACAGACCTTTCTGTTTTTGTGACAAATTTCTTTTGCGGCATGGGATATCCCCTTTCTTTGGAAACAAAAGTGTTGTGTAAAAAAACTGGACCGTTTTTGATTGGGGAATTTTATGAACTGCCGCCGATCGGGGAAATCGGCTTGGATGCAACTTAATATTATCAAAAATCCGTTATAATACCAATGATTTTAACCATGTGAAGATTGAGGAGGGCCGTCTTCTTTATTTAGCCCAAGAAACTCCCTCAGGTCCGTCATGGGCTGGATGTTGATAATGACCGGCACAAAGCCCGGGGCGTTCTGTAAATGAAACCACAACTTACGGAAGCGTCAGCGACGTAAGTTGTTCGGCCGGATTTATCCCGAGCGCAGCGAGGGAGGCGAGGAAGTATTTGATGAGTTTGTTGGCTTCTGCTTTGAGTTGTTCTTGATTATCCCCCTCCCTGGCCCTCCCCACAAGGGGGAGGGAATCACCTTGATCAAAGATAAAATCAAAACGAAATGGGTTGTCGGGATGGACCTTGAGGCCTTTGAGGATTGGGGGGTTAAAGGCAGGGCTTAGGGCAATGCGGGTACCGGGAGCAGGCAAAACCAGTTCCTGGGCATAGACGGGCAAAGCTATGCCATTGCCTAAAAAGGCAAAAAGCAGGCCCAAAGCCAAAAAGCGTCTTATTCTTGGATTTAAATACATGGTGCAAAAAGTATATACGATATTTTAACGAATTGCCAATCGGTGCTATAATGCCCTTAATGTACAAACAGTTCTACTCCCTCAAAGAAAACCCCTTTAACATCACCTCCGACCCGTTTTTCTTCTTCGCCAGTTCCCGCCACCAGGAGGCCTTTGATCACCTGCAATACGGCATTGAGTCGCGCAAAGGCATCATCGTCGTCACCGGAGAGATCGGTACCGGCAAGACCACCCTGTGCCGTATCCTGCTCAACCGCCTCAACGATAAGATCAAGACCGCGCTCATCCTGAATCCCAGCTTCAGCGACCTGCAATTATTGCAGTTGATCGCCCGGGACCTTGGCATTGATTGCACCAAAGGCAATAAACTTGATTTCGTCTGGGCCATCACGCGTTTTCTCATCGACCAATCGTCCAGGGGCAATAATGTCGCGGTCATCATCGACGAATGCCAAAACCTCAACGTCCGCCAACTGGAACAGATACGCCTTTTGTCAAACCTGGAAACCGAAAAAGAAAAACTCCTGCAGATCATTCTGGTGGGACAGCCGGAACTCTTAAAAAAACTGCAGGACCAGGGCTTAAGGCAGTTGAACCAACGGGTGGCGGTGCGCTACCACATTTTACCTTTGGACAAAGACGAGATCGCCGGTTACATCAACCATCGCCTCAAAACCGCCCAGGCCGATCCAAAACTGGAATTCACCCCCGATGCTGTGGAAATGATCTACAGTTATTCCGGCGGCACGCCGCGGCTGATCAATATCCTCTGCGACCGCGCCCTTTTGGCGGGATTCGTCGGTAATACTTTCTCCATCACCACCGATGTCATCCGCCAAAGCGCCAGGGAAGTTCTTTTAACTGTATGAGCATCATCCACGAGGCCCTTAAAAAAGTACAAAACAGCCTTCAAGATAAAATCTCAGGTGGAGCCAAAAGCGGATCCAAAGACGGATGGAAGATCATTGTTCTTGTCCTGTCGGCCGTGGCTGTATTGACGACGGGATATGTGTATCGGCAAGGCGCCTCATCGCCGGCCCCGCACCCTGTTGTGCCCAAAATAGGATCTCCCCCACCGGTACAAGTCAACGCCGTGCCCGCGCCCGTGCCCGAAACTAAGACCGAAGCCAAACCAGAACCAAAGCCGGAGTATGCCGACACGCTCAATATTCACGGCATCATGTCAGACCCCAACGGCAATGTTGTCCTTATTGATAACGGGATCTACGCCGAGGGCGATGAGGTGCAGGGCGTCAAGATCATTAAGATAAGTCTTGATGGGATCGTGATCTTAAAAGACGGGAAAGAAGAAACCATCCGGGTGGGACAGCATTAAGCCATCAAGGACCGGATGGCCCGGCTGATGATGTTCCCGGGGACATTGGCGACGACGCTGACGCGGCCGATGCGTTGGGCGAGGACAAAACGGTTCTTGCCGGCGACAAATTTCTTGTCATGGCGCATATGGTCCAGGATATCAGACGATCTCACCTTTTCGATCTTTTCAGGCAAACCAATGGCGGTCAATACAGCGTTCAGGCGCGCGGCATCACGGGGGGCCAACCCGCTGACCGCGCAGGAAATTTCCGCCGCCGCCCGCATTCCCAGCGCCACACTTTCCCCGTGATGATACCGGTCAAAACGGCCGGCCGCTTCCAGGGCATGCCCGACGGTGTGGCCAAAATTCAAAATAGTCCTTAAACCCCTGGTCTCTTTCTCGTCGCGGGAGACCACATCGGCCTTGATCCGGCTGGAACGTTGGACCACATGGGTCAAAACCGCGGCATCGCCTTTGAGAAGTTTTCTGTAATTCTTTTCGATATAGGCAAAAAGCTTCGCGTCGGCGATGACGCCGTATTTGACCGCTTCCGCCAGGCCGTTTTTGATCTGACGCTTGCTCAACGTGGCCAGCACCCTGGTATCGCTCAAAACAAGCCTGGGCTGATAAAAAGCACCCACCAGGTTCTTGCCGTATTTAAGGTCAATGGCTGTTTTGCCGCCGATGGAAGAATCCACCTGGGCCAATAATGTCGTCGGGACCTGGACATAGGGCACCCCGCGTTTGTAGATGGCCGCGACCAGCCCGGCGAGATCGCCGATGACCCCCCCGCCCAATGCAATGATGAAGATCTTTTTGTCCACGTCATAAGCCGCGATCCGCTCGATGAGATGCAAAGCGCATGCCGCGCTTTTGCTCGCCTCTCCCTCGGGAACATTAAGCGCCTTGACCGTGTATCCGGATTTGCGCAAAGAGGCGGCCAAGGCCGCGCCGTGCAAACGCCCGATGAGCGCATGGGAAATGATCACGGCATCCTTCCCCAGGCCCAAACCGCTGATATGGCGCGGAAGATCTTTAAGAATGCCGTGGCCGATGATGATCCCGTAACTGTTTGTTTTTAACTTAACCGGCACTCTGGTGATCATATTCCTGCCCCCAATAAATACCCCAAATGGCTGATCAAAGGATAAAGGAATTTTAACATGCCCATCTGCAGGAGCACAACAACGATCAGCAACCCGAACGGTTCGAGTTGACCATAAAAATAGGCCGCCCGGCGGGGCAAGAGCCCGGCCACGACGCGCGAACCGTCCAAAGGCGGTATGGGGACCATGTTAAAAACAGCCAGCATCAGGTTGAAGAGGATCCCCCACCCGATGATACGCGAAAAACCCGATAAAGGCGGCCATGCGTACATTTGAATGAGCGCCCACGCCAGAAGGATATTGGTCATGGGCCCGGCCGCGGCCACCAGCATCATGTCGCGCCGGGGATTTCTTAAACGGCCCCAGTCCACCGGCACCGGCTTGGCCCAGCCGAACAGCAAAAGCGACTTGGTCAAGCCAAAAAAATGCATGAGAAAAAGCCCGCCGGGGATGATAATGCTCCCCCACAGATCTAAATGCCTGATGGGATTTAACGTCAGGCGGCCAAGATTTCTTGCCGTCGGATCGCCCAGCGCCAGGGCCGTTGCCCCATGGGCCAGCTCATGCAGGACAATGGCCGGCATGACCGCAAAAACGATCAATAAAATGACTTCGAACACTTCGGGCATAAGATGATCTTACGGCTTTGCGGCTGGCGGCGGGGCCGCGGGAATAATAAGATCCGCGTGCACCCACCCTTCGGCGGACGCCGGCGGTTCTATCTTCCACCAGCCGTTGACCTGCCCCCCGCCAAGGCGGGGCGGGACCTGCTCAACGAGTTTGACCATGTCCCCTTTGTTCATTTGCCCCAAAGACGATGACTCGCTGTTGGCCCGGGCGCGGACATTGACCTTGTCGGCGATAATCGTGCCAAGGGCGTTTCCCGTGTCCTTGACATAATCGGCACGCACATAAGCGCCGGCCGCGACCGGTAACTGGACCTTATACCATTCATAATGGCGGCCCGTGACCACAACCTGTCCGCCTTTGCTCAACTTGCCCAATGATTCAAAATTGATGTTGGCGCCGGCGCGGATATGGACCGATTCTTTGGACGCTTCGCCTAAAAAAGGAAAATGCTCATCGGCATATCCTTGGGCAAAAGCCAAACACAGGAACACCGATGAGCAAAAAAACAAACGGATCATTTTGAGGGCTTGGCCGCTTTGGCCGCACCGGCCGCTGGCTTGGCCGCCGGGGCTGCTTTTCCGCCGGAGGCGGAGGCCGCTGGCTTGGCCGCGCCGGCTGCCGCCGGGGCTGCCCCGCCATCAGCGGCGGGACCTGTTGCCCCGCCATCGGCGGGGCCTTCGGCCTTGACCTTCTTCTTGGCCTTGATGCGGACGATCCTGGTCTTGGGCAAACCCGTGACCGAGGTCTCTTCTTTCCAGAGACCTTTTTTCATGAGTTCTTTGATGCGCTCGATGCGGGTCTGGACCGTGCGCTGCTGGACGCCGGCCTTATCGATCTTTAACGACGGATGCAATGACATGTCAAAATCTCCTCACTAAACCGGGACGATAATGCGGCGGTAATTTCTTAAGCGCCGCGCCGGCGGCCTCGTTACTGGAAAATTGCCCGACGCACACCAGGATAAAATCGCCTGTTTTGATCAAAAACGCCTTGTATCCTTTTGCCTGCAGGGCCAGGGCCTCTGTCCGGGCAAACCCTTGATTTTTATAAGAAGACACCTGCACGGTGAACCGTGTGCCCGCCTTCGCCAAAGTGCTTCCGCCTTTGGCTTCGGCGGGCAGGCCTGCCTGCAGCGGGGCCGATCTGACGGCCGCGGGCCTGACCGGTGGCGCGGCCGTTACGGGAATAAAGGTCCTGGGCAGCGGTTTTTTGACCGTGATATTCCACGCGGCAGATACCCGTTCGTCCATGGCCTGGGCCACCAGGCGCTTGCCCCGCTCGATCCCCAGGCAAAACGAAAAAAGCGCCACCATTATACCCAAAATGGACAAAATGACAAGCGATTCCAGCGACAGGGTCAAGTTGGCCAAGAGGAACCTGGGCTTATTTACATCCGCGAGCGTGGAACTGTTGGGCGGAAAAAGCTCGAACTGCGGCTGCTTATAGTTAATATTCATGAACCGCATTATAGGCCTGGCGCCTGAACAAACTCAAGAATTTTCTGAAATTTTTTTGACGGGCAAGCGCCAGGAACGCCTCAACGACCACGGGATCGAACTGTGTGCCGCTGTTGCGTTCGATCTCGCCGATGGCGGCATCAACACCGACAGGCGCGCGGTAAGGCCTTTCCTGCACCATGGCCTCAAAAGCATCGGCCACGGCGATGATGCGGGCCCCCAGGGGGATCTGCTCTTTCTTTAACCCCGACGGATAACCGGTGCCGTCGTATTTCTCATGATGGTAGAGGATGACGGGAAGGACGGGCTTCAGGAACGCGACGGGTTTGATCAGCGCGACGCTGTGGGCCGTATGGCGGCGGATGATCTTGAATTCCCGGGATGTGAGCGACCCGCGTTTGGCGAGGATGGAAAAAGGGATGTCAATGACGCCGATATCGTGCAGCAGCGAGGCGTATTCCAGGGACCTCATCCCTTCCCGGCTGACCTTCAACTGGCGGCCGAGCATCTGGACGATGCGCGTGTACGCGGCGGTGTGCGTCATCCCCCATCCGCCTTTCTTTTTAAGAAAATGACCGATGGACTTGATGCTGCCGAGAATGACCTGCTCATACTCTTCATTGAACTGGAGGTTCTTGACCGCGGTCACCGCCTGCTCGGCGAACACCGACAGCATTTCCCGGTCGAACGCGTCAAAGGGCCTGTCCCCCGCCGAACGGCGCACGAAAATGGCGCCTAAATAATCGTCGGCGACCAAAGGCAGACCGATGCACGCGGCCGCAAACACGGTGTCCCCGCGGGTGACGCCGATGACCTCGCGGCTAACGGCCTTAAGGTCCCCGGGGCCCTCACGCCAGATATTGATCTGATTGTCGTAACTGGCCTCGCATAGGATGCTCTTCTTGTTCGCGTCCAGGATATAGACGCTGGCCGAAGAGGCGCGGATGAACTGGCAGAGCAAACGCGTCAGGCGCAGCGTCAATTCCTTGACGGTATAGGTGGAGTTGACCAGGCGGTACACCATGTGCACCGCCGACAGGATGAGCCGGTAACGTTTGGAGGAAGATATGTTCTGTTGTTTGCTCATACTTTCTGGTAAGGGTCAAAAAGCCGTTTGTGTTCGTCGAGCGCGAAACGGTCGGTCATGGCGGCAATGTGATTGCAGATGATCGCGTATTTTTGCGCCTTGGTGAATTGGACGTCCCTCAGATAGACCGTATAGGGCAATTGTTTGGGGTTCTTCAGGTACACTTCAAAAAGGTCGTGGATGATGCGCCGGGCCTTGGCCGTCATGCGCTCGACGCGGTAATGGTGGTAAAGCCGTTCGTTGAGAAGTCCCTGCAAATGGTCCCGCTGGCGGCGCATGGGGACGCTGAACCCGACGACGGCCTCTTTGCTTTTCTTGACGTCGGCCGACGAGGCGAATCCCATTCGCGCTTTCAGGCGCCCGTCGGTGGCCGCCAAAAGGTCCTTGACCTGCATGTCGATGAGTTCTTTGACGACCTGGTACTTGAACATCTCCCGGCGCGTGTTGACCCCGGCGTCGGCGGGGCCGATGTTCCGGACGGCTTTCTGCCACAGGGGGCTCTCCATCAGGTCCCCCTCGCTGATGCAGCCCGACGTCAGCCCGTCGTCAATGTCGTGGTTGAGATACGCCAGCGAATCGGCGATGTCCACGATCTGCGCTTCCAGCGTGGGGCCTTCCTTGAATTTCTTGAACTGCGCCCCGCCGGGCGTGTCATACAAGGTCTGATGCTTGAGGATGCCGACCAAAACCTCGCGGGTCAAATTCAGGCCGTCGAATTTGGGATATTTCTTCTCCCATTTGGTGACGATCTCAAAAGAACGGACATTGTGATTGAACCCTTTGATGCCGGCCCGGCGCACGATCATATCCAGGGCCTCTTCCCCGGCGTGGCCGAACGGCGGGTGGCCCAGGTCATGCGCCAGCGCGATGGCTTCAATGAGGTCTTCGTTGAGGCGCAAATTGCGCCCGATCGTCCTGGCCAATTGCGCGACCTCAATGGTGTGGGTCAGGCGGGTGCGGTAATAGTCGCCCTCAAAAATGACAAAGACCTGCGTTTTATACTCCAGTTTGCGGAAGGCCTCGCTGTGCACGATGCGGTCGCGGTCGCGCTGATAACACGTGCGCCCCGCGTGCGCGGGCTCGTCGTACTCGCGCCCGGCAGAGTCCCTGGCCTTCATCGCATAAGGGGCCAGGATCTTGGCTTCAAGTTCTTCAATGTCTTTTCGTGTGCGCATGGGCTAACAACTTGTAGATGACGTCCAGTGATTGGGAAAGGACCCTGGCCCCGCCTGTCACCGGCATAAAGTTATGGTCGCCTTTCCAGCGCGGCACGATGTGCACGTGCACGTGCCCGGGAATGCCGGCGCCGGCCGATCGGCCGAGATTAAGTCCGATGTTAAACCCGTCCGGTTTCAGGACGCGGGTCAAAAGCCGTTTGGTTTCCATGAGCAGGTCCATCATGTCCGCCAGTTCTTCCCTTTTCAATTTGTCAATGTCGTTGACGTGGCGATTGGACAGGACCAGGCAATGGCCGTTGCTGTACGGATAAATGTTCAGGACCGCGAACGCGTGCGGCCGGCGGATAAAAATGCAATTGCGCTTGTCTTTGCGCTCGGTGAGGATGCGGCAAAAAAGGCACCCTTTCTGTTTTTTACGGATGCGCGCGATGTATTTGGCCCGCCACGGGGCCCACAATTTATTCATATTTTAACGATATCCGCCTTCACCTTGCCGCTGCTGATCTTCAAAACCCCGTAAGAACAATAGGGGGCGCGCACGGTGTCGTTGGGGCTTCCCGGATTGAACATCAATGTCCTGCCGGCCATTTGTTTGAGCGGCTGATGCGAATGGCCGAAGATGATGACATCGCAGGCCTCGTCCTTGAATTGTGTGAGCGCATTGCTCAAAGCGTCACGGGTCGGGCCATGGCCGTGAGCGACCCCCACTTTAACACCATCAATGACCAATAACTCTCTCAAAGGCAATTTTTTTCTAAGATCCGGATCGTCCATATTGCCCTGCACGGCCTTGACGGGGGCCAGCGTCCGTAAAACATCCAGGGTCCCGGCATCACAAATGTCGCCGGCATGGATGATCAGGGCAAAATCCTTAAGGTCATTGAGCAATTTTTGAGGAAGAGGCAAAGAATGGGTGTCGGAAACTACGGCTATATTCATCGCACGATACACGGCTCGTCGTAAAGGTGCATAAGGGCATTGACCTCCGGCTCATTCCACACCCAGAATTTCTCCTGCAGGGCGCGCAGTTTGGCATTGTCGTCCAGGCCGCTCAAGGCCACGACCACACAGCGCTGGGGCCGGGGGGACATTTTTTTCATCTCTTCCATGATGCCGTTGACGTCATTCTCATGCAAAGGGTCTTTTTTGAGCACCACCAGCCACTGCCCCTCATGGGTGCCGGCCACCAGCGCGTCAAAAAAATTACCCGCACTCAAACGCAATTTCACGGGCTTGATGTCCCGAAACAGGGACAGTTTGTAGCGCCGGCCGTTGAGTTCAAAGGCCTCGTCGTCAAATTTGTGCAAAAGGTCCACCACCCGGCTGGAGAGATCTTTGCGCGCAGTCATCTGGAAATCATTGACCGCCCTGTTGATCTCTTCCTTGAATATCTTGCGCCCACGGCCCGGCTCCATGTCAATGGCCTTCAAGCGGCGATCGTAGACGTATTTGATCCAGTATTTAAAAAGTTTGTCTTTGACGTGGTAATAATTGCCGTTTTTCTCAACGATGTCGGCTTCAAGCAAGACGGCCACACGGGGTGCCAGCTGGGACGGCTTCACGGCCAGATGCCGGTTCAAGTCGCTGATCTTGTGATGCCCCTGGGCAACGGCGATCAGCACCGACGACAAATTTCCCCCGCTCTTGGCCCCACGGTAAAGTCCCTGCACCTGCAGTTCAAAATGCCGGCTCAAGACCCCCCACGGATTGAAAACCAGGTTCTCCACCGCCTGCAGCAGCAGGGGCGCGTAGATCTCCTGCTGACGGTAAATGCCGCTTAAGGCGATCAGCTCCTGGCAAAGGATGTTGATGTACAGCGGGCGCCCGCCGGTGAAATCGGCCAGGAAATTCTTCAGATACAGTCCCATCTTCACGCCGGACAAATGCCGGTCGATCAGCCCCAGGCTGGAGCCGAGATCAAAGGGACTGACGGGGATGGTCTCAAAATTGCCGAACAGCAAGGACAATTTTTCGGACAGGATGGTGCGCGCTTTCTCGGCGTAAGAACTGGCCACGATGTACAGGCAATTTTTCTGCGTCATGATCCGCTTGCCCAGTTCCTGGAACACGCCGGGCACCGGGAAATCCGCCATGTCCTGGAACTCATCAAAGATGAGGACCAGCGACTTGCCGGACTCCGCGCAAAAGGTCTCCGGCAAAGATAAAAGCCGCGCGTAGCCTTCAGGGTATTTGCCCTCTTTGACCAGCGCGTTGATGGCTTCCACCAAAACCGTGGTCCCCTTAAGGGTGTCCCGGCAGGCGGCGCACAAAAGCTTCAGGTCCTCGTGCGCCGGCTGGTTCTGGCTCTTGAGGAATTGGTACAGAATGGTTTTGACGAACTGGGTGGTGAAATACGTGAAGTCGCGGCCCTCGAGGTCCAGATAAACAACGATCACCGAAGGATCGTCATGGTCGGCCATGAACCTCTGGAGGATGGATGTTTTTCCGACGGTGCGGCTGCCCAAAAGGGCGACATTCTGGCGGTAGCCCTCCTTGAGGCCCAGGACGCGTTTATGCAAAACGTCGAGGATGTCACGGCGGGCGAAAAAATGACGGTCTGTATCAATAAAGTTCATGGCAAATAATAGAGCGGATTGACGGCGTCCCCGCCTTTGCGTATCTCAAAATGGCAAAAACTCCTGCGGCCCAGCCGCCCGGTTTCGGCAATGGCCTCGGCCTTGTACACGTGGTCGCCCAACCGGACCAAAAATTTACGGTTCCGGGCATACACCGAAATGAACCCGTCACCGTGGTCGACCATGATGGTCTGGCCGTACCCGGTCAGGTGGCCTAGCATCACGACCCTCCCCTCGCGGGAGGCCTTGACCGGGTCGCCTTCATTGGCTTCAATGTCCAGTCCGCGGCTGATGCTCTGCGCGCCGCGATCAAAATAACGGATGATCCTGCCTTTTAAAGGCCAGGCGAATTCTTCCTTATTCTCGTCCGGCGTGCGCTCCGGGATGTCCCTGGCCCCCTTAGCCCCCGGGATAAAGATCAACTGGTCCACCTCGATGGCGGCCGCGTTGGGGATATTGTTGCCGTGGATGATGTCTTCCACCGTAACGCCATAGGCCCTGGCGATGCGCCATAACGTCTGGCCTTTGACGACCTTGTGATAGGCCCCCTGTTTTTTGACGGATGCCGTGCCCGCCCCGGGAAAACCGGGATATTCGGTGGTCGCGCAGCCGGAAATAAAGAAAGCTGAAAGGAGAAAGATCAAAAATGGAGCGGGGGAAGGGAATCGAACCCTCGCAATCAGCTTGGGAAGCTGATATACTACCACTGTATGACCCCCGCGTCGCTCACCTAGCAAATTTATCTCCAAGGTTCGCTCAAATATTGCTTTAATTCTTTGACTGCACGGCCTGGATCTTTGGCCAATAAAATATCTCTGCAAACAGCTGCTCGCCTGATCCCTATCGCGGTCAAGACGTTGATATTGCTTCGGCTGATGCCGCCGATGGGAAACACCGGGATACGCATTTCGGCAACAACACGACGCAAAACCTTCAGGTCCATTGGCCGGCGGTCCGGTTTTGTTTTGGTCTTGAACACCGAACCGAACCCGATATAATCCGCGCCCTCGTTTTGGGCTTTGCGGGCATGTTCAAAGGTCTGGCACGAGACCCCGATCAGGGCTTGCGGCCCCATCATCCGCCTGGCCTGGCGGCAGGAAATATCGTCCTGCCCCAGGTGAACACCGTCTGCCCCGCTTAAAACAGCCATGTCCACACGATCGTTAACAATGAACAAAACACGGCCGGCCGTGATCTTCAACGCCTTCCGGCAAAAGGACAAAATATCTTTAGCGCTGCCGTTTTTGTCCCGTAATTGTACTATACCCGCCCCGCAACGAACAGCGGTTTTTAAAACAGACAGCAGACGGTCATGCCCGATGACCTGCGCGTCCAGGATCAAATATAATCTAGCGCCGGCCAACCGCTTTTTGTTCAAGGGCATACACTTTGTACCGCAATTGCTTAGTGTTTTGCGCGGCTTTCGCGTCTAATAATTTGACAACTTCCTCGACGACGCGCAGGGATTCCTTGACCCGCTGGGAATTGGCCCAGAACACCGCGGCCAGATCAGCGCGCCTGCCCTCGCTGACGGTGCTGGGCCGGCCCACATCAGCGGCAATGTCCCGCTCTTTGAGCGCCTTTCCCAAGACCAGGGACTCCAAAACCGCGGTCAATTGATGACGCGCGTCCTTATAAGCGCGTGTTAAGGGCTTATCATCCCATCCGTAACGGCAAATGTCTTCGCAAACCCTCAAACCCTCTTTGGCCCGGTTGAAATTGGCATCCAGAATGCGGTACAGGCCTGCATTACCCATACTTTTTGATCTTCTTGATGATCTGCGTCGTGGAAAACCCTTTGACATAGGCAATGAGCTCCACCTTCCTGACAATATCCGCGCCGACGACCTTTTTGCCTTTCCAGTCCGCGCCTTTAACAAGGACGTCGGGCCCAACGGCCTTGATGATCTTTTCCGGAGTATCTTCATTAAAGATCACGACGAAATCAACGCTTTCCAAAGCCGCCAGAACAGCGGCGCGGGATTTTTCTCCGATGATGGGACGGGACGGGCCTTTGATGCGGCGGATGCTTTGATCACTGTTTAAACCCACCACCAAAACGCGATCCCCTTTTTTGGCTTTCTGCAAATACGTCACATGGCCCAAATGCATCAGGTCAAAACAGCCGTTGGTAAAAGCAATGGTCCGGCCCGCTTCGCGCAAAGCGGATAATTTCTTCTTAAGTGCCGCAATGCCAATGATCTTCATAGCGCGTTCTCAACAATTTCGCAGATCGCGTGAAAAATGCACAGATGAGTTTCCTGAATGCGCGCGGTTTTAGACGAGGCCGCGACAATGGTCATATCGCACGCGGACGCCAAAGCGCCGCCCGTCCCGCCGGTGACGCCGATGGTGGTCATGCCCATGGCCCTGGCCTGTTTGACCCCGGCCAAAACATTTTTGGAATTACCGCTCGTGGAAATGGCGAAGGCCACGTCGCCTTTTTGTCCCAACCCTTCCAGTTGGCGGGCAAAAACGATGTCAAAATTGTAATCATTGCCCAAAGCGGTCAAAATGGACGTGTCCGTGGTCAGCGCGATGGCCGGCCAGGACTTGCGTTCTTTCTGGAAACGGCCGATGAATTCCGCCGCGATGTGCTGGCTGTCGGCCGCGGAACCGCCGTTGCCGAAAAAGAAAACCTTATGCCCGCCTTTGAACGCCGTCAGCACGCTTTGGGCGGCCCGGACGATCTGGGAACAATTTTTCGCCAGGGTGGCCTGCTTGACAACGATCGATTCCGCAAAAATATCCCGGACTGTTTTTTCCATATTATGGTCCCGCGTAAAAAATGTTAGCAATGTCCACCAGGTCCATGTTCACCTGTTTGCGTTCGCGCACGGCTTCTTCAATGTCCACGAAACGGATCTTGTTGTCGCGCAAACTGGCCATTTTCCCAAATTTCTGTTCCTTGACCAGTTCAACGGCCTTGACCCCCAGGCGCGTGCCCAAAACACGGTCAAACGAGGTCGGCGTGCCGCCGCGCTGGATATACCCCAAAACGCTGACACGGGTCTCATAACCGGTATTGTCCTCGATGATCTTGGCCAGATATTCCCCGACGCTGCCGAAACGGCGTTTCTCAACCACCGGGACACTGGGGTCCGTGGATTGAGGGAGATACCCTTCGATCTTCGTGCCTTCGGAGATCACGAGGATGGAAAACGGTTTGCCGCGTTTGTGCCGCTCGCGCAAATGCTCATACACCTCATCCAGCTTGACCGGTATTTCCGGGATGAGGACAATGTCCGCCCCGCCGGCAATACCGGCTTGTACCGCGATCCAGCCGGTGTAAAGTCCCATGACCTCAACGACCATGATGCGGTGATGCGATTCCGCGGTCGTGTGCAAGCGGTCAATGCACTGGGTGGCGATATTGACCGCCGTGTCAAACCCGAACGCGTAATCAGTGCCGGAAAGGGCATTGTCAATGGACTTAGGGACCCCCACGACACGGATGATGCCGCGTTTATACAAGGCCAGGGCTGTTTTCAGGGTCTCTTCCCCGCCGACGGCAATGAGCGCATCCATGCCGCTCCTCTGGTAATTCTCTTTTATTTTCTTGACCTGCTCTTCATCAGCCAAAGGATTGATACGGCTGGTGCCTAAAATGGTGCCCCCGCGGTCCAAAATACCGGTGGTGGACTTGACGTCCAGAACGCGCATGTCATTTTCAATAAGGCCCAGCCACCCGTTCTTGATGCCGGTGACGACATAGCCCTCCTGCATGCCTTTGCGCACAACCGCGCGGATCACCGAATTCAACCCCGGACAATCCGCCCCGCCTGTCAATATGCCGATCTTTTTCATCTTTCCTTTCAGTGGTTCAACATTTTTTCCAAAAAATGCGTCGTGGTCTTACCCTGCAAGAAAGCCGGGTGCTGCAAGATCTCCATGTGCAGCGGCACCGTGGTCTTGATCGGCGCTATGTAAAATTCATCCAGCGCCCGGCGCATGATGCGCACCGCTTCGTCGCGGTCACGGCCGTGGACGATCACCTTGGCCACCAGGGAATCATAATAAGGGCTGATGGTGTACCCGGGATAAATATGGGTGTCAATGCGCACGCCGGGGCCGCCGGGAAGGTTGAGCTCGGCGATCTTTCCCGGCGAAGGGATAAAATTATTGTACGGGTCCTCGGCGTTGATGCGGCATTCGATGGACGCCCCCTTGAACCTGACATCCTCCTGCTTGATCTTGAGTTTCAACCCCGCCGCGGCCTTGATCTGTTCCTTGACCAGGTCGATGCCGGTGACCATTTCGGTGACCGGGTGCTCGACCTGCAGGCGGGTGTTCATTTCCATGAAATAAAAATCACTGCGCCCGTCGAGCAAGAACTCGATGGTCCCCACGCCCTGATAATTGACGGCCCTGGCCGCCTTGACGGCCGCGTCGCCCATTTTCTTGCGCAAATTCGTTTCAAGCCCGGGCGAGGGGGATTCCTCTAACAGCTTCTGGTGGCGGCGCTGGACACTGCAATCGCGCTCGCCCAAATGGATGACATTGCCGTGATGGTCCGCCAGGATCTGAAATTCAACGTGGCGCGGGCTTTCGACGTATTTTTCGATATAAACGTCGCCCCGGCCGAAATTGGCTTCCGCCTCGGTCTGGGCCATCTTGAAAGAATTGATGAGCGTCACGTCATTGTGGCAGACGCGCATGCCTTTGCCGCCCCCGCCGGCCGCGGCCTTGATGATCACGGGATATTTGACCTTTTGCGCGACGGCAACCGCGTCTTCCGGACGCTTGATCACCCCGTTGCTGCCCGGGGTCAAAGGAACGCCTATTTTCCTGACGGTTTCCTTGGCAATGATCTTGTCGCCCATCTTGCGGATGGCCTCGGGGGTGGGGCCGATGAATTTGATGTGGCAGGACTCGCAGATCTCGGCGAAATGCGCGTTCTCCGACAAAAACCCGTACCCGGGATGGATGGCCTCGACGTCGGTGATCTCCGCGGCGGAAACAATGGCCGGGATGTTCAGATAACTGTCCTTGCTGGCGGCCTTGCCGATGCACACGGCCTCGTCAGCGAAACGCACGTGCAAAGAATGCTGGTCCGCCTGGGAATAGACAGCGACGGTGCGTATGCCCATTTCCTTGCAGGCGCGGATGATGCGCAGGGCGATCTCACCACGGTTAGCGATCAGGATCTTAGAGAACATGGTATCAACTATATCGGGTCGACCACAAACAGGGTCTGCCCGAACTCGACCGGCTCGGCGTTCTCGACGGCGACCTGGACGACCTTGCCGCGCACTTCCGACTTGATCTCGTTCATGAGTTTCATGGCTTCCACGACGCAGACGACCTGGCCGACTTCAACGGTCTGGCCCACTTCGACGAACGGCGCGGCTTCCGGCGAAGGCGCGCGGTAGAACGTCCCGACCATGGGCGACTTGATGTCCTTGGCGCCTTTTTTAGCGGCATCATCGGCGGCCGGCGCCGCGGTTGAGGGAACAGAGGTCTTGGGGGAAGGAATGGATTCAACGGCATAATGGGGCGAGGCAGACGCGCCAATCTGGCCGTCGGCGGCTTTCTTGAGCTTCAGCTTCAGGCCCTCACGCTCGATCTCGATCTCATTGAGATTATGTTCGTTCATGAGCGCGATGATCTCTTTGATGTCTTTTAAATTCATTTCTTGACCCTTTCAACGTAGATGCCGGTGCGGGTGTCCACCTTGATGGTCTCCCCTGTTTGAATGAAAAGCGGCACCTGGACCGAGGCGCCGGTGTCGATCTTGGCCGGCTTATATCCGGCCCTGGAAGAATCGCCTTTCAAGCCGGGATCGGCCTCGATGACCGTGGCGATGATGAACGTGGGGATCTCCACCTTGACCACCTGTTCCTTATGCAAAAGGACTTCCACCACGGCATCATCCTGGAGGTATTTGACTGCGTCACCCAAAAGTCCTTTGGAGATGATCGTGTCTTCGTAGGTGCTCTGGTCCATGAAATGATATTCATCGCCGGAAACGTAGGTGAACTGCATGCGCCGGCGCTCCAGAGGCGCATTGTCCAGGCTCTCCGAAGTGCGGAAGGTGCGCTCCAGGACAGCGTCGGTCCTGATGTTCTTTAAACGGATGCGGACAAAAGCGCTGCCTTTGCCGGGTTTCACATGATTAAAATCGGTGATAAAATACAACTGGCCGTCCACCATCAGGCCCATGCCGCTTTCTATTTCATTGATCGTAATGGCCACTCAGTGCTCCGTTCAATTAATTCGTGTTAATTTGAGTACACCGGTGCCATTAAAACTAATTTAACGGTGTACTCAATACCTCGCATCCTTGGGATGTCACCAAAACCATGTCCTCGACCCTGATCCCGAACTGGTTGGGGATGTAAACCGCCGGCTCCACGGTCACGACCATCCCCGGTTCTAAAACACCCGTGCTTTTGCACGACAGCCGCGGGTTCTCATGAATATCCAAACCAACGCCATGGCCAAGGGAATGGCCGAAATATTTTGCTAACCCGAATTTTTTCAATGTGTTACGTGCCTTCGCATCCACCTGGGCCGCCGAGACGCCGGGTTTGATCATGGCGATGGCTGTGCTTTGCGCAAGTTTCACGGCGTCAAAGGCCTGGCGAACAGAGGGTAGAATTCTACCCAAAAAGAAATTTCGTGTCAAGTCAGACTTATAACCCCCGATCTCAATGCCTATATCGATCAGGACCGGCTCATTGTTGCGGATCACACGGTCCGTGACACAGGCATGAGGATAACAGGAATTGGGGCCGGAAGCAATAATGGGATCAAAAGCAAACCCTGCTTTATGGGACTTGACGAAACGCTCCAACCGGGCCAGGACATGGCGCTCCGTGACCCCGGGCTTCACCACTTTCTTTAAAAGATCCAGGGCCTTGAAATGCAGTTTCAAACAGGCACGGATCCGGGCGATCTCCCCTTCTTCCTTGATCTCCCTTAATGATTCCACCAGGCCGCCGGCCGGCACCAATTTGGTGCGCCGCGGACAGAATTGTTTTAATTTCTTGAATTGGGCCACGCTCGTGTGGCGCTCATCAAAACCAAGCCGTTTGACCTTCAGGCCCCTGACCAGATCGAACAGGACAAGGCACGGGGTCTTGGTATATTGCTTGACGATGACCCCTTTAAGGCCCTGCCTGGCCTGCAGGAGATAACGAAAGTCTGTAATATAGACGGCTTTTTGGGGCGTGACCAAAAGCCAGGATTCGCCGGCTGGAAAATCTGTCAGATAACGGATATTGGCGTCGTTGACGACCAGAAGCCCGTCGATGTTCTTATGATGGGGAAATTCAGCGATCAGCTTTTTTAAACGCGGGGTCATTTCTCGGCCTCGTCGGCCAAAAGGACAGGGACCCCGTCCTTGATGGGGTACCGGCGCCCACAGCGGGTACAGACGATCTTATTGTCCTTAAGGACAACGTCCCCCTGACAGGCGGGACAGGCCAAAATGGCCAGCAGAGCGTCGTCGACCCTTCGACTTGGCTCAGGGCAAGTCATTACGCCTTCTCCTTTTGCGCGATCTCCACAAAACGCTTTTGCAATTCGTAAATGGAACCGTTGAGCAATTCACCCTCTTCCTTGGTGAGATTGCCGATGGTCTTCTCGCGGATCAAAACCAGCGTGTCAATGAGGAATTTCGCCTGTTTGAGGTTCTTTTCCGTCTGGTTGGTGACGGGGTTGGGCATTTCGCCCAAGAAGATCATGGCCTGAAAGCCCAGCGAGGCCGCGTAATTGAAAAAATCCAGTTGGGGCTGGGCCGCTTCTTCTTCAGAGGGTTTGAGCTCCTGGGCGGATGGCAGGGGCTGGCCGTCCGGGCCTATCAGCCCGCCCGGTTCCTTGTCCATGGGTTCTCCCCAGCGATTGTGCAGGTCCATAAGGACACTACAATAACACCGAGGTCAGGGGGTTGTCAACGTTTGGATAGCAGGCGGATGGCCCAGGCAAGCCCAAAACAACACGCGGCGGCCAGCACAATGGCCGCGCCCGAGGCGATCCCGAAATAATACGACGCGTACACGCCCGCCAGCGCGGCTATGACGGCAAAGGCGCAGGCTATCAACATCATCACGCCCAAACGGTCCGTTAACAATCGCGCCGCCGCGACCGGGATGACCAGCAAAGCATTGGTCAGGACCGTGCCCACCGCCTGAATACCGACTACGACTGTCAGGGCCAAAAACACAAGCAGGCCGTAACGCAAAAGGTCAAACGGCACCCCGATGGCTTTGGCGTAATTGGGGTCAACGCACAACAGTTTCATTTCCTTGTGGAAAAGGACCAGGGCCAGCGCGCTTGCACCGGCAATGACAATAATAAGATCCAGGTCCGCAGGCGTGACCCCTAAAATATTGCCGAAGAGCATGGCGGACAGGTCGCGATAGGATTTTGTCGCACTGATGAGCAAAATGCCGACGGCGAACATGACCATGGGGATCATACCCACCGATGTGTCTTCATAGACATCTTCATCCTTGGCCAAAAGACCTATCCCCAACGCCGTCAGCACGGTGGCCATCAGCGCTCCAAAGAAAATACTGACACCCAGCAAATAGGCCACAACCATGCCCGGCAAAGCGCTGTGGGTCAAGGCGTGGCCGACCAGCGACATGCGCCGCAGCACGACGAAGGTGCCCAAGGCGGCGCACAGGACGCCAACGATGACCGCGGCGAGGACCGCGCGCTGGATGAATACATATTGGAATGGATCAGTGAGGTAATGCATCAACCTGCTCTCCATCTTTCAGATAAATGGCCCCGTCAAAACGGCCTTCCTGCTGGTCATAATAATGAGTGGCGACGATGACGGTTTTCCCTTTGGCTTTGATGCCTTCCAGGACCCGCGCGATGGTGTGCCTCGTTTCCGCGTCCACGGCATTGAGCGGCTCGTCAAGCAATAAAAGGTCCGCGTTTTGCGCCAGGGCCCGGGCGATCAGGACCCTTTGCTGCTGGCCGCCGGAAAGTTTGCTGATCTGCCTTTCGCCTAAGTCCGCCGCTCCCAACTGTTCCAGAGCGTCGGCGGCCATGCGCAGGTCCTTTTTTCCCGGACGCGCGAACCAGCCCAGATACACGTAACGGCCGGTGACGACTAAGTCACGCACGCTCATCGGGAACTGCCAGTCGATCTCACTGCGCTGGGGCAAATAGACGACGCGGTGATGGCACGCGCCCAGACGATGGCCGAAGACACGCACCGTTCCCGAACGCACGGGCAAAAGCCCGCTGATGGCTTTGAACAGCGTGGACTTGCCGGCACCATTGGGCCCCACCAGGGCCATGGATACCCCGACGGGAACGCGCAGGGTCACATTTTTAAGCGCCGGTTTTTCCCCGCCGGAATAAACAACGTCCAGCCCTTTGACCGCCAAAGCAGGGGCGTGCGGGTCCGGGGAACTGTGCCTGTGCCGGCAATAAGAAAGCATCATTTTAATGACTCCGCGAAGATCCCGGCATTAGACCGCATCATTTTAACGTACGTGTCCCCTGCGCTGCCCGCGGGACCCAAGGCATCGGTGTATAACCTGGGTGCTAATTTCACTCCGGCTTCCGCAGCCACGGATTCCAGCAATTTAGGATTATGCGTGTTCTCGGCGAAAACCACCCTGATCCCCGCAGCCTTGATCTTTTCGATCAGTTGGGCGATCTCGGCGGCTGAAGGGTCTGCTGCCTCGGTGCTGGCGGATCCAACGGCTGTCCCGATGACCGCAAACCCGTAACGTTTGGCAAAATAACCGAAGGTATCATGGGACGTGACCAATTTCCTGCGTTCATCCGGAACGTCTTTTAAGGTCTCGATGATCCAATGGTCCATCTTTGCCAATTCGGCCAAATATTTTTCCGCATTTTCCCTATAATAGGCGGCATTCACCTGATCGGCCGCGATCAGCCCATCCCGTATCCTCTCTGTCATGAGCATGGCATTGCTCACATCATGCCAGACGTGCGGGTCCTCATCATTTCCCAAAGCGATCGGTTCAATCCCATCGGTGACAATGATCCGGGAGGCGCGTGAACCGCTGGACGCGTAAAGATCATCCAGCCAGTGTTCAAAATGCAGGCCATTTTCAAAGATCACCCGCGCCCGGACCAGGGCAATGGCTTCCTGGGGGGTCGGCTCAAACGTGTGAACATCCCCGTCGGAGCCGACTAAAACCGTCACATCCACCTTGTCCTTGCCGACGTTTTTGACCATGTCCCCCAAAATACTGAACGTGGCCACGGCTTTCAACGGGGTCCCGGCATAGGCGGGGCAAGCCAATAAACAACATAAACCGATGGTCCTTAATGCGTGCACACCAAAACCTCCTCATGACATTCCCTGCATTCTTTCGCCGAATGATGCCCCGCCAGATCTTTCCAATGCTTCTTGCGGTGTGTGGTCAAAACGCCGGTGCCGCGGCAGAACGGGCACGCATTGTCCAGCGCTTCCAGCACCGCGGTGCGGATGAACTCCGAACGGTTGCGGATGCCTTTCAATAATTTCATCAGGTCACGGTCCGCCTTAAAAGTGATGACCTCCACATCCCTGGTCTGCGCCATAAAGTCCTCCTTCCGCGTAGGTAATACAAAGTATTACCGAATTATAAACAAAAAACGTTTTTTTGTCAAGCAAATGGGGACATGTACTTGTTACGTGTCCCCATTTGCATTAAAACGTATTCTTGTACTTGAGGTAGATCTGGCTTTCGGTCTGCCTGCGGGGATCGGTGTTGGTGGGATCGCTCTGCGCGGGGATGCCGCTGCGGTCTTGCGGAAGTAATTTCTCGGCGATGTTAATGGAAAATCGATCGGTCAGGAGCACGGCCCCTTCCACGGTCCGGGAGTATTCGGTGGCGGGCTGACCCGGCCGCACGGGTGTTTCCTCGAACTTAAGGCCCAGTTTGAACTCGTCCGTGACGTTCTTTTGAACGCCCAGGGCCTTGGTCTGTTCGTTATACTTCAAAGAAGACGGGGTCCAGGTCCTCCCCGCGGCCAGGACCAGCCAAAGCATGTCTTCGGCCATGGGCGGATCGGAACGCAGCTTCAATTCGGGCTTTTGCAATGTGCCTTTGATGCTAAAGTCAATGGCAATGTCCTCGATCTGTGTTGTCCCGTGAATATCCAAAGAAGGATCGTCCAGGACCCCTCCTGTAAAAAAGGCGCGGCTGGGCCGCAGGTCAATATCACGGTGACGGGTGTTGACAAGCCCGCTGTCCATGATCAGATCGCCCGAGAGCAGTGCTTTGCCGCCCCCCAAAACCAAAACCGCCTGCACGCGGCCAAGCCCCTGGGAAACGGTCGTGTCCTGATAACGGATGCGGTCCACGAAAAACGTGCCGGTCACGCGCAGCCCTGACAAGGGGCCTTGAACGGTCATTTGCGCGTCTGTGATAAAACCCTGGAGATTTTTCAAAAAGCGCTCCTGCATGACGCCGCTGACCAGGGTATGCACGTCCAGAACGCGGGCATAGGCCCGGGCCTGGACTTGACCTTTTGTATATTGACCTTCAATGACAATGGGGTCACAGCCGGGCAAGACGAGGCGCGCGTTGAATATGTCCACGGAAAGGTCCCTCGGGTCGAACGCGGGAACACGCGCGACCAGCCGCTGGATGCGCACAGAGGCCTCGGGCGGGAACGCCGGGATGTTGGTGACCGCGATGTCCTGCAGGATAAGCCCTGAACGCATGGTCCCGGTATAATTTCCGATGATGACGATGACGTCTTTTGGAACATATTGTTTGAGAAAGAACTGGACCGCAACCGGACCGCCGGACGCGGTGGTCAACAGGTAAAAACCCGCCGCGCAAGCCGCGAGGGCCAAAGAACACGCGGTCAAAAATACGGCGGTCAGGATTTTCTGAAAATAAAGACGCATAAATTACTGGTGGGATAAAGCGATGATCTCAATGATGCCGCGGCGCACCATCATCACCCCGATGGCGGCCAGCAGCAGCGACATGACCTTGGACAGAGCGCGCGATCCGGCTTTTCCAAGAACGGCGATCAAGGCGTTGCTGCCCAAAAAGACAACGCCGACGATGGCGAGGTTCAGGAACACCGCGGCCAGGGTGGCCGCAAGGCCGCGCTGGCCCATGAGCATCAGCACAATGGTCAAAACAGCAGGGCCGACGATCAAAGGCGTGCCGATGGGCACTGCCCCCAGGTCCTGGATGCCGCGGCGGCGCTGGTCAGACGAAGACATGAGGTCTCTCATGGATAAACAAAAGAGGATCGCTCCTCCCGCGGCCATGAAATCACCCATGGTGATGCCCAGCAGATGAAAAATGATCCTGCCCAAGAAAATAAACCCGACCGCCACCAGAGCGGCGGTGACCAGCGACTGGGCAATGATCTTTTTCTTTTCCTGGGAAGAGATCCCCTCGGTCAGGCCAACAAAGACCGGCAGAAGACCGACGGGATCCATGGCAAAAAATATGGGGATGGATGCTAAAAAGATATCATTGAGCATAAAATCATTTTAGCAAATCTCTCCGGCCATTGGTTAAAAATCTTCTTTTTCACTCACCTCTTTATCAGCAATGGCCGCGTATTTGTCCGGGTCCTTTTTGAAATCCTTGATGCACATCGGACAGCACAAACCATAGATCTTGCCGTTATGCTCTATCTGCACGGGCTCACCCATGTCCGTGCTCTTGACGATCTTTTCACCGCTGACCGGGCAAATTTTATTGCCGACCTCGACCGGCGCGGCAACGGGCACGGCAATGACAGCCGCATCAGAGGCCGGTTCGGCCTTGGCATCCGCCGGTATTTGTGCGTTGGCGTAAACCAGGGACGCGCCTAGAAAAATCGCTCCTATTGTTAATACTTTTTTCATACTGCCTCCTTGATGATTGATGGATTGAACGTTCTCTGTTTCCACAAATGAAAGATCGCCGGATAGACCAGCAGTTCCAGCAAAAATGAGGTTATTAATCCTCCGATCATGGGCGCGGCGATGCGGCTCATCACATCCGCCCCGGCGCCGTGCGACCACATGATGGGCAATAACCCCAACAGCGCGGCCATGACCGTCATCATTTTGGGACGTACCCGGCGCACGGCCCCGTGCACGATCGCTTCTTTCAGGTCATTTTGATCGTTCATGCGTTTCGCCTTGACCGCGTCCTGATAAGCAATGTCCAAGAATAACAACATCAAAACGCCGGTCTCGGCATCGAGCCCCATGAGCGCGATCATGCCCACCCACACGGCAATGGACAGATTGTATCCCAGGATCCACAACAGCCATACCGCGCCGATCAATGAGAACGGAACGGCCAACAGCACAATGCCTGTTTTGATCCATGACCTTGTGTTCATAAATAATAGAACAGCAATGATCAAAAGTGTCAACGGTAAAACGACCTTGAGCCGTTCGCGCACGCGCAGCATGTTCTCATACTGACCGCTCCAAATGAGGCCATACCCTTGCGGGTATTGCAGCTGGGCGGCGACTTCTTTTTTGGCGCGCTCGACGTAGGAGCCGATGTCCACTCCCGCCACGTCCACGTACACGTAACCGGCCAGCATGCCGTTCTCATCGCGGATCATGGCCGGCCCCGAACGGGTCACGATGTCCGCCACCTGGGACAAAAGGATCTGGGCCCCTGATGGGGTGGCGACAAGAACGCGCTTGAGTTTTTCGGCGTTATCACGCAATTCGCGCGGATAACGCACATTGACCCCGTAGCGTTCGCGGCCCTCAACGGTCGTCGTGACATTCTCGCCGCCGATGGCCGAAGTGATGGCTTCCTGCGCGTCCGCGACCGACAGGCCATAACGGGCCAGCTGGTCGCGCTTCAGGTCAAAGTCCAGGAAATATCCGCCGGCGGCGCGTTCGGCAAAGACACTGCGCGTGCCCGGCACACCTTTGAGGATCGTTTCCAGGCGCGTCCCGATCTTCTCGATGACCGCCAGGTCCGACCCCAGGACCTTGATCCCCACGGGCGTGCGCACGCCGGTGGAAAGCATATCAATGCGGTTCTTGATGGGCATGGTCCAGGCATTGACGGTGCCGGGGATCTTCAGGGCCTTGTCCATTTCATCGATCAACTGCTCATGCGTGATGCGCCGCCCCTTGACCATGCGCCATTGGCCCTCGGGTTTGAGCGTCACCACGGTTTCCACCATGGACAAGGGCGCGGGATCCGTTGAACTTTCCATGCGTCCGGCCTTGCCGAACACCTTCTCCACCTCGGGAAAACTTTTCAGGATACGGTCCTGTTTTTGCAGAAGCTCCTGCGCTTCGGCAATGGAAATGCCGGGCATGGTGGTGGGCATATACAAAACATCACCCTCCCACAACGGCGGCATGAACTCCGAGCCCAATTTCAAGAACACCGGGATGGTGGTCAATACCAGCAAAACCGCCGCGATGATCGTTGCCTTGGCATGCTTGAGCACAAAACGGCAGGCCGGCTCATAGATGCGAAAAAGCCAACGGCTGACCGGATGTTTTTCCTCGGGATAATAGTTCCCTTTCCCGGTTGAGAACAGCATGCGCGCCGCCGGGTTCAAGGTGACCACCAGCACGGCGGCAATGGCCATGACAAAGGTCTTGGACCAGGCCAAAGGCGAAAACAAACGTCCCTCCTGGTCCACCAGTGTAAAGATCGGCAGGAAAGAGACCGCGATGACCAGCAGAGAAAAAAATACTGACGGGGCGACTTCTTTGAGCGCGTTGAGGATGACCGGGCCCGCGTCCCCATGACGCCCGTCCCTCTGCCATTCTTCCAGACGTTTATACACGTTCTCCATCTGCACGATGGCCCCGTCCACCAGCACCCCCATGGAAATGGCGATGCCGGCCAGGGACATGATGTTGGACGTCAATTTCATCATGAATAAGGGGATAAAAGACAATAACACCGCGATGGGGATGGTGACGATGGGGATGAACGCCGACGGAAAATGCCATAAGAACACCAGAATGACCAAACTGACGATGATCATTTCCTCCGTCAACTGGCGCTTCAAATGGCTGATAGCCCTCAAGATCAGGTCCGAACGGTCATAGGTGATCTCGATCTTCACCCCTGTGGGCAATGACGGGGCGATCTCCTTCATTCTGGCCTTGACCGCTTCAATGACCTTCAAAGCGTTCTCGCCATGACGCATGACAATGGTGCCGCCGACCACATCCCCCTGACCATTTAGGTCCAGCACACCCCGGCGGATGTTGGGCCCCAAAGACACGTGGGCGATATTCTTGACCAGAATGGGAACGCCGTTCGGGCCAACTCCCACGGCGATCTGTCCCAGATCATCAACGGATTTGGCGTAACCGTGGCCGCGGATCATGTATTCCGCGCCGGTCATTTCCACCAGACGCCCGCCGCTTTCCTGATTGCCGGCGCGCACTGCTTCGATCACCCTGCTGATGGGGATTTTGTAAGACGACAATTTATTCGGGTCAACCGTGATCTGATACTGTTTGACAAAGCCCCCCAGGGAAGCCACTTCCGAAACCCCGGGCACGCTTTGCAAATAATAACGCAAATACCAGTCCTGGAAACTGCGCATTTCCTGCAAACTGTGCTTGCCGCTCGTATCCACGAGCGCGTATTGCAGGACCCAGCCCACGCCTGTCGCGTCCGGACCCATTTCGGTTTTGACGCCCTGCGGCAAGGAAGGAATGATCTTGGAGAGATATTCCTGCACGCGGCTGCGGGCCCAATACAGGTCTGTCCCGTCCTTAAAGATCACATAGACATACGAATACCCGAAATCGGAAAAACCGCGGATGGCCTTGACCTTGGGGGTTCCCAACAGCGCGGACACGATGGGATAGGTCACCTGGTCTTCTATAATGTCCGGGCTGCGGTCCCAGCGCGAATAAACAATGACCTGGGTGTCGGACAGATCAGGAATGGCATCAAGGGGAATATTTTTGACCGACCACACCGCCGCCGCAATGGCCGCGGCCACGAACAAAAAGATCAGGAATTTATTGCGGGCCGAGGCCTCAATGACCCTGCCGATCGGTCCTTGCCGGGGAGATGTCATGTTATTGTCCATGGATATGCTCCCCTTGGCCGGCTGTATCGTCGGACAGGACAGCCCGCAGGCGGCTTTCCGAATCCAGAAGGAAATTGCCCTCCGCTGCCACCTGTTCACCTTCCGCCAACCCGGACTTGACTGCCCAGCCATTGTCCCCCAACGGCCCTGTCTGGATCTCCCGCGGCTCAAAAATGCCGGGCTTGCTTTCAACGTAAACGATCTTCCTTAAACCCGTATCCATCACCGCCGTTGACGGAACGATGAGGAATTCATTGAGATCCACGGGGATCGTCACATTAACGAGCATGTTGCCTTCCAGCTCGCCGCGATAACCGGTCAGTTCTATGATGGCATTGACCGTCCTGGTCTGGGGATCAAAAATACCGCCGACGGTCCGGATCACGCCTGTTATTTTTTCAGCGTAAGCAGGGATCTCCACCTGGACTTCCTGCCCCGCTTCCACGAACCCGCGGTCCGGCTCAAAGATCTGCGCCACGACCCAATAACTGGCCCCGTCCTTGAACAACAGCAATTCCGGCTGGTCCCACAATGTTTTCCAGGAAACCTTCCTTAATTTCCCGATCTGATCACGGCTGAACCCCAGACGCAATAATTTGTCCTCGGCTTCATGTATTTTGACCTGAAGGCCCCGGTGCGTTTCCCAGTTGCGCCGCGTATGCTCAAAACGGCGGTAATCCCGGTAAACCGTAATATAGTTGATATAGGCCTGCACGTATTCATTCTGCAGTGCATACAGATCATGGTTGGTGGACACATACCCCGGGACCCTGATCGTTCTCATCAGGGCTTGCTTGCGCACAGCAACCGTCTTGACCCCCGTCAACTGCTCCTGGCGCGCGTCCAGCGCCACCGGCGCATGATCGGCCAAACGATTTTCAGGACCTGAAATATGTTCCTGCAGTGCGTGTTGGGCGTTGGGGTGCCCCTCTTTCTTGACCAGTTTCATCCCGCAGATGGGGCAATCGCCCGGACGGTCGCTGGTGTAATGCGGGTGCATGGGGCAATACCAAATTTCTTTGGCTGCGGCTTGGGAAGGGGCCGCCTTGTACCCTTGAAGCAAAAGCCATCCACCCCCGGCCGCGGCCAGGATCAGGATACTGATGATGATTTTTGATGTATTAGACATAAAATTTCCTCCAGTTTTAATCTGAAATTTGTCATTCCCGAATGCTTGTGTCGGGAATCCAGAGAATTAGCCAACCCTGGACCCCCGATAAAAACATTCGGGGGTGACAATCCATATTTTTGAAGGAAAGATTATACTCGTAACTGATGGGACTGGATGTAGAAAGGAACTTCGGACGAGAAACCGGGCGGGCCGTCAGCCCAGACGGTTTGATAAACTACTGGAGTGTGTGTAATGAATACAATGTCCGCGGGCAAAAGATTGAACGCGATGGTAAAAGACGGGATGAGATCAAAGGATTGGGCTATCTGCGCGGACTTCAGGGAAACGGAACAATGCTCGCAATCAGCCGCTTTCTGGGGCTGGGTCTGCTTGGAAGCGCAGCAGGCATGGGACTTGGCTGCGGCAACCGTATCAGCATGAGCGATATTGCGCGCGCAACAACACAGCACCGAGCCAAGGGTGAACACCCCGGCCAGAGACAAAACGAAAGCTGTTTTGAACGTTTTACGCATATGTTCCTTACCTCAAATGGAAGTATAACACCGGCAACCCTCCATGTCAATTGACCGTAGCCAGGACGTCGGAAAGCGCCGGGATATAGGTCGCGGGCACGATCTTGATGATAACCGGCATCAGGCCTTCAATATTATTCAACTGCCCCATGTCCTGCTGGCCTGTCGGCAAAGGCACGCCCTTGCCGTCGCGCCTGATGCGCAAATTCAAATTCGCCGGGTTCAAGTCAATACCGCCGACATCTTTTGCCGCAGCGTTCATGGCCGAATCTTTCCCAAACTTAGGCCTTAATAGTTTTCCTTTAGGAGGGCTTTGCGTTGGTCCTTTTTCTAAAACATTGGCAGGTTCTGGTTCTCCATTAATTTTTCGTAAAGCTCGAAGAAGATTCTCTGAAGTCGGCTCTCTGGGAAGAACTTCTAGCGCCGCACGTTTGACGCTGTCAGGAATTATATCACCCATAATATCTCCTGAAAAAATGATAAAAGGCGTTGGCTGATTTGCAGCAAGTATATTTGCAAGTCCCTCCACCCCAATGTCGCCTGCTCCTCTTAGCGAAGATGTAACGACCAAGTCATACGAGTTACGCAATAACATATTTAATGCTTTTTGACCGCTTGTAACCCCATCCACTCGGTATCCCCCAAGTCTCAACAATCGACTGTTTGTTTCCACTGTAGTGGGATCATTATCAACAAACAAAATACTCTTCACTTTCCGCTCCGCAGTCATCGCGGAGTCCGCAGGGGCTTGGTCAGCAGCCACCTGATCCGGCTGAACAACGGTCAATCGCGGATCCACGATGGATATAACAATGGATTTAAGATTTTTATCTATCCCTATGACATTAACGGTTTCAAACCCTGTTCCCGGCTGGGAATTTTCAACTTTTGCAAGCAGATCGATCACATTTTGGCCACGAATTAAAATGTCATCAATTACTTTGTCGATCTCGCTTAAAAAGAAATCCTGATCCCCATCGATCATGCTGACATAGCTAGTAACAGCCCCAAAGGTATTCGAAACTTCCAAAGATGTCATGTATTGCGAATTATCCGTCACGCCAATAACAAGACCCCCCGCCGGATCGCGCCCCAAAACACCAATATATCTATCTTTTTCATCTGAATTATTGGGGTCTTGTTTAGGCAAACGCATACCGCCACCCATAAAAATCCACCTCAACTTGCTTAAAAAAGGATCACCCTCAAGGAAAGAACTGTATTGTTCTCTAACATTCGCAGCTTGTTTAAGCCTCTGTCCATATTCGTTTATTTGTATTGTCTGGCTTTTCCAATCCGTGCGCGCATCTTTGATCTGTTGTACGGCCTCTTCCATCCACTTCTTCAGTTGACGAACGCCATTCAATGCTATTGGTGACAAAGTCACAGTCATCGCCCGGTCATGTGAAGGTCCGGTCATCGCCGCATCTTGCGCTTCAATGGCCACGTCCATAAGGCCATTGTTTGATCTTGCGCGTTGGATCCGCTCGCGAAATGTGTCGGGAACATCTCTTGTATTGCGGGTCGTTTTTACAACCATCGAATAGTCTTTCCCCTCAAAACCGCCGGAAAAATATTTGCGCGGGACGGTTTGCCGGGTATAGGGGTCGGCCTCTTCCTTAATATAGTTATAGACGCCTTTTTTGAAGGCCTGAAGATATTGCTGGTAGATTCCCTCGATGTCTCCCTTGCTCTGGATTCCCGCCTTCGCGGGAATGACAGAATCCGTATACCCAACACCTTTGATCTTGGCCTTGTCCACGTAAAATTTACTCAATAAACTTTCCTTCAAAGCGCGCTTGTACCATGTGGCCAGGATCAGGGCATTGTTGATCTGGCGCAATAACGCAAAATTCTTACCCTCATTAACTTCCTTCTCAAGGGCGGGCAAAACTATTTCACGGACGACCTGGGAACCTAATTGATTCACATTGCTTTGTAGGGGCGAATCTTGTATTCGCCCTTCTTGCGGGCGATGACAAGCATCGCCCCTACAGATATTTTTAGACAATGCCAAATAATCTTCCTCCAGCATCACCTTCAAATGGCTTTTGACCACGAACGCCGAGCCATTACGCTCATAGACCACGGCCTCGTCCGGCACGATCCACACCTTGTTAAAGGTGTTAACGGGGATATTCGTGGTGCCGTACTGCTCGTGGGCTTTCTTGTAAACATCCGCCCAGAATTTCTTGCCCAGTTTGCTCTCGGGATAGATCAGGGAAGCGGTGATCTGCTTAAGGACATAGTCCTGGCCCAAAAGGTCGCGGCCCATTTCGGTCTGGCCGAACGCCTGCGGAATAATGCGCTGGCCTTCATACGGCGACAAATTGACCCACAGGTCTTTTTCGGGAATGGTGAGAGACGCGAGAAAATATTTGATCAATTTCATTGATTCGTCTTGTAGAGACGCAGCATGCTGCGTCTCTACGTCACCCTGGTCGATCAAAAAATTAAATTTTAACGGGTCTTTCGCGTCCACGGTAATACCCAGGATCATGGGCGGCATAAAGGCGGGACTTACAGCCATCCTGGCACCGGGAGCTGGCAAAAAAACCTCCCCTGCCCGGCTGGGCACAGGAACTGCCGTAGTCAGAAAGGCAAAGATAACGAGTGCACTGATGATCTTACGCGGCATAAAATTCACGGTTTTAGTTGATGGGTGAAAGCACCCCCGCCGGTCCCGCTAAAGAAACAGCGGGACCAGACGCGGGAGTTCATTAAAAGTATGCCTTATTTAATAAGGAATTACAAGGGGTTGAGGGCGTTTGTGGGAAAGCGTTTTCTTAATCACCGCCGGCGGCAGTGATGGCGGGTTGAGGGGGCAGGTCTATCTCCCGCTCCAGTTGGGGGCCGGCCGCCACCAAGGCCTTGCCCTCGGGCGTGTCGGTAAAAAGCTTAAAATTATTGATGAACATCTGCGCCAGGCGCGCGGCCTGCAGGTCATAGGCCTTTTTGTCCGCCCACAGATTGCGCGGGTTCAGCATTTTCGCGTCCACCCCAGGCACCGCCTTGGGGACCCTCAAATTAAAAACCGGCAACGTCTCGAACACTCCCTGATCCAAAGACCCGTTGAAGATGGCGTCTATGATCAAGCGATTGCCCTTTAAAGGAATACGGTAGCCCACGCCGTAGGGGCCGGCGACCCAACCGGTATTGACTAAATACGCGGATGAGCCGTGCTTGTCCATTTTCTCAGCCAGAATGCGCGCGTATTGCGTCGGGTGGACCATTAAAAATGCCTTGCCGAAACAGGCGGAAAACGTGGCCTGCGGTTCCTTGACCCCCAGTTCCGTGCCGGCCACCTTGGCTGTGTAACCGCTCAGATAATGATACATGGCCTGTTCCCTGGTGAGTTTTGCCACCGGCGGCAGGATCCCATAAGCATCGCAGGCCAAAAAAATGATCTTTGATGGATGCCCGCCCCTGGACACGGGCTTGACAATATTGTCAATGTGATTAAGCGGATAGGACACGCGGGTGTTTTCCGTCTTTTTCTTGGACGCGTAATCCACCTTGCCGCCGGGACCTAAGTCCACGTTCTCCAGTAAAGCGTCGCGGCGTATGGCGCGGAATATTTCCGGCTCACGCTCGGCGGTGAGCCCTATGCATTTGGCATAACAGCCGCCTTCAAAATTGAACACCCCTTCATTGTCCCAGCCATGCTCGTCGTCCCCGATGAGCGCTCGTTTGGGGTCGGTGGACAGGGTCGTCTTGCCCGTGCCGGACAGGCCGAAGAACAGCGCCGTGTCCCCGCCTTCACCCTGATTGGCTGAACAATGGAAAGCGCCGATGCCCTTTAAGGGCAGGAAATAATTCATGATGGAGAAAATGCCTTTTTTGATCTCCCCGCCGTACCAGGTGCCGCCGATGACCGTCATGCGCTCGGTGATGTTGAACGCCACGAACGCCTCGCTACGCAAACCCCATTTCGCGAAATCCGCGCACGTGGTCTTGCAGGCGTTGAGGATGGTCCAGTCCGGCTTGAACGTTTTTAATTCTTCCGCCGTCGGGCGGATGAACATGTTCTTGAAAAAATGTGCCATCCACGCAACCTCGGTGACCAGCCGCACGGACAAACGGGTCTGCGCATTGGCCCCGCAAAAACCGTCCATGGTGTAAAGCGTCTTGCCGTCCAACTGCTTGGCCGCAACATCTTTCAAATGCGCCCACGCCTCTTTGGACAGCGGCTTATTGTCGGAGCCGGATGATTGACCCGTGGCCCACCACACAGTATCCTTGGTCGTTTCATCCAGGACGATATATTTATCTTTAGGGGAACGACCCGTGAATTTGCCCGTGTCCACCGCGACAGATCCTGAATCCGTCACGGTCCCGCGCTCATAGCCCTGCAAAGCAGGATCCGTCTCGTGACGGAACAGTTCATCGAACGAAAGGTTGTGGTATTGGGGCACGGGAGGGATCACACGTACTTGTTGATATTGCTTAAAAGGACCTCGGATTTGAACGGTTTGGTGATGTATTCTTTGACGCCCTCGGCCTTGAAGATCTCCACCATCCCTTCCTTGGCGGTCAGGACGATGATGGGGATCTTTTTGGCTCCTCCCAATTTCTTCATTTCAGAAATGAACGCGTACCCGTTCATCCGGGGCATCTGCACGTCCAGAATGATCAGGTCCGGATGTTCGATCTTCAATTTGGCGAGGCCTTCCTCCCCATCGACAGCAACAGTGACGGCAAACCCGTGCGATTCCAGAAAGGGCTGGAGCATCTTGAGCAGTGTTGGATCGTCATCGATCACCAGGATCTTCTTGTTTGCCATATTAGATATTCTATCTGATTTGAAAACCACCCGCAACTGATTTCAACGGTAAGAACGGACGATGAAAAACTTCTTCCGGCCCGCCTGCAGGTCAAAAACACCCAGCGGCTTTTTGCCCAGGGACACCCCTTTCTCGTCAAGATCCTCCACGAAAAATTCATACCGGCCCGGCTCCAGCAGCAGGCGCGCCGCGCGGATCTTTTCCGGCAGGGTCTGCCAGCCGCGCACGTCGGCCTGTTCAGAATACAAATTATAGACGTTGGCAAAAAGATTGACGATCTCCGCCGGGGTCTCGCCGTTCCTGTCGCGCACCCTGCTTTCAACGGCCTTTTCCAGAAGATATTTTCCGATGGGCCTTAAACCCGCCTTGGCCAGGATGAAGGCCTTGCGGTCATTCAATATCTTTTTGGCAATGGCGCCGATGTCCTCGACCGGTTCCGTATTCTCCTGCGCGCTCCTGCTGCCAGCCCCGCCAACGGCGGGACCAACGGCGGGGCCGACGGCGGAAAATACCGAAGAACGCACGTCGCTGACCCGGTCGGCGTACCGGGGAAAACTGATGGCCGTGACATGGCTCGCGTCCAAAGGTATGAGAAAAGTATCCGCGACCTTTAAAGGAACAAACCCCGTATAGTGGAACAAATAAACTTCCGCACTGGCCTGGACATCCGGCGTTTGCGCCGCTTCCAAATTCTGCGCAAGGATCTTGGGGACATCCGCCCCGTATTGGGCTTTGCTGCGGACATCGTCGATATACGCGTCATTGAGATCTTGCGGCGTTCCCGCAGCCCGGTACAGAATACCGAAGAGCATGCGGGCAAAGGCATCGTCGGTCTTGGTCCATTTCGACCGGGCGTCCATGTCCCGCGCCTCAACAAGCGCTTCGCTGACATTGTCCATGGCCGCGAAGTTCAGGGCCTGAAAAATATTGACGAGCACATACTCGTAATCCTCGCCCCTGTACTCCTGCCAATAATCGTTAACAGCATAGGTGGCCGCGGTCTGGCTGATCGAACGGGTGTAAAGATCGTTGAATTTGCGTTTGGCGGACTCAAAAGCGCTGACACTTTCGGCGTAACGGCCGGCCAGATGCAAAACAAAGCCGCGGTCCAGCCAGAATAAAAGTTCATTATTGGAGCCGTAGGCCGAAGGGTTCTGCCCTAAAAAAGAAACGGCTTTGTCAAAATGCTGGGCAATGACCAAGCTGTTGATCTGCGGCTGGATGTTCCTGGGGGGAGTGGCGCAGGAAACGAACGCCGGAAGGAACAAAACCCAAAAAACGTATGGTAGGGAACGCATCGATGCGTTCCTACGGTTTCAAGGATGATCGTTCAACGACTTTTTTGATCTCTTTTTGGCCGATCCAGCGCTTTTGGTTGGTCTTCAAATCCACCAATTCCAGCGTGACCTGGTAAAAGACCGCGTATTTGCCACGGACCGCGTCCTTGATGGAATTAACGCTGCCCTGCACCATGAAGTCGGCGCCGGTCTCCAGGCCTTTGGGGCTGATGGTGGCGTGGGCGGTGTTGCCTGCCTGCCCGTCCGGCAGGCGGGCCTGCTGGTCGGCGCGTTCGGCGCGGACTTCCTCGCGATCATCCTTAGACGCGACAAAGGTGACCTTGCCGGAATTGGTCAGGGCCTGCTCCATGTCCGCGATGAAAACGCCGGGATCGATATGCTCAAAGGTGCGGTTCTTGACAGCCCCGACGATGACAACGGGCGGACGGCCGCTCTTTTGGGTGAATTCATTGACCCATTCGCCGGCCAGACAGTCCTTGATCATTTCCTGGGCGACCAGACGCGCGTCAATGTCGTTCCATCCGCCGCTGAAATCCACGACCTTGTCGGGCTCCATGCGGGTGACCTTGGTGGTACAGCCGGCCGCGACCAATGCTACCAAAACAAAAAGCAACGAATATTTATGCATATCACACCTTTGGTTTGACGATAAACCCGCTTTTATAATTCTTGCGGACATTTTCCAGCATGACCTGGGCCTCTTTCTCATCGGCAATACCGCCGACGCGCACGCGATACCACGTGCCTTTCTCCCCCAGATCACTGACCACGAGAAACGCCTGATAGCCACTTGATCTGAGGTCTTCCAGGGCTTTCTCGGCGCGGGTCTTGTCCTGGAAAGAATACACCTGGACCGCATAACCGGTGACGCTCCCCGGGGAGCGCGCCGGGTCGGCTGTCTGGGCCATGACTTGGACAGGCACAGCCGCGATCACGGCCCGCGGCGGGGGTTCCTCTTTTTGTTTAAAGGACAGAACAAAAATCACGGCACCGGCCGCGACCAGGACAACGACCAACCACACGCTTTTTGAATTCATGCCTTATTTTATCCATAACGCGCAAAATCTCAAGTATTAAATCTTGCTATATTTCTGTCATTCCCGTTGGGTGGCTCAAGGCCGAGCAGGAGCTGACGCTCATGGCTGGGCCTAAATACCAATACTTTGCCGCTGCTTAATATAACTGTCCTTGGTGATAACTTTTTTCCCTGTCTTGGCCTCGATCGCTTTTCGGGCTTTACCAGCCACTGCCCCGCCCTGTTTGGCGATCGTTCGATTTTGGCCGAATGTTTGCGGATGTTTGACCTGGGAAATTTCCGTCGTGCTTGCTTCGGCCAGCATATTCAGGACCAGTTCCAAGTTTGTCATGTTATCACGCAGATTTTCTTTCATTAACTCTTTAAAATCTTTGTATTGTTTGGTTGTCATCCCGGCCCAGGCAAAGGTAATATCGTCCGTCAATTGAGCAAACTCATCATTAGTTTTAGCGCCTCGTTTCACCCATTCATCCGTTAATAATTTACGGATCTCTATGCTTTTAAGACGCATATTGATCCAGTCTTGCGAATATCCTTTTTTCAAATATGTCTGGATCGCGCGTTGTATGGTTAATTCAGGGTCTGAGTATTCTTCAACCCGTTCATACCCGACCCGCGCCAGCCATAATTTAAACGGCTCGGCGTTTGGAGATGGTATTGATTGAATGATACGAAACATGGTTTCAGTATCCGCGGCATCGCTTGAATATTTCTTGCCGTCAGAAGCCAGAAATTTCAGGTGTACGATTTTCTCGTACACCTGACTTCCTTCACTGCCAAGCTTTCTTTTAAGATCAGACCAATACCTTTTAGGGATCGAACTCCCCGTGAGGGTCTCCACAATATCCACCACAGAAAAATACCATCTTTCTTGGGCGTCATCCCAAACTCTGCGAATTTGCTTGCCTTGAAAAACAGCGACTTGTTTAGAAATTTGAGGCATGTTATTTCCTCATTGTGGGGAGATAAAATTATTCAAATAATCGGCGGGGAACCGACTAATTTTGGAACTATAGCATGTTCTGAGAATTCAGTCCATGCTAAAATTACACGCTGGCCAATTGTGGCGGGCGGCTTTCTTGTTCTTCTTTGCGCAGGCCAAGGAGCATTGGCAGGTTTGTGATGGGGACAATGGTGTCGATCTTGAAATCCAGGCCGTCAAAGCCCTCACGCTTAATGCGTTCGATCATGGCTGGGTCAAATTGCATCTGCACGCCCGCGCCCTCTTTGCGCACGTTCATCTGCATCTTTGCGCGGTTGAAGTCAATACCGCCGGGGGTTGTCGCCATCGCCTGGTCCGGCTTGCGCTCTTTATATTTTCCTGCCATCGCGGCGTCGGCGGCACTGTTTAACAAGGCCTCTTGAACTGCCTCAGCACCTATCTCGGACGACCAAAATTCTTTGGCCTTTAACAATTTATCAAAAATGATCCCGATTGGCGCGGATTGAGGTACTTCGAGATCAATAACTTCTTGTCTAGTCAAAGCTCGCCCCAACGTGAACTCTCTCAACGCTGCAATAAGGGCCCGCAAGCTATTCCCGTGAGCTGAAATGACCACATTTTCTCCTCGAGCAATACGGGGAAGAATACTATGCACTAAATCGTGACGAACCCTTTCTTTAGTGTCTTCAAAACTTTCTCCTCCTGGCGCACGTCCATCAGGTTCCCTACGCCAAAAAGTGAACAGATCTTTGACTCTTGTAAACAATCGTGCAACATCCGTTCTCCTGAAACCAGCCAGAAAACCATAGGATTTTTCACGCAAATCCGAAGAGGTTTCATAGGGCATAGTATCCCCACGGCCTTCGAGAAAATACTCCATTGTCTCGATAGCTCTGATTAAATCAGAGGAAATTGCATGTTGAAACGTAAGCTTATTCATTTTACTTCCAACTTCAAGTGTTTGCTGGCGTCCTCTTTCAGTCACATGCGCCCCCAACCACCCTGCCCACATATTAAGAGCGGTTTCATTCCACGTAGTCTCTCCGTGACGAACTAAAAGCAAATAGCCGGGTATGCTCCCCTCTTCAACTGTCGGAAAAGGATCTTCCTTCAACCATTCTGCTAATCCACTCAAGTTTGGATGTGTGACCAAAATTCTTTGAGCTTCTTGTTTAATATCACCACTGACCTCATACCCGCCAATCATTCCCTCTTTGGCAATTTCTTGGATTTGTCTGGCCGCGGCCCGAGGATTACCGTCAGGATCATTCTCTAAAGCAATTGCCTGTAATTTTTCCAAAAAGAACGGTGCATAGGTTTCAAGGCCTATTTCAGCAATAACATTGGCAGATAAAAATGATTGGTGCGACTGGACCCATTCATAAAAATTACGCTGCCATTCTCTTGAATTACGTCCAACATTATCATGATAATATTGAACAAGGTTACTCACTGCACTTTTAGCTCTCGGTCCTAATACATATTCTTTTCCATCTTGACGAACATCATCGAAAGCCGCCTTCAATTCCTCACCATATAATCGATCCATCTCCGTATTGAAGGCCGCCTGCTCTGCGGGATAATTACCGTCTCTTAACGGCGCCAGCATTGCGGCGTCGGCTTCTCGCCGGCCATCAATCCTTTCGTATGCCCTTAGCATCTCCATCCACACGATTGAACGTATTTGCATCAGACTGCCGAATTTGGCGGCAACAATCGGTTTTCTGCCCGTAACTTCGTGTCCACCACTTGCAGTTAATACTGGGAAAGTGGTTATGGCTATCGCTTCAGCCGCTCGTTCCGTGCCGTTAGCCGGTTCATTCCCCCTATGAGAATCAACAACATCACGGCCTCGTGCCCGTAACTCTGCGGCCGCTTGCATAAACCACTTTATCGGCCCAACCTGATTGAGCTTTACCAACCCCCCGTCGAACGTATCCTGAGGAAAATTTAATACTTCTTGATCTCTCCCCTCTCCAATAACTAACGGTTCTCCTAGAGGGGTCCCCTTGATCGCAGCTCTCATGATATCTCGACGGGTTGTCCACATGTCATCCATGACCTGCGTTACACCATTACTATTTTGAAAACTAAACGGAAATCCGGATGTTCTTTTCAGTTCATATAAAAGTCCTGTCAACATTCTGGTTCCTTGGATATCAAACTGAGCAAATATATCTTCCAGTGTAGCCAAGGGAAGAGGGTTGTTTGTTCTTGTAATTAAATATTTAATCCAATCAAACATATTTATCGTCGATAATACAGCATATTTTTTACCCTGAACTGTTATCAATTGGCCCAGAGTTCGCACTTGACCTTCCGCAGTTCCTCCAGGAATAATAATCTCAGGCAGTTTTCCTAATCGGCCTTCAAGTGATAGATAATACCCGGTCACAGGCCATCCATCTGCAGTGGTGTGATAAATTTCACTGGTGGCCCAATCAAAGCTTAAACCATAATCTTCTCCTACTACTAATCCACTCTTTCGAGCCGCATCTAAAAGATATTGAATCGGATCTAAATTGCTATTTGCGTTTCTTAACATAAAGGCCGCTTCGCTACCCACACCGACGGACTCTCCCTGTTTCTTCAATATATCGGTTAGTGCCACTGTCACTGCTTGTATTTTGTTAAGAAGACTTTCAAACTTCGGAGCTAATCCTTTCATTGCTCTCTCTCGTTCATTAAGCATCATTAAATACATAAACTCTTGAAAATCAGTTAGCCAGCCTCCATGAGCGGCGCCTTCGATTAAAACAGGCATGGGATGAACGATGCCAAACTCCTGATGAGGATCAACTTCTCCTGTATCTGGGTTATAACCATGAGATAAAACTTCTTCATTGGAAACACCGTTTAAAGTAGCTACTAATCTGTACCCAACCCTACTCAAAGCAGTTACATTGCCTCCACTAAGGGCTAAAAATTGATCCCCCTTGTATCCTTCACGACCAAAAAGTTCAATGTCGAGATTAATAAGAAAGTCATCAATACTTTTGTTTTGAGTGTCATCCATGCGATATCTTATGGCTGGATCAACCCTCCCTGATTCAATGGCGTCTTTAAGCTTTGGAAGGATTACTTTTTCAGCGATCCAAAGGGCGACTTTAATATTTTTTCCTTTTAAGTCAGCCTTCATCTGGACAAGGGCTTGCTGCCTGTCTAATCCAAAAATGTCTTTTAGCATCCTATTTTCCGCATCTTCTCTAGAGATATCCCCGTAAACGGCTTTGAGAACTCCATCTCTGATAAGTGTAAGGTCTTCAGCTGCTGACCCATCTAGCATAAAGAGGGCTGCTCTTACTCCTTCAGACTCTCCTGCCGGTGATGCTCCGGTTAATTCAATTGTTCGACCGCTTGGAGTGGTCACGGTAAAAATCATCTCTGGTGTCGGATTTCCGTTGGATAAACGTGTATAGCCAACGCCCAGCTCTGTTAGTTTCAAACCAGCTACTGCTTGACGTGTTCTTGTATTAGTATAATTAACTGGTATCCTGGCCACCATCGCCCCGTCGGAACCAGCCAATTTAGTATTGGCCAAGATCGCGACATCAAAGGTGTTTCCTGTACGTAATGATGTCCCCAAAGGCAGGTCGTGCACGACCCGCATGGCTTGGTCAACGCCCATCTGCAGCCCCCCCGAAAAATACTTCCTGGGCACCTGTGCTGAGCGACCGAGTCCCGACGATTGTCGGGACGATGGAGTCGAAGCACCTGTGCTGAGCGCAGCCGAAGCATCTTCCTTAATATAGTTGAACACACCCTTCTTGTAGGCCTTCAGGTATTGTTCGAAAATCTTGTCCTTGTCATTGGGGTTGTTGGCGTTGATGCCGACCTTGGTCTTTGATTGGTTACCGTAGAGTTGGGTTAGGATGGTGTCTTTAAGGGCCATCTTGTACCAGGAAGCCAGGATCATGGAGTAGAACATCTGGCGAAGAGGGGCAAAGTTCTTGCCCTGGTTGACTTCTTGTTCGATGGAGGGAAGGATGACCTCACGGACGATCTGGGAGGCCATCGCATGGCTGTCATTCCCGAATGTTTTTGTCGGGAATCCAGAAGATGTCCCATGCTCTGGACCCCCGATAGAAGATTTCGGGGGTGACAATCCCTGTTGGTTCTTGTTTAAAGCCGTGTAGTCCTCCTCCAGCATCACCTTAAGATGTGCTCCTACAATGTAGGCCACATTGCCGCGTTCAAAGATATCGGCCTTGTCTGCAACGATCCAGACCTTGTTAAAGGTGTTGACGGGTATTTCAGTAGTGCCGTAGAGTTGTTGGGCTTTTTGGTAGACCTTGTCCCAGAAGGCCTTGCCTAAGTCACGTTCAGGATAGATCAGAGATGCGGTCAGTTGTTTGAGGATATAGTCCTGGGCCAGCATGTCCTGGCCCATTTGGGTTTTGCCTAAGTTCTCTGCGATCATCCTGTCCTTCTCATAGGGAGACAGGTTGACCCAGAGGTCTTTTTCGGGGATGGTTAAGGCAGTAAGGAAATATTTGATCAATTTCATGGATTCGTTGTGTAGAGACGAGGCATGCCTCGTCTCTACGGACAATCCCGTGTGGCCGGTATCTACAATGAAATCAAAGGCAAAAGGATTCTCGGGATGGACTTTAAGGCCTTTGATCAAGACCGACTCAAAGGCAGGGCTTAGATTGACCATTGTTCCCGGCTCAGGTAAAGATAGGGGTGCGGCATAAGAACGGGCAGGCGCCAACGAAGAGGCCACAAAGGTAAGAATCAGGACAAGGTTTAGGAATTTTTTAAACATTAATTTGATCTCTATATTCTGGAAAGCGCTTTCTTAGACGACGGTCAAAGATAACATGTTTTTGGGGGATGTGCAAATAGAAGAAACTGCTGTAACTTATTTATCTACAGTAGTTTATGTTGATACGAAAAAATATTTTTAAAATTGTTTACGGTTTGGGCGGTTTGGGGGCGCGGCCGTTGAGGGCGTCCTGGATCATGCCCTTGACCTGGTCGCTGAAATCCTTGTCCAGGATCCAATGCAGGTAGTGCGGGTCTTTCTTGGCCACGACATGGATGGGTTCTTTCCTGGCGTATTTGCCGAAGGTCATGTACAGCTCCCCGTTCCACCAGCGGAATTTGCGCTCCGTGTCAAAATATTCAGCGGTGGCCTTGTAATCAAATTCCTTAAGCGCTTCAATATCGTCCCGGCCCGCGCCGTAACGTTTGACCTGCTCGGCCAGGATGTCCAAAGACGCCTGCGCGTCGGCAGCGGCAGAATGGGCATTGCTAAGGTCTTTCTTGCAGTAGAAAGCGAAAGCGGCAAAAAGGTCGCGGCGTTCATGCAGATGATAGATCTTCTGCGCGTCGTAAATGGTCCTGCCGGCAAAATCCCATTGAAGGCCGGCAGTGGCGAGTTCGCGGCTCAACAATGGAAGGTCAAAACGCTCAACGTTAAACCCGCCCAGGTCGGCATCAGCCATAAAGGCGGCCACCTTGCCCGCGATGGCCGCGAAAACGGGCGCGTCCTTGACATCCGCGTCGCTGATCCCTGTCAATTGGGTGACCACCGCCGGTATGGGCATGGCCGGATTGACCCTGGTGGCAAAAAGTTCGGTTTGCCCGTCCGGGGCCATCCTGACCATGGCAATTTCAATGATACGGTCCTTTTCGATCCAGATGCCGGTGGTTTCCAGGTCCAACACAACCAGGGGTCGCGCCAATCTCATGGTTTCACCTTGCGTGAACGGGCCTGTTCATTGAGCGCAATGGCCTGCTCAACGACCTGCCCGATCAGCTCCTCATAACTGATGCCCGCCTTCTGGGCGGCCATGGCCATCTCGTCGATCCTGGCAATGCAGGGGTTGGCGTTGGGTTCAATGAAGAACACCTCGCCCTGCGGCGTCAGGCGTATGTCAAAGCGCAGGTAACTGCGCGCGTCCATGGCCCGGTAGGCGCGCTTGCATTCATCTTCAATGTGCTTGAGCGTCTCATCGCTGATATTTTTGGCCGGCACGCTGTCAATGCCCCAGCGCTCACGGTAATCGTCATCCCATTTGGCCTTGTAGGTGGCGATGCGGGGCTGTTCATCGGGGACCTTGGCAAAGACCATTTCCCTGGGCGGCAGCACCATCAGGCGTTTGTGGCCGATGACCGTCACGTACAGCTCCCGCCCCTCAATGTATTCCTCGGCGATGGCATCCATACCCATGTTCTCGTGGATGAACTTGACCCGCTCAATGAACGCCGGGGCATCGTCCACGACCGACGCCTGGGATATGCCGCGCGAGGCCTCCTCGCACAGGGGCTTGATCACCGCGGGCATGCGGAACTTCGCAGGCACGGACACCCGTCCCCCCCTGGGGAAATCGCGGAACCGCGGCACCTTGATGCGATGATAGCTGAAGATCTTTTTGTGCACCGCCTTGTTGTTGCACAGGTACAGGACCCCCGACGAGGAGCCGGTGAAAGGGATGCCGGTCACCTCCAGCAGCGCGGCCATGTTCTTCTCCAGATAGGCCTGGTCGTTGAACACCTCCATCATGTTGAAAATGACGTCGGGCTTGTTTTCCCTGATCTCTTCAAAAAGCGGGGCGATGTCATTGAAGATCCCCAGCAAAGACACCTCATGGTCCAGGGCCTTGAGTGCTTCCAGCACGTCCTTTTCGGTATACATGTTCTCGGGGTCGGCGAATTCCTCTTTGTAATCATAACCGCGCGGCTTCTGGTAGGGGCTGTAAAACAGCATGAGGACCTTCAGTTTCTTTTTCATGTGCGCCGCCTCAACCCCCTGTACCATCCTGTATGGACATAATTCATGACCAAGCTCGTGACGTACACCGACAAACGCACAACGGCCACGTCTTGCGGGTCTGTCACGATCATGTTCAACTGCCGGGCCCGAAGGCTGGTGTTCTTGAGCAAATGGCTGATGATATATTTGCGCTCTCCGGTGCACCGGTCAATGCTATTCAAAATATTTTTGGCATGCCTGCGGATGAGCGCCTGGGCGGTCAAAAGAGTTTGACTTCTGCGCTGGTCTTTCTTAAAGGCGATCCATTCTTCGGGAGACAACGGTTTAAAGATCTTTTCCAGCTGAACGTCGTGGAAATCCGGGGACTCTTCCTGCTCCGTCTGGCGTTTGCGGCGGTAATAATTCTTGAGCGTGACGGTCAATTTCCTCTGGTTCCATAATTTGCGTATCTTCTTATAGACGGGCGGCTTGCCTTTGATCTCGTTCATCAGGCCGTCAACGAAATGCAATTTGTCCAGCGCCTTCCAGCCCTTGTACGTTTCCTGCCAGTTGGAATCCGGGGTCAGCCACACCGCGAAGGTTTCCACGAAATCCTCGTCGGGATGATACTGCGCGTAAAACCCGTCAATGTGCCGGACGAACCGTTTGCTGTAGGGTTTGAACTTATAGGTGTCGCCGTATTCCTCCTGCGGGGAACCGAACACCTTTTGCCAGTCCCCGCGTTTGTGCAGATCATAGGCGTAAGAGAACGCGTGGCCCGCCTCGTGGCGCAACAACTGCATGCACCAGTCCCTGCCTTCCCCCTCGGCTTCCAGCATCATCTTATGTTCGAGCTTGACCAGCACCGGGTGGGCCAGATAGAACGGGATGCCGATGACCGTTTCCCCTTCGGGGGTCAGCCACTCATCGGCCAGGTAACAGACAGGATGAAAAACAAGCCCTTTGGCATCGAGTTCCGCGTACAACTGGCGCACGCATTCCTCAAGCCATGTGCCTTCAATGGCCACCGGCAGATCGCAGAGCCGTGTATTGAGCAATTGCTCTTCGGAAACGGCGTTCAGCACGATGTTTGGCCGTGGGAGCTTTGGGTCCGGATGCATAAGACAGCGCTGACTGACTATTGGAGGTAGGTCTTCAGGACATCCCAGGTCTTTGGGCCGACCACTCCGTCGGCATTAAGCCCTTGGGATCTCTGGAACTGGACGATGGCGGCCTTAGTGCCCGCGCCTATTTTACCGTCAACCCTGCCGTTATAAAACCCGGCGGCCTTCAAGGCGGCCTGCACCTTTTCGGGGGTAGCGGCAACACGGATGATGTTGTTTCCGTCTTTGACGGCAACAGCGGACTCGCCGGCAGGCACGGAAGATTCGGCCGCCGCGGGGGCTTTGGAAGCATCCACGCGGCTGGAAAGGTCTTTGACCGCGTACTGCAAGTCCACGATCTCGGCATCTTTTTCCTCGAGCTTCTTTTCCAGTTCAACAACGCGGGTCTGCATCTGGTCCTGCTGCGAGGCCTTATGCTGGGTGGTGGCACAGCCGGAAACGCCGAGGACAAACAAAAAGCCGAATAGTATCCGTATGAACACGTGAACCCTCCTTATAGATGACCGAATTATTCTAACACAACAACCTCATAAACGTTCCTGGATCTTGCGGCTGATCTGGGCTGACAGCGCCACGTGAGGCAAAAGGTTCTTGCGGGCCTTGACCTCGATCGTGGTGGAGCGCCGGGTGGCCGCTTTGACAAAAACGATGACCCTGGACTCGCCCACCGCGGCTTCCATCTTGCCCGCTGTTCTATCTTCGGAAGTCATCTTGCCTTCTTTGGAAAGCACCTGGCGACTGGCGGCCCAGGCATGGCTGAAACCCTTGTCCACGCTGAATTTGGCCGAATCCTCGCTGATGACCAGGCCCCCGGCCACGCCGGCGCCGATGAGCATCGCCGCGCACCCGGAGTTCAGGACCAAAAAAATAGCCACGACCCATGCCTTCAAAAAATTATGCATAATTATTTCTTACACATCGGGCAAACGATAAAATAACTTGCCAAAAGCATAAGACCGGAGATCCCGACTAAAATATACGCCACCCGGGCCAGGCCGTCCCCCAGGATCTGTTCCACAAAATTCACCTGCAGGATCCCGATCGCCCCCCAATTCAATGCCCCGATGATGGCCAATGCGCCTACGATCTTGCAACCGATACACGCTTGTTTAAGCATACGCATCTCCTTGAGTTCAGGGTTAAATACAAAATTATTTTATCACCCAAAAAGAAAAGGGGGTGATTTTTCTTCCAAATATTGACTGCGCCAATCATCATACCCGCCGGCATATTCATTGATGACGCCGCCGCCTTCCAGAACAATGGTGCTGGTGACGACATTGTTCAAAAAGGTCCTGTCGTGGCTGACCAATAAAAGCGTGCCTGAATAATCCAAAAGCAATTCTTCCAGCAATTCCAGCGTCTCCACATCCAGGTCATTGGTCGGCTCATCCATGACCAGCACATTGGAGGGTTTGGTGAAGAGGCGGGCCAGCAATAAACGGTTGCGCTCACCGCCGGAAAGCACCCTGACCGGGGTCCGGGCGCGGTCCGGGGTGAAAAGAAATTCCTGCAGATACCCGATGATATGCCGCGGCTTGCCGTTGATGGTCACCGTGTCGCTGCCCCGGGTGACATTGTCCATGACACTTTTTTCTTCGTCGAGGTCTTCACGTAACTGGTCAAAATACGCGATCTCCAGTTTGGTCCCCAAGCGCACCTTGCCTTTTTGGGGCGTCATCTTGCCTAATATCAGGCGGACCAGCGTTGTTTTCCCCGACCCGTTGGGGCCGATGATGCCGATCTTGTCCCCGCGCATGATATTCGTGGAAAAATCCTTCACCAGGCAATGCTCGCCGTAACTAAAGCCCAGATTGGAGACCTTGGCCACCAGATGGCCGGAACGCCCGGCCTCCTGTGCCTGCATGCTGACCTGGCCGATCACATGCCGCTGGGCTTTTTTCGCGTCGCGCAGACGTTCCAGCGCCTTGACCCGGCCTTCATTGCGTGTCCGGCGGGCCTTGACGCCTTTGCGGATCCAAACTTCCTCTTCCGCCAATTTCTTGTCAAAATTCTCCCAGCGGGCCTCCTCATTCTCCAATGCCATTTGCTTGCGCTCTAAAAATGTCGCGTAATCACAGCTCCAGCTGAAAATTTTCCCGCGGTCAAGTTCCACGATCCTTGTCGCCATATGACGCATGAACATGCGGTCGTGGGTCACGAACATCAGGGTGCCGGCATGATCTTTCAGGAATGCTTCAAGCCAGTCAATGGCCTGGATGTCCAGATGATTGGTGGGCTCGTCCAGTAAAAGGATGTCGGGGTTGATGACCAGCGCCTTGGCCAATAAAGTTTTGCGTTTCTGCCCGCCGGAAAGCTGCTGGAATTGGGCTTCGGGGTCCAGGCCCATTTTGGCGATCACCAGCTCCACCTGACCGCTGATGTCCCAGCTTTGCGTATGGTCCAATTGCTCCTGCAGATGATCAAGCCGGCGCATCAATGCCTTGGTATGCTCCGTATGCAGGCGATGGCTGACATGATGATATTCCTGCAGCAACTCCCCGCGCTTGCCCAAACCCTGCGCCACAATATCAAAAACATTGCCCTCAAGGGCCAACGGGACTTCCTGCGGCAAATGCGTCACTTCAATGCCCTGCTGGCGCACAACCTCGCCGGTATCAACGCCCATTTGTCCGGCGATGACCTTCATGAGCGTTGTTTTCCCGACGCCGTTGCGCCCCAGGAGAACGACCCTCTCTTTGGTTTCCAATTGCAGGCTTAACCCGTCAAACAACAAAGGCCCGCCGAACGCAACGCTGATCTCCTGCAGACTGATCAAAGCCATAGGCAGGATTATAACAAATTAATGCAGGATAAAAATAAAATTAAGGCCCAAAGCCATGGCCCCGGACCAGGCATTAAGAATGACATCCCCCCAGCCAAAATAACGGCCGGGAGTGTGCCCTTGAATGACCTCATCCAGAAACCCGGACAAAACGGTCAGAACCCAGGCGGGAAAAACGGCGCGCCCCGCACCCATATGGTGTCTTAAGGCCCGGTAAAAAAGAAGGGCACAAATACCATACTGCACCAAATGCGCCCGTTCGGCAGGAATTTGAAGATAAAAAACAGTTGCGGTGTAGAGCGCGGCGATCAGTCCGATCAAAAACCATTGTTTGCGGTCCAATGCCCGCTTTTTCAGGCCGGCTGTTATAAACACCGTGAGGAATAACAAACACAGGATGGCGATCAAAACAGGATATGCCGGCCATTGCCTTAGCCAATCATTGACGCTGCGGACCTGTCCTGAGGTCAAATAAATGGCCGCCACCCAGGCCAAAGCCAACGCCCATGCCCTGTGTCTGGAAGAAATATTACGGATGCTGAACAATGGAGATCTCCTCACCCTTGCTTGTCAGCGTGATCGCGCCCTGGTCCGTGCGGTACAATTTTCCCGCCAAAGCATTCAGCGTTTCTTTCGAGGGCAGGCCGTAAGGATTTTTTCCGGTCGACATGATAAAAACAGCCCGCGGGAAATCGGCTTTCCATGAGGGGATCACCGCGTCCCCATGGTGCGGTACTTGCACGGCATTGGCCTGCGATACAAAGGGAAATTCCCGCACCAACGCCGCTTGCCCAAGCATACCGATGTCTGCCGTAAATAAAAAACCTTTTCCTTCTGCCTTAAGCCACACGACTAGGGAATTGTCATTGGTCCCCGGCCCCAGGACGGACGGATGCAATACTTTTAAAAGATGGTCCCGCCCCTCATACACCACATCCCCCGCCTTCACTATTTTGATCGTCCTGCCTGCCCGCCGCAATGTTTCCAGAATACCGGCGCATATCTCATCCCCGCCGGTATCACCGTTAAAAAATAGTTCATTGGCCTTGATGATCGGTGCCAGCCCTTCCAAACCCCCGCAATGATTCTCATGGGGATGGGTCAGCACAACCGCATCTATGCCGGCAATGCCTTTGTTTTTTAAGAACTCTTTTATGTTCTCTGCGGCCGGACGGCTTCCGGCATCAATCAGGGTCACATGACCATCGGGACGTTCAATGATGATGGCATCACCATAACCGACGTTGAGGAAATGGACGTTCCAATCGCCCGCCAGCGCGGGAGCAGAAAAGAACACCGAGATGAACAGGAAGAACGGCAAAATCAAACTGATCAAAACCATGGTTCATCTTTTATGAATTTGCGGGTCATTGGAGGAAGGGCCGGGGATCTATTGTCTTTTAAACTGCCTTATTTCCAGCCGGATGGATTTTAAAGTCACCAGAACATCCCAGAAGAAAAACACGACCCCGGTGATCATCGCCAGAATGCTTAGAACGAATGACACTCTCATGAGCGGCCTGAAGAAATATGTTTGAACGGTCAAAGAAATAAAAAGAATGAGGATAACGACCGAAATAAAAAATAAACTCACCGTCAAAGCCCCCACCGCATTGCGCAGGATCTTGCAGCGGCGGTAAAAGATCTCAATTTGTTCAAGAAGAACGGCCTTCTGCCCATCGGGCACTTTCTCATATTCTTTCTTCAATTGGCGGATCCGGTCCAAAGGCCGGGACAACCGGTTGGAAAAAGAAAGCAGCAATAAACCCACCCCCGAGATCATGACGCAAGGGGCGATGGAGGCCTGCAATACCTGGACAAAATCCACGTCGTACATATCAAAATTCTAACACAACAACCATGACCGGAAAGAACAAATCCTTCATTTGTGGATCCGCTGATACACCTTGTCAAAGACGACGCCGGCCGCCACGACAGGCAAAAAAGCAACGCCCAGAACGCCCGCGGCGCTGTAAATGCCCGCGCTTTTGATGGCCGTCGGCTTCATGGCCTCGATCATGACGAGAACAATGAGCTGTTCGACGCTTTTGATGTTCCTGTAGGTTTTATGATGCACGCCGATGTTATAGGTCTGGACGCCGGGCCGCTCACCTCCGGTGTAATCCTTGACCATGACCTGCCCGAGATCAAGCACGGCCGTATCAATGCGCAGCGCCATGGCCTTGGACGGTTTTGTGCCCTTGTTCTGCACGACCTTCAAGGCATCGACGTTCAGCCGGCCTTCCTTGTTTTTGACAAGGATCATTTCCTTAAGGTCAAGGACGAGCAAAGGCAGGTGCAGATCGCCCCTGAGGATCGCGGCGAGATCATATTCAACGCTGATCACGGGAATGTCAACCATGGGCCCGCGCGGAAAGCCGGAAGGATTATACATCTTAAATCCCCTGATGCGCACGGACTGACGGAAGATACCAACCGACATGCCGTCAATATGCACAGGCGCGCCCACCGCCTTTGAGACGCCGATGGTCACCGCGGCCTTGATGATCTGGTCTTTTGCGATCGCCAAAACAAAGAGGACAATGACGGCAATGATCAGCGGTTTTCTAACATTTCTCATCGGTTTCCCGCCCCTTTTTGAAAGTGTTTCTGAATACCTTTTTTATCACCGAACAGCAAAAAAGGCAACCTTTATCAAGATTGCCTGATGTTTCTCAATCAGAACCTCAATACCGACTATCCATGCAATGCCTTATACACAGCCTGCGGATCCTTTTGGGCCACTTTAAGCAAGGCCTGCGCCGGCCCCTCCGGTTGTCTGGCCCCCTGCTCCCAATTACGCAAGGTTGATGGGCTGACCCCGATCATGAAAGCAAACGCTGTCTGTGATTGGTGAAGTTTATGGCGGATGGATTTAATAGAAATGGGGTCAAATTTCGTGACCCTGGCGGGCTTAAGCTTGCCCGCCCTGATTTGTTTCATTTCTTTGATGCTCTGGACCAAATTATTAAAATCACGCCGGTTCATATTTCCTCCTCTATGACTGACCTTAAATATTTTATGTCGTCCGAAGACAGATCTTCTTGAGAAGATTTTTTGTATACGGATAATAAATAGATCTGATCATCTGCCGTTACCCAATAATAAATGACCCTTAGCCCGCCTTTCTTGCCCTTGCCCGATGAAACCCATCTTAACTTTCTCAGACCCCCCGAACCCGGTATCACAACACCCATCGCCGGATAAAGCAACAACGTTACCTGCAGCCGCCTTAACTCATCGTCATCCAACAACCATTTTGATGCTTTTAGAAAGAACGGCGTTTCAATGAACTCCACAACGACCCCCTGCTTAAAGTATACTTCATTGAAGTATACATGTCAAGGCCCTAGCCATACAAGGCCAGGCCGGACACCATAAAATTGTATCAAATACTGGGGAACGGTTGATATCTTCAGCGGGGAACTGAAGGTAAAATACTGCCGAAACTATGTCTTTCTTTTAGCACAAGATCATAAAAAAGGCAACCTTTATAAAGGCCGCTGATCTTACGCCTTCTGGGTTATTTTCTTCCATAAAGAATCGATCTGCTGTAAGAATATTTGATCTTTGGCCTGATCAACGTTCTTTTTTATATAAATTTTCACATATTTAATCACAACCTGGTCCGGTATCCCGTCAATGATCTCTGCCAGATCCGTTTTATCCAAATCCCCGATACCTCGGATGGCTTGCGTCCTGTCCAGGTGTTCCGTGACGCCGTATTTGATGCGCAATTCAGGAGGAATATCCTTAACAACATCGTAAATCTCAATATATCGCTTTTGAAATTTTTCTTCACTCATTTTTGATAAGGACCTGATATGTTTGGCCTTGAATTTCTCCAGATCCACCGTCTGAACAAAGGCCTTGGCCAAGGTTTTAATGGTGGCCGCGATGGCACGATCGCCCAATTCATTGGCCCCATCCGCGCAAATCTTGCCCGGCAAGAATAACAAGATCAATAACAGTCCCAGATAAATATTCCACCCCTGTCTTTTAGAATTCAAATATTATACCATAGCTCCAACGCCGTCAACCCACTTAAATTTGCCAGAACAGGGTATTTCCGTTATACTAATACCGTATTTTCCGCTCTTTCAGATATGGGGGTGACTTGGTCTCGACTTGTGTTGTTCGGGCATAGGTTGCGTGCCGGGGAAGTCTGGTAGGCCTCGACAAAAATCCAGGCACAATTAAACGCTAACTCAACGTTAACGTATAACGGCGTCATGTCGGAATTCGCCAAAAGCGAAGCTCCGGCTGAAGCCGTTGCTGTCTAAGCTCTCGTAGCTTAGCCCTTTTGCCTGCCGTGTCTGCGGGCAGGACAAAAGGTCATGAGCAGACTGGCTCCATGAGCCCGCCTTCATTCATGGAGCGAGACCTTGAGGGCTGGTCCCAAAATGAGCCTGTTTGCCGGGGCATGAGGGATGAGACTTAAAAGACAAACTACGCATCGTAGACGCTTATGCTTTGAAACTCAAGGACCCGGGTTCGATCCCCGGCACCTCCACCATCTTTATCGTTTATACCCCTTGATCGCGCGGTCCATGTCGCGTTTGGTCTCGCGTTTTTTGATGTCTTCACGCTTGTCGTACAATTTTTTGCCCTGCCCCGAGGCGATCTCCACCTTCACCAAACCCCGGCTGTTGAAATAGATCTTCGTCGGCACCAGCGTCAGGCCTGTGCGCGACAAAAGCCCGGTGATGCGTTCCACCTCTTTCTTGTGCAAAAGCAATTTGCGCGGCCGGTCCACTTCCGGATTCATGAAACTGGCCTGCTGATACGGGTTGATGTGCAGGTTGTGCAAGAACAGTTCGCCCTTGTCCGTGTTGGCGAAAGCGTCGGTGAAACTGGCGTGGCCGGCCCTTAAGGACTTCACCTCCGGCCCGACGAGCGCGATGCCGCATTCCCACTTGTCCAGCAGATGGAAATTATGATACGCTTTTTTATTGGTGACGATGACTTTAATGGCCATAAAGCAGCCCCCCATACAAGGCCAGCGCGACCGGTAAGGTGATGATGCAGGCCAAATGGGTGAAAAAGATCGCCTGGTTGACGAAATCCTGGTTCTTGATGTCATAATGCCGGCCGATGATGGACAGCGTCATGGCCGACGGCACCGCGGACTGAATGATGATCAAAAGCCCGATGAGCGGGTCCGGCCTTAACACCGACACAGCAAGCAAAGCCAGCGCCGGCATGATGATCAGTTTTGCCGCGCACACCCGCGTCAGGTCAAAAGCATTGTCCCTGTTCAAACGTGTCATGGCCAGATTCCCGCCGATCGTGACCATGATCAAAGGCAAAGCGCAATCCCCCAGGATATGGACCGGTTTGGTGATCAATTCAGGAATGGCTGTATTCCATCCCAAAAACACTAAAACCAGACCAAAAGCCATGGCTGTCAGAGGCGGATTGACCAGATTTCTAAAATCAACGCCCGAACCGGCTTTGCGCGTCAACAGCCATACGCCCAACGACCATAGGGACAGGTCAAACCCGATGAGCGACAGGATGATATAGATATACAAAACCGGGGATTGACTGCCCAAGGGCAGGGTCGCGGCCAATAATAAAGGAATATGTCCGGCATTATGCAGGGCGATCACCGCCTTAAACTCGTTCTTAACAGGTGACTTACGAAAGGCCAAAAGCAAGGACGCCACACCCAAACCTGTCAGGGTGATGCCAAAACTGATCAGCGGAAAGACCCACCAGAAAGGGATGGCTTTGAAGTCAAAATGGCTGATGAACTGGTAAAAGACAAATAAGGGGAAAAAGACCTGAATGTTCAGGCGGGAGAGCAATTTCAAGCCGTTTTGGTCTAAAACCCCCCTTTTAGTCAGGACATACCCGACCAGCCCCATCAGGAAGACCTGCAGGACAGCCCCGGCCGCGGTTTGGAAACTTAAGGTCAACATAGGGAAAAATTATAACACAAATAAACGTATGTATTGGCAAACTTTGTTATGGTTGTTCTGATTGGTCTAAGGAAGTTTGCACTGCGTTGAGCTTTGCTGAAGTTGTTCTTGTTGATTTGTGGAAGCTCTGCCTTGACATACAATTCTGGACGGTTTATACTCTTAAATCTTCATTGGGAAGTCATTTTGCCGGGGTGGCGGAATTGGTATACGCGTACGCCTCAGAAGCGTATGGCGAAAGCCTTGAGAGTTCAAATCTCTCCTCCGGCACCATATATAACAATAAGAGGTTTTTATGAGCGATCACGTAAAAAAGAGCGTTCCGGTCATGGATGATATTGAACTTAAGGAATGGCTGGCGTCCCTGGACTATGTGCTGAACAACGGCAGCCCCGAGCGGGTCCAATACCTTCTACAGCAATTGCAGATCCGGGCCCAGGAAAGCGGGGTCACCCTCCCTTTTACCCTCAACACCCCCTACATCAACACCATTACCAAAGAAAAACAGCCCCAGTTCCCCGGGAACCGGGAATTGGAGCGCAGGATCAAAAGCATCATCCGCTGGAACGCCATGGCCATGGTGGTGCGCGCCAATAAAGTTGCCGACGGCATCGGCGGTCACATTTCCACCTACGCCTCTTCCGCCACCCTTTACGAGATCGGGTTCAACCACTTTTTCAAAGCCAAGGGTCCCGACGGCATCGGGGACCAGGTCTATTTTCAGGGCCATGCCTCCCCGGGTATTTATGCCCGCGCTTTTGTGGAAGGCCGTCTCACCGAACAAAATATGGTCAATTTCCGTCGTGAATTGCAGCCCGGCGGCGGCCTTTCGTCGTATCCTCACCCGTGGCTGATGCCTGATTTTTGGGAATTCCCGACGGTGTCCATGGGGCTGGCCCCCATCATGGGCATTTACCAGGCGCGGTTCAACCGCTATCTGGAAGACCGCGGGCTTAAACCCAAGGACGGTCATAAGGTCTGGGTGTTCATGGGCGACGGCGAAAGCGACGAACCGGAATCGCTGGGCGCCTTGACCATGGCCTCCCGCGAAAAACTGGACAATCTCATCTTCGTCATCAACTGCAATCTCCAGCGCTTAGACGGCCCGGTGCGCGGCAACGGCAAGATCATCCAAGAACTGGAAGCGTTGTTCAGGGGCGCGGGCTGGAACGTCATCAAGGTCATTTGGGGTGATGACTGGGACCCTTTATTGGAAAAAGACAGCGAAGGCCTTTTGGCCCGGCGCATGGGCGAGGCAGTGGACGGCGAGTATCAAAAATACACCGTTTCCTCCGGCGCCTACGTGCGCGAACATTTCTTCGGCAAAGACCCGCGCCTGCTGGACATGGCCAAAAATCTCTCCGACGAAGACATCCGCAAGATGCGCCGCGGCGGGCATGACCCGGAAAAAGTGTATGCCGCCTACAAAGCCGCCGTCGAATACAAAGGCGCGCCGACCGTCATCCTCGCCAAGACCATCAAGGGCTACGGTCTGGGCGAAAGCGGCGAAGGCAAGAACATCACCCATCAGCAGAAAAAACTCAACGAAGAAGAGTTGAAAGAATTCCGCTCGCGGTTCAATATCCCTATTGCCGACAAAGATATCGCCAAAGCGCCGTTCTATAAACCGGAAGAAAATTCCCCGGAAATGCAATACCTGCGCGAATGCCGCAAGAAACTGGGCGGTTATCTGCCATCGCGGCGCACCGACAGCGCGCCTTTGCAAACCCCGGCCGAAGAACTGTTCGAAGAATTTTACAAAGGCACCGAAGGCCGCGCGGTCTCCACCACGATGGCGTATGTGCGCGTGCTCTCCAAATTATTGCGCGACGAAAAGATCGGTAAGTTCATTGTTCCCATCATTCCCGACGAGGCGCGCACATTCGGGATGGAAGGCCTGTTCCGCCAGGTCGGCATTTATTCCCACGTCGGCCAATTGTATGAACCGGTGGACTCCGACAGTTTGATCTATTACAAAGAAGCCAAGGACGGGCAGATCCTTGAAGAGGGCATCAACGAGGCCGGTTCCATATCGTCATTTATCGCCGCGGGCACGGCCTATGCCACGCACAACATCAACACCATCCCTTTCTACACCTATTATTCCATGTTCGGCCCCCAGCGCGTCGGGGACCTGGTCTGGGCGTCCGGGGACCTGCGCTGCAAAGGATTTCTCGTCGGAGCAACATCAGGACGCACCACGCTTAACGGCGAAGGCCTCCAGCACCAGGACGGCCACACGCACCTGCTGACCTCAACGGTGCCCAACCTTGTCTCCTATGACCCGGCGTTTGCCTACGAGATCGCGGTCATCATCCGCAACGGCATTTACCGGATGTACGAAAAACAGGACAGTGTCTTTTATTATTTGAGCGTCGGCAATGAAAATTACCCCATGCCGGCCATGCCCGAGGGCGTCAAGGACGGCATCATCAAAGGGCTTTACCGCTACAGCAAAACGTCAAAGAAATTCCCCTTGCGCGCGCATCTGTTCGGCAGCGGGGCCATCATGAACCAGGTCCTGGAAGCGCAAAAGGTCCTGGAAGAAAAGTATCATGTGGCCGCCGACGTGTGGAGCATCACCAGTTACAATGAACTGCGCCGCGAAGCGCTCAACGTGGAGCGCGCGAACCTTTTGGATCCGCGCGCCAAAAAAGTGCCGTACATCACCCAAATCTTAAAAGGCGAGCAGGGCGTTTTCATCGCCGCGTCCGATTACATGAAAACCCTGCCGGACAGCATCCGGCAATGGGTCCCCGGCCCGTTCACGGCGCTTGGCACCGACGGGTTCGGCCGCAGCGAAAGCCGCGAAGCCCTGCGTGATTTCTTTGAAGTGGACGCCAAACACATTGTCTGGGCCGCCCTGGTGACCCTGCACAATGAAAAAAAGATCGGCGCGGACGTGCTGGCCCGTGCGCAAAAAGAACTGCCCATTGACCCAAAAAAATTAAATCCCATGGTTTCATAAGGGAACGCTATGCTGCTCGACATATTTTTACCCGAACTGGGAGAGAATATCGCCGCAGGCACCGTGACTAAGGTCTTAGTCAAGGCCGGCGACGCGCTTAAAAAAGGCCAGAACATCCTTGAACTGGAAACGGACAAGGCGGTTTTGGAAGTCCCTTCCCAGCACAACGGCGTCATTAAAGAAATTTTGGTCAAGGCCGGGGCCACGGTCAAGGTTGGGCAGCCGGTGTTCAGAATTCAACAAGACGAACTTTTAACCTCTCCTGTCATTCCCGCGAAAGCGGGAATCCAAAAAGATGGACCCCCGATAAAAACATTCGGGGGTGACAAAATAGAGAGCCAGACACCGACAGCGGCTCCGGTTGCGACGTCAGCGCCGCAAACGCCTTTTTATATGCCTGTGCGCAAGGACGTTCATGCCGCGCCGTCCGTGCGTTTGTTCGCGCGTGAGATCGGCATTGATATCGCCCAGGTGCCCGGCACGGGCTCCGGCGGCCGCATTTCCACCGACGACGTCAAGGCCTACGCCAAGCGCATCATTACAGGCGGCGCAGCAGGCCCTACGGCCCAGCCCTCCCTGCCGAATTTCAGCAAATGGGGCAACGTCAAACGCGAAGCCATGAACAATGTGCGCCGCAAGACAGCGGAACACCTTTCGCACGCGTGGCAAGCCATCCCCCATGTCACCCAATTTGACAAAGCGGACATCACGGAACTGGAACAACTGCGCAAAGATTTGGCCGGCGAAGGAAAAAAATTGTCCGTCACGCCGTTCTTGGTCAAGGTCACGGCCGCGGCTTTAAAACGTTTCCCGCAGTTCAACGCTTCCATTGACATGGCCGCCCATGAGATCGTGTATAAGGACTATTGCAATATCGGCGTTGCGGTGGACACCGACCGCGGGCTTCTGGTGCCGGTCATCAAGAACGCGGACCAGAAAACCGTTTTGCAGATCTCCGACGAACTGACAGTCCTTGCCGAGCGCGCCCGCGCGCGCAAGACCACTATTGAAGAAATGCAGGGCGGATGTTTCAGCATTTCAAACTTAGGCGGTATCGGCGGAACGTTCTTTGCCCCCATTGTTAATTGGCCGGAGGTCGCCATCCTCGGCGTTTCCCGCGGGGTCATGGAGCAGGTATATGCGGAAGATCAATTCGTCGCGCGGCTCATGCTTCCCTTGTCCCTGTCCTACGACCACCGTGTCATTGACGGCGCGGACGGCGCGCGCTTCATCCGCTTTATTGCCGAAGCCCTGCAAAATCCCGGAGCCATCTAAATGTCTTTGTCCCCCGTCCAACTGGTCGTGATCGGCGCCGGTCCCGGCGGTTATGCGGCCGCGTTTAAGGCCGCGGACTTAGGATTAAGCGTCGCTTTGGTGGACAAAGAGGCAAACCCCGGCGGCGTGTGTTTATACCGCGGCTGTATCCCCTCCAAAACCTATCTGCACGCGGCCAAGGTGATCTCCGAGGCCAGGCACGCCGCTGATTTCGGAATCGCCTACGGCGCGCCCAAAATTGATATCAACAAACTGCGCGACTGGAAAAAAAGCGTTGTCGCCAAACTCACCGGCGGTTTGGGCGCCTTGACCAAACAGCGCAAGATCAGATACATTCAGGGTGAAGCCGTGTTCGTCAATTCCTCCGCATTGAAGATCAAAAAATCTGACGGCATCGTTGAAGATCTGTCATTTGAGAAAGCCATTCTGGCCACGGGTTCGCGGCCGTCAGCCATGCCTAACTTACCTAAATCTCGACACATTTGGGACTCGACATCTGCTTTGGACATGGACGCCGTGCCCGGCCGTCTTTTGGTCGTGGGCGGCGGATATATCGGCATGGAATTGGGCACCGTGTATCATGAACTGGGCGCCAAAATTTCCGTCGTGGAAATGATGCCCGGACTTTTACCGGGCGCTGACCGCGATCTGGCGGATGTGCTTTACAAACGCGTCAAGGGCCTGTTCGCCAGGATCATGCTGGAAACCAAGGTCGTCAAGATGGAAGAAAACAAGGACGGGATCACCGTCACTTTCGCGGACAAGGACGGCAAGGAATTCAAGGAAGATTACGATCAAGTGCTGGTATCCGTCGGCCGCAAACCCAATTCGGAAGGCCTGGGCTTGGAGAACACCAAGGTCAAGGTCAACGCGCGCGGTTTCGTTGAGGTCAATGACCAGCGCCGGACCAATGATCCGAACATTTACGCCATCGGCGACGTTGCCGGTGACCCCATGCTCGCCCACAAGGCCACCCATGAAGGTCTCGTGGCGGCCGAAGCCATTGCCGGGCATAAAGTCGCCTTTGAGCCGCGCGCCATCCCCGCGGTCGTTTTCACCGACCCGGAAATTGCCTGGTGCGGCCTGACCGAAACAGATGCGCAAAAAACAGGTCAGGAAATCCGCGTCGTCAAATTCCCCTGGGGCGCGTCAGGCCGTGCTTTGACCCTTGGCCGTCAGGACGGGCTGACCAAGATCCTCGTTGATCCCAAGACCGAACGTGTTCTGGGGATCGGTATTGTCGGGGTTGGTGCCGGGGAAATGATCGCTGAAGGGGTTGTTGCCGTTGAAATGGGGTCTGTGGTCAAAGACCTGAAACTGTCCATCCATCCGCATCCAACGCTCTCTGAAACCATCATGGAAGCCGCCGAATCCTTCTTCGGTTCTTCCACGCATATCTACCGTCCGAAGAAATAATTCATAACTCACGGCGATGTTAATTGAAAGCGGACACGGATCTCGACGTTGGAATCCACCGGCAGGGAACCGATGCGCCCGGGCTGGAACTTCCAGGCACGGATGCTCTTGACAGCCGCATTATCCAGCAAGGTAAAACTGCTGCTTTTCTTGATCTCCACGGCCTGAGGAAGGCCGTTTTTATCCACCGCGACGCTCAAGAGCACCAACCCTTCCTGTCCCCGACGGCGCGCGGACTCGGGATATACAGGTGCCGGGTTTTTGAGATAATCGGGTTTGGTCTCGGTGATGGCGCCGCCTGTGGATTGGACGATCATCGGCGGCACAACGCTTTCCTGCGGGGCGATCTCTTCCAAAGCGGGCACAAGGTCGATCTCAACACTACCCATACCTTCGTCCACCCCGAACTGCGCGGGTTTGATCAAAGATATGCCGACAAGAAAAAAGATGAGGATATGCAGCAGCAAGGAAAGGGAAAAACTTAACGGTCTGTCCCGCTTCCTGGCCGTATCCAGACGAATGAGCGGGCAAGTCGTATCTTTCAATCTTATACGCTCGGACGCAACGTTCATGATCAAATCCCGCGGGATGACGCCGCCGCCTTTGTCCGGATCGAAACTTTGGCGATCCCCAACCGTCTGACTTCATCGAGAACGGCGATGGCCTTTCCGAAATACGCTTTTTCATCGCCGTTAATGAACACCTTAATGTCCGGATCTTGCGCCTTCATTTGTTTCAGGCGCGCCGACATGGCCTCAAAGGTCACGCTTTCCTTGTCCAGGTAGACATCCCCCTGATCGGTGACAGTGAGGGTAACGGCGGGCGCCTTGGGTTCCTGTGCCGTTGACGTTGCCGCCGCCGGCAAATGGACGGAAATGCCCTGATTACGGACCATGGACAAAGAAACCATGACAAAGGTCGCCAGCAGGAAAAAAATAATGTCGATCAAAGGGATGATCTCGATCCTGGGGCGTTTCTTGGCAACCGGTAAAGGTATTCTCATGGCCTGTTTGCCAGTTTGACGATCAAAAGCTCAAGATAGGTGGCCGCATCCTCGATCTCATGCCGGGCGTCTTCCAGCTGGCTGTTCAAATAATTGAACGGGATCAGCGCGATGATGGCGATGAAAAGACCAAAGGCCGTGGCGATGAGCGCCTCTGAGATCCCGCCGGTGATCACCGTCGGGGCCTCAAGCTCCTTGGTCCCTAAAAGACCGAACGCGCGGATCATGCCGGTGACCGTGCCCAAAAGGCCCAGCAGCGGGGCCAGCGTGATGATGGTGTCCAGCGTCGAAAGCCCCTGACTGAACCGTTTGAGTTCCTGGTTGGCCGCCAGCAAAAGCGCGTTGGAAAATGACTGCTGGCGGTGCACCAGGCTATAGACCAGCGTCCTTGCCACAAAATCCTGCGTCTGCTGGCCGCATTTGACCGCCGCGTCCACATTCCCGCGCTCGACGTTGGCCAGGATCTGTTCAACGGCGCCGTGGCTCCGGCGGCGGCGTTCGCGGAGAATAAAAATAAAGCGTTCGATCACAACAGTCAATGCCACGATGGAGGTAATAAGCAGCGGCCACATGACCGGTCCGCCCTTTTGGAATATGGTTACCATATAAACTTTAACCCTCCGTAGTAATTACGCCCGTCCGCAGGATCAATGCCGCCGGCATTCACGCGGGCATAATAATGTTCATCAAAGAGATTATTGATGCCTCCAAAAATACTCACCATGTCCTTATAAACCTTCACATCCGTCGTCAGGTCCCAGACCTTATAGGAAGGCACCAGAAACTGCGTTGTGTTGGTGTCGTTGCCGAAATGATCGTCGACGAACGTTCCGCTCAAGCGCAGCTTCATCCTGTCCTTATGGTACTCCAACCCGGTCTTAAAAATAAAATCCGGCGCATACTGGGGCGTTTTACCTTTATTGGGTCCCTCAATAAAACGGGCATCCAGCACCATGATATTCGCGAAAAGATCCAATTGTCCCAAGTTCTTGCCATGCGACGTGTCATTGAGGGCATCAAAAACGCCGATCAGGTCCAATTGATTGGCCAGCTCCACACCTTGATGGGCCGCGTCGCCGACATTGTCCACCGTCGTACCGGACGTGCCGATCTGATCATCAAAACGCATAAAGAAATAATTGATGTCCCAATTGTAGAAATCCACCGGACGGCCGCGCACGCCGAAATCCACTTCCCACCCATTGCCTTCCTCCAGATCACCGTTGACGGTTTGGCCGCTGCCGGTGGGGACGGCCTGCGCGAACGTCTTGGGCCGGTAGCTTTGAGAAATATTGGTATAAACCTGCGCCTTGGGAGTGATCTCATACTCCATTCCCAAACCAAACAGCGGAACAAAATCATATTGGCGATCATCCGCTAAAGGGACCGTTGTTTTATCCAGATTTTCTTTCTCCTTGATCCCCTGCCAAATATTCTCCAAACGTACGCCCGGGGTGACCATCAAACGCCCCAGACGAAACAGATTTTCAGCAAAAACGGACACCGTATTCATGGTCCGGCGGCTTTTTTGACGAAGGTCACCGTCATCCGCATCGGCCGATGTTCCGCGCTTGTCGCTGCGCGGTGACGTAGAGTGGTAATACAATATCCCCCCTGTCAACACATGGTCGTTAAAACCGAACGCATCATAAGTTTCTTTAAACCGGCCTTCCGTTCCCGCGCTATAAAATTCCTGGTCCTGGATGTCATTGGTCCAAGACGCCGCGCCGCTGGGCAATGTTCCAAAACCGCCGCCGCGCTGGCGCCAGCTCAACCGCTGATAATATCCGCCGAACGTTTTCCAGTACAAAGATTTGGCTTCATCCAGATCTTTCTCAAAATTCAATGCCCCGGCATAACGATTTAATTCAAAATGATCATTGAGCCGGGTGGTTTTATGGGGATCGCCGTCAAAATCCGCACGGGTAAGCCCGCCGGGTTCCCCGTGTTTTTCATTGTAAATATCGAAATCCAGACCCCAACGGGCATCCGATGGGCCATTCCATTGCACTTTTGAACCGCCATAATAAACTTCCGATTGGCTGTTATGATCACGAAAACCCTGGGACTGGCGGTGGTGGACATAGGCATAATAACCGGCATGATCCAGCGTACCGCTGATACCGGTATAATGAGAGTAGAGGCCGTGACTTCCACCAGCGTTTTCCGTCACTAAGGCAAAGGGTCCCGCGGCATAGGGTTCCTTGGTCACAAAATTGATCGCTCCCCCCGGCTGAGGACCGTATAAAAGACCGGCGCCGCCGCGGATAAAATCCACGTGATCGACCGTTTGAAAAGGAGGCGTGTAGTAGGCCTCCGGGTAGCCATACATATCCGCTGTGATGGGGACGCCGTCTTTGAGGACCTGCGTGAACTGCACGCGGTCCGGAGCCAAGCCTCTGTACCCGATACTGATTAAAGGAGTAGACTCCTCACTGACCAAAAGCCCCGGTGTTTGATCCAAGGCCTGGCGGTAGTTATTATTGATGATGACAGGTTTTTGTTGCAGGTCCACATAGGATGTTTTTTTGCCGCTGTAGATCTTTGCGCCTTCAACCGCCGGCAATTCATCGGCCAATCGTTTTTCTCTTTGCGCCGTCACCACCACATCCGGCAAAGCGACATATGCTTGCTCTGCTTGAGCCGGACCAAACACAAAAACCAACAATAAAACCCCGACTGACACAAACCCTGCTTTGCATATCATGCCTTCTCCTTATGTTTATGAAGAAAGTTTATTGAACGAAGATGCTGCCTTTGGCGGTATCTTTATGGAATTCACCGACAAAATTGTAAGAGCCGGCTTTCAAAGGGCCTATAAACACAACGGCCTTGCGGTTACCCGCTATGATCTTTTCGCGGCCCAGATCATGGCTTTCAAATTCTTCGGGCGTGGCGTCCTGATTGTCAATGACTAATTTGACCTTGGTATTGGCCGGGACCTCGATCTGGACAGGATCAAACCTATGGTCCTTAATGACCACCGTATATTCGGGCATGGTTGCCGCCAAAGCCAACACCGGGACCCAAACCAGAATACCCATAACCAATGAAACCCAAAAACGTGTCATGATCATACCCATAACTAAGCTCCCATTTTACTTATTCTTTAACCAATAGCTGGATCAGATGCCCTGTCCCCGTCTGGAACGGACGGGCTTAAATACGTCATTCAATGACGTATTTGAAAATAAAATAACAGAAGGGGTATTTCTTGTCAAGAAATTTCTATTGGGGATCTTCTGAAACTGTTGGTTCAGGGGCGGAACACAGCAGGCAAATGGTGAATGCTGACACGGACACCGGGCTTGAGGTCATGGGCGCGGCTGAAACCCGCGCTGACTTCCAGCACGTAACGCGCGTTGGCGGGCGGCCCATACACCGGGCACGGATCCGCAGGACAGGGCGGCAGATTCTCGCCAACGGCGACAATGCCCCCGCTACTGTCCAGCCAAAGGATATCCAGAGGAAATTTCATGTCCTTCATCCAGAACCGGTGACGGTCATCCCGTTCAAAAACGAACAGCATCCCTCTATTGTGTCCGAGGCCCTTCCTGCCCTGCAAGCCGCGCTGTGTGTCCTCTTTGCCGGATACAACCTCCACGTTCACGCAGACATTGGCGGCGCAAACCTGGACCGGCTGCGATGGCCGTTGCAAAACATAAAAAATGATGATGGCTGCGCCTGAAAGAACGATCCAGAACTTCCGCTGAAATGTCGCAGCCGTAAGAAGGTTTATTTTTCTTCTCCCGTAATATTCAGATAATCCCGAAATTCGGCCGCTCCCTTTGCGGCTTCGTTGGCCCTGGCCATGCGCTGGGGGATAAAGGGGTGCGTGCGCCAATAAATAAAAGGTCTTGGCGGTTCTTTCATCTGATGTTCCAAAAGTTTGCCCAGCATGACCCGCATCTGGGAGGGGTCATACCCGGCCCGTTTCATGTAACGCACCCCCAAACGGTCCGCCTCAAATTCATCCTCACGGGAATTCGCGAACAAAAGGGAGTCCGCGGCGATCCCCACACCGGCGGCCATGCCTCCCTGCCCCGACGCGATGGCCGCGCCCTCCAGCACCATGGCGCCATAAGCGCCCTGCAGACGCTTCATGGCGTGCTTGGCCGTGATATGCGCGATCTCGTGGGCGATGACAGCGGCCAATTGATCGTCATTCGTCATGAGGTCAATGAGCCCTCTATTGACGTAAACGTATCCGCCGGGCAAACTGAACGCGTTGACGGCATCGTCCTCGATCACGCGGACGGTATAGACCAAGTCTTTGCGGTCACACACCGCAATGATCCTCTTTAAAACCTTCTCCGAGCGTTCATTGACATCCACGTCGGTATTGAGCTTAACGGTTTTTTCAACCTGCACGGATACCGAGGCGCCGATGTTCTTTTCTTTCTCGTCGCCGTATAACAGGGTCTCTTCGCGGCCCGTGGCGGGATTAAATTCCGAAACGCACCCGGATAGAAACATAAAAAATGTCATTCCCGCGAAAGCGGGAATCCATATTCTGGACCCCCGACTAAAACATTCGGGGGTGACAAACAGTTTTTTCATAACACATGCACCCCGAATTTTTCCAGCATCCTGCGGAGCCTGGCCAGCGGCAGACCCACGACGTTAAAATAACATCCCTCAATGCGCGGGATAAAAAGCGCGCCCTTGCCCTCGATGTCAAAGCCCCCGGCCTTGTCCAGCGGTGAAACCAGACGGTGATACCGGTCAATGGCCTTGCCCGAGAGGCGGTCCATGAACACCCTGGTCTTTTCATGGCCCACGGCTGTTTTGCCCGTGGCCGCGTCAACGATGGCAACGCCGGAATAAACCCAGTGGGGACGCGCCATCAATTCTTTCAGGTCTGCCTTGGCCGCTTTGAGATCTTTGGGTTTAAAGATGAGCCGGCCGCGGGCGGAACAGACGATGGTGTCCACGCCGATGACCAGTCCGGAGGTGACGCGGGAGGCGATGTCTTTTGCTTTTAAAAGCGCGTTGATTTTAACGAGAGCGGCACAGCCCGCATGGGGTTTGGTGATCTCTTTGAGTGTGCTGGGGCGAACGGTAAAAGGCAAACCGAGAACGGCCATGAGTTTGCGCCGTTGGGGTGAAGCGGAAGCTAGGATGATCTTGGGCATTACTTTAAAAACTCATCTGCCGTAAATATGGATTCCAGCGGCACCCCGTATTTGGCCAATGCCGCGCCGGCGCCTTCCTGACGGTCAATGACGCAAACGGCCTTGATCACCTTCACGTCCATCCGCAAGAGAACTTCAATGGATTCAACAAAGGCCTTGCCCGTCGTGGCCACATCATCAATGAGCACGACCCTCGCCCCCTTTTTAAGCAAAGGTCCTTCCACCTGCTGTTGTTTGCCGTGGGCCTTGGGTGATTTGCGGATGATGAACGTGTTCAAAGGCCTGCCCTGCTCGTGGCTTAAGCAGGCAATGGCCCCGACCATGGGATCCGCTCCCAGCGTCGGCCCGCCGATGGCGTCCGGGGCATCCTCCCTGATCATGTCTAAAATGATGCATCCGGTATGATAGGCGCCGGCCGCGCTTAAAGTGACCAGGCGCGCATCAAAGTAATGATCGCTTTCTTTACCCGATGAGAGAATGACCTTTCCTTTGACCAACGCGTCGGCCTTTAAAAGGCCGAACAATTGCGCCCTGTCCCGGGACGTAGAGGATGATGGCATGACTTGATTATACGAATATTTAAAGTGGATGACAAGCCGGATTATATGATACCATCAACCCATGTTTCCAGGCGTGTGGCAGGGATTTCAACAATTGGTTTTTCCGGACCATTGCGCGCTGTGCCGGGCCTTTTTGAACGACGGCCGGCACAAACAACTCTGCGACGTCTGCCGCGCCTCCATCCCATTCAATGTCCCGCCGTTCTGCCGGCTTTGCCCGCGCCGTTTGGAGATATTCACCCCCGACGGTATTTGTCCTGCGTGTGCCGCAAGGTCCCCCTCCTATGACGCCGGATGGTCGGCCTGCCTTTACGATGAGTCCATGCGCCGCCTGTTGCACGCCTTCAAATACAGCGGCAAAACCCGCTTGGCACCCGCTTTCGCGCAAGTGTTGAACGCTTTCATCGACACCTATCACATCCCCTTGAACCGTTTTGACTTTTGCGTCCCCGTCCCTTTACACCCCGCGCGCCTGAGGGAACGCGGTTTTAACCAGTCGGAAATTTTATGCGGGGTCTTACGCGGGCGATACGGCCTCGCTTGCCGCGGCGACATCCTGGCACGGACGCGTTCAACCGAGCCGCAGGCGGCTTTAGGCGCAAAAGAACGCTGGACAAACCTGGAGGGCGCTTTTAGAATAAACCATTCTGATGCCGTCGCCGACAAAAGCGTGCTCATCGTCGACGATCTGTTCACGACCGGGGCCACGGCCGAGGCCGCCAGCCGCGCCTTGAAAGAAGCCGGCGCCGCCTATGCCGGCATCCTGACGCTGGCCATAACATCTATTACACCGTCAAAATAATTTTTAAACTGATACGGTGTAATGAAAGGGGTGTGGGGGAAACCTTCCCCCACGTTTGGGGGGTGCTCAGCGAGCGATAGCGAGCGCCGAAGGGGGGCTTGCCCCCCTAGCGGAAGTGCGAAGGAAACTTTTCCATAATAACTTACTGAAAAAAGTTGACGAAGCACTTATGCGGATCCTTAGAAATTACATCCTTAAAGAATGTTTGCTGCCGTTTGTCATCGCCATCAGCGTGCTGACCGGGGTTTTCATGCTGGGATATTTGCCGCAGCTGGCGGACAAGGTCATCAACAAGGGTGTTCCTTTAGCGTCGATCAGCGCCGTCTTCATCTATTACATCCCCATCCTCCTGGGATACACGCTGCCCGTGGCTTGTTTAGTGACGGTGCTCTTGACCTTCGGGCGCATGTCGGCGGAAAATGAGATCCTGGCCATGCGCGCCAGCGGCATCACCCTGCGCCGCCTGCTGTTCCCGCTCATCGTGGTGGGGCTGTCTTTAAGTTTGATCGTCTATATCCTCAACGACCGGGTCATCCCGGCCGCCTACGATGCCCAGTCGCGCGTCCTGCAGCAAACGGGTTCCAAGAACCCGTCGGCAATTCTGGAAGCGGGGTCGTTCATCAACGCGTTCGACAAATACATCGTCTTCATTTACCGCATTGACAATAACCGGCTTTACGGCGTGCGTATCTACCAGCCGCGACCCAATAAACCGACGCGCACCATCATCGCGCAGGAAGGGGAATTTGTCCGCGTGCCCAGCCAGGACAAACTCCTGCTCAAATTAGTCAACGGCACTTCCGACGAGCCGGACCTGAAAAACCCCGAAAATTTCTACAAACTGAATTTCCAGACCTCTTTTATCACCATGGACCTGTCCAAAAAAAACCTGAAAACGGACAAAAAGTCCAAGGCCATGACCCTGCAGGAGATCAACGCCAAGATCAACGAATACAAAGGAATGTCCATTGATCCGGCGCCCCTGGTCACCGAATACCAGCGCCGCACCGCCTGGTCTTTGACGCCGTTGTTATTCATCCTTTTGGGCTTTCCCTTCGCGGTCATCACCCACCGCCGGGCAAGGTCCGCCAACATCCTCTTCGCCGTGCTTTTCGCGGCACCGTATTATCTGCTGTCCCTGGCCTGCCAGGGGCTGGCGACCCAGAACATCACCGACCCGGCCCTGACCATGTGGCTGCCTGACATTGTCCTGGGGCTGGCGGTCCTGGCCTTAAACTGGAAACTATGCGTATCCTAGACCGCTACATCCTTAAGGACATCATCGGTATTTTCTTAGGCACCGTCGTGACCTTCGCGTTCTTGTTCATCCTCATTGACACGTTCGCCAACCTGGAAGATTTCATTGAGAAAAAAGTGCCCATGGACGTGATCGTCCAGTATTACATCTCCTTTTTACCCGTGGTCGCGGTCAACACCTCCACCATGGCCTGCCTGATCGCCGTGCTTTTTACCTACAGCCAGCTCAACAGCAACAATGAGATCGTCGCGGCGCGCGCCAGCGGGCTTAACTTCTGGCAGATCACAAGGCCCGCGCTCATCTTCGCGCTCATCGTGTCGGCCTTCGTTTTTCTGGTCAATGAACGTTTTGTCCCGCAATCATCCCTGATCAACGAGCAGATCAGGGAAAGCCAGATCAAGGTCACTGTCATGGAAAAAGGCAAGGGCCGTCCGCTCATCCATAACCTCACCTTCTACGGGATGAAAAACCGGCTGTTCTTCGTGGACGTTTTTGACCCCAACACCAATGAGATCTCCGGGGTGACCATCATCGGACACGACAAAAACCAGAACCTGATAGAAAAGATCCTGGCCGCCAAAGGCAAATGGACGGGGATCGCGTGGAAATTCCTGCGCTGCCAGATCACGGAATACAATTCAAAACTGCCCAACGTCCCGGGAGAGATCAGGGTCTACGACGAGAAATTGATGGACATCCGGGAAACGCCGGAGGATTTCATGAAGCAGCGGCTCAATATCACGGCCATGAACCTCAAACAACTGCGCGATTACATCAAACGTTTTTCGGGAAGCGGGGCCACGAAAACCGTCACAAATCTGCAGGTGGACTTCCACCAGAAGATCGCCTTTCCTTTGCGCGCTTTCATCATCGTCCTGGCCGGCCTGCCCTTCGTGCTCATCGCCGCGAGCAAACGCAAGACCGCGGCCCTGGCCTCCATCGCCGTGGCTTTGATCATCGGATTTTTGTATTATGTTCTGGACGCGGTGGGCCTGGCTTTAGGCAAAGGCGGCGGACTGCCCCCCATGGCCTCGGCATGGCTGGCGCCGGGGATCTTTTTGACCGCGGCTTTGATCGCCATTAAAAGTAAATTCTAGGCAGGTTATTTCCCAAACTGCAGAGGATCTCGTAACTGATGGTGCCGGCCCAATGGGCCACCTCGTCGGCGCTGATATTGGCGCCTTTCTGATCTCCCAGCAAAACCGCTTCTTCCCCCAAACGCGGCAGGTCCCCGGACATCCCCAATGGCGTCACATCCACGATCACCTGGTCCATGGTGACACGGCCCACCACAGGACAGCGCAGCCCGCGGATCAACACGAAGGCGCTGTTGGAAAGGGAACGCAAATACCCGTTGCTGTAGCCGATGGGCAGAACCGCGACCGTCATGTCATCCTTGGCCTTGAACGTATGGCCGTAACTGACGCCGCGGCCTTTGGCAATGGTCTTGACGAAAATGATGCGCGTTTTGACAGCCATGACCGGATGCAGGGCCACTTTCTTCTTCAACTCTTCCGACGGATAAAGACCATACAGCATCAGGCCCGGCCGCGCCAGGTTGAACAATTCACTTTTGTAATTCCCCAGCCCCATGCTGTTGCCCGCGTGCACGTAGGTGAAGGTGATGAACTGGTTTTCCATCGCATAAACAATATCACGGAAGCGGCGCATCTGGCCAAAGGTGAATTCCCGGTCGGTTTCCGCCAGCGGGAAATGCGTGTACAACCCTTCCAGGACCAGACGCGGATGGTCATCGCGCAATTTTTGCACAAAAGCAAGAGCATCCTCCTCATCCACGCCAAGCCGCCCCATGCCGGTGTCCACCTTGATATGCACCGGCACCTGCACGCCGGCAGCGATGGCCTGCGCGTCAATGGCCTGGGCCAGTTCCGGGGTGCATACCGTCGGGGTCAATTGGTTCTCAACAATGGCGGCGGCATCCTGCGGTAAGGTGCTTTCAAAAAGCAGGACCTTCTGTTTGAACCCCGCACGGCGCAAGGCAATGCCTTCGGAAACATTGGAAACGGCGAACAAAGGACAGCCCTGGGCGTCAAGGCATTGGGCTGTCGCGAGCATGCCGTGGCCATAGGCGTCGGCCTTGATGACGGGGATGAGCCCCGCGTTGTAGGCCATGTTCTTGGCCGCCAATTTTTTCAACTCGGCGAAATTGGCCGCCATGGCGTTGAGGTCGATCTCCGCCCAGGTCCAATGTTCGCTGGTCGTTGCTGTTTGCTGGTCTTTAACTGTCATGAAGGCCTCTCGCTACGCTCGAGGTCAGGTGGACCTTCGGTCCACCTGACAATCCGCCGGATACAGGTATAAAGGGACCAAACGCTCCATATCATCATAATCTTTCGCGGCCAAACGCTCAAACGCTATTTGCGCCAGGCGTTTGGCCTGCGGAGACCATAATTTTTGAGGAGCGAAGGCGGGCTTGCACACCGTAGAACCGCATTCTTTGTACGCGCGGATGATGTCGTTGCGGTAAAGCCCCGCTCCGTCGCCTGTAAAAAGGGTCTTGCCATGGACTTTATCCAAAACGGTCTTAATGTCACATAACATATAATCCGACGTGCGTTTTAGGGTCGAACCACCTGTGGTGAGCCTTGTCGAACCATAAATGGCCGCGTACACCATCCCCCGCCTGGCATCGCTTAAAACACAGATCTCATCGCAAGGCAAACCAGCGGCGCCCCGCGCCAGCGTGTCCAAACTGGGAACGCCCACGACGGGCTTACCCGTGGCCATGGCAAAGGCCTTGACCGTGGCTAATCCCACCCGCAAACTGGTGAACGACCCCGGCCCCAGACCCACGGCAAAAGCGCCCAGTTTCTTAAAAGGCACGCCCGCGGATGCCAAAAGCCGGTCAACAGCCGGAATAATGGAATGCTCCAGCACCTTGTCCACGGTCATATTGCGATAACGCAAGACACGCCCGCTATTGGACAGCGCTAAAGAAAAAACTTTTGTTGAGGGTTCGATGGATAAGAAATGCATAGGTCCCGTTGGTTCTCGCTTTTATGCCGCAATTCCACCAGCCAATGGTTTTTGGGAAGCAGGCCGCCCAGCCGTTCGGGCCATTCAATAAAACAAATGCCGTCGCCGTAAAAATACTCATCAAAATTGACCGAGGATATTTCCTGCGGCTTCTCCAGGCGATACAGGTCAAAATGATACAGCGCGGTCTTGGCCGGATAATAATTCATGATGACAAAGGTCGGGCTGTTGACGCTGTCGGGGTCAATGCCAAAGGCGGACGCCGCGCCTTTGACGAACACGGTCTTGCCCGTGCCCAGCTCGCCTTTTAAGGCGACAATGTCGCCCTTTTTTAAATGACGGGCGAATTGGGCGGCCAGACCCATCGTTTCCTCTTGACTCTTAGAAATGCGTGTAACTCCTGGCATGAATTTGTTCTCTGGTGTCGGCAGTGATCTCGCCGATGGGATAAAAAAACCAGCTCCTGCGTTTGTTCTGCCATTTCAATAAACGCATGGCCTGTGATTCTTTAAGCGTGAATAACAATTCAAAATCTTCTCCGTCGGTGAGTGCCTGTGCCAGGGTCGCGCCCCCGGTCAGCGGCACGGCATTGTCCCATAAACGCGCGCCCACCCTGCTTGCCTTGAGGATATGGTTAAGATCGCCGGCCAACCCGTCGGAAATATCGATCATGGCGGACGGTTTAAAATTCTTAACTAAAAACCGCGCCTCTTTAAGCCGCGGCGTAAAATTCAAATGCTTTCCCGTTGCTAAAGAGCGTCCTAATGTCCCGGTAACAAAGATCCAGTCCCCCGGCCTTGCTCCGCTACGGGTCACAAGATGCTTTTTCTCCACCTCGCCCAACAAAGCCACGTTGATAACGATCTTATCCGACCGGACCGTGTCCCCGCCGACAATGCTGACGCCGAAACGTTTGGCCAAAGCAGCCATGGCCTTATACATCTCCTCAACGAAACGCAGCGGCGTTCTTGGCCCAAGCCCCAAAGACACGACCGCGTGCGCCGGCACTCCGCCCATGGCCGCGATATCGCTGATACTGCATGCCAGCGCTTTATGACCTATCGCTGCGCCCCCCATGCGGCGCTTAAAATGTGTGCCCTCAACAAGCATATCGGTCGTAAAGAGCAGATACTTATCCTTAGTATGACGCAATACCGCCGTATCATCGCCGATACCTTTGACCACGCTTGATGTCATCGGCGCGTATTTGCGTATCTTCTCGATCAACCCAAACTCGCCCAGGTCAGAAACATTCATAACGTAGCTTTAATATTACGCAGATAAGGAGGACGGATGATGCCGTATTCGGTGACAATGCCCGTGATCAAGGCGGCCGGCGTGACGTCAAAGGCGGGGTTATAGACCTTAACGCCCTTAGGCGCGGTCGCGACACCGGCGAAATGTGTGACCTCATCGGCCTTGCGCTCCTCGATGGGGATTTGCGCGCCTGTGCGCGTTTTGAGGTCAAAGGTGGATCTGGGCGCGACGATATAAAAAGGAACGCCGTGATGTTTGGCCAGGACCGCGAGCATATAGGTCCCGATCTTATTGGCCGCGTCCCCGTTGGCCGCGATGCGGTCCGCACCGGTGAAGATGATGTCCACCTTGCCCTGCTTCATGAGTGTCGCCGCCATGTTGTCGCAGATGAGCGTTGTATCAATTTTTTCCCGCATCAATTCCCAGCAGGTCAGCCGCGCGCCCTGCAACAGCGGACGCGTCTCGCAGGAAAATACCTTGAACTTGCGTCCCATTTTTCTGGCGCTGTAAAAAACGCCCTGCGCCGTCCCATAATTCACCGTGGCCAATGCCCCGGCATTGCATATGGTCAGCGCTGTCATGCTGTTTTTGATGAGTTTGGCCCCGTGGTCCCCCATGGTGCGGCATACGACCTGATCTTCTTTGAAGATCGCCATGGCCTCCTGATGCAATACCTTCTTTAATTGTTTCACGCTTGCCGACGGATGACGGGTGACGACCGCCTTCATCCGGTCAAGCGCATTGAACAAATTGACCGCGGTCGGACGGGACGTGGCCAGATAAGCACAGGTTTTATGAAATAGTTTTACAAATTTAGCGCGATCATTACCCCTCGATTTCTGCACGCCTAACAAAACGCCGAAGGCCGCGGCAACACCGATGGCCGGCGCCCCGCGCACGCTCAAACGCTTGATGGCATGCCACATGGTGTCCACATCACGGCAGTTGATAAAACTAAGTTTGCCGGGCAATTTGGTCTGGTCAATGATCCTGGCCGCGCCACCTATCCACTTGATTGTTTCGATGGCCATTTATTCAACCTCAATGCGGGGAAAAAGCGGCGGATGGGATTTGAGGACCGTTCCGGGTTTCCATTGCCCCCAAACCGGCTTTGTGCCTGCAGCGCCTAAAATATCCAAAACCATGTTGGCCTTATGCGGCATGACCGGCACCAGCATCATGGACGCGATACGCAGACATTCCCCGGCGGTATAAAGCACGCGGTTGGCGGACGGCATGTCGATCCTGGCCAATTTCCAAGGGGCTTGGACCTCCAGATATTTATTGACCTGCCGCACCAGTTGAATGACGGCTTCAATGGCCTCATGCACCTTCATCCGGCCGATCAAAGAGATCACCGTTGAGTTCAATGCCTGCGCGCAGCGCTTCAACTCTTCTTCCGCCGGCGTCAAAGGCCCGGGCTCGGGCGCCTTCCCCCCGTGATTTTTGGCGATCAAACCGCTCACACGATTCAAGAGATTGCCGAAATCATTGGCCAGGTCGCTGTTAAAACGTTTGATGAAACTTTCCGGCGTAAAATTGGCATCCTGGCCCAGCGCCATTTCGCACATGAGATAATAACGCACCGCGTCAATGCCGTAGGTTTCGGCCAGGTCCAAAGGATTGACGACATTGCCCAGCGATTTGCTCATCTTGGTCTCGCCCATAAGCCACCAGCCGTGGGCAAAAATGGTCTTGGGCAGAGGCAGTCCCAGGGAAAACAGCATCGTGGTCCAATACACGCAGTGGGTGGTCAAAATGTCCTTGCCGATCAAATGCACGTCGGCTGGCCACCATTTCTTGAACTTTGCCTGATCAGAAATATAGCCCGGAACAGAAATATAATTGATCAGCGCGTCAAACCAGACATAGGTGACATAATCCTTATCAAAAGGGATCTCAATGCCCCAATCCATGCGTGATTTGGGACGCGAGATGCACAGATCGCCCAACGGTTGGTCCAAGAATCCCAGGATCTCGTTACGGCGGGACTCGGGCTGGATGAAATCGGGGTTGGCTTTGATATACTCAACGAGCCGGTCATGGTATTTGCCCATCCTGAAAAAATAATTCTTTTCTTTAAGCTTTTTGACGTCGCGAAACTGTCCGCTTTCATATTCGGCATCGGTAATAAAACGTTCCTCCGCCACGGAATACCAGCCCCCGTACTCATCGACATAAATGTCGCCGCCATCGAACACCTGCTGCAAAACCGCCTGCACGGCCTTCTTGTGGCGCCCCTCGGTGGTGCGGATAAAATCGTCGTGGCGGATATCCAGCTTCTTCCATAGATTCAGGAACCGCGGGGCCAGGTCGTCGGCATGGGCCTGCGGTGTCATGCCGCGTTTCTCGGCGGCCTGCTTGACCTTCTGTCCGTGCTCGTCCAATCCTGTCAAAAAAAATACCTCGTCCCCGGCAAAACGGTGATAGCGGGCCAGAACATCGGCGAGGATGGTCGTGTACGCGTGGCCGATGTGCGGCGCGTCGTTCACATAATAGATCGGCGTCGTAATGTAGAATTTACTCATGATCAGCTGGCATTGGTCTGCGCGTAGGCGACCCTGGCGGTCTTGCCTTCGCCCAGATCTACGGTGACGAAACGCTTGAGGATGTCCACGTTAACGACCCGGCCCTTGTCCCCCTCAGGGGTCGTGACCTTCTGACCCATCTTGGGCATGGACCGGGCGAACTCACGGTACACGTTATACTCATACGCCATACAGCATTTGACGCGGCCGCACACACCGGAGATCTTTGAGGGATTCAACGGCAGACCCTGCTCCTTGGCCATCTTGATGGACAACGGATGAAAGCCCTTCATGTAGGACGAACAGCACAATTCCCGTCCGCACACGCCGTATCCGCCGATGATCTTGGCCTTGTCGCGCACGCCGATCTGCTTGAGTTCGATGCGGACACGGAACATCTTGGCCAGGTCCTTGACCAGATTGCGGAAATCCACCCTGTCCTCGGCGGCAAAGAAAAAGAGCACCTTGGTGCTGTCAAAAGAATACTCGGCCTTGATCAATTGCATGTCGATCTTGGTCTCGGCCACCTTGCGCCGGCACGCCTCCAAAGCGTCCTTGGCCTTCATCTGATTGTTGACGATCTGGCGCAGGTCCCCGTCGCTGGCCTTACGCAGGGTCCTGCCGGCGGCCGCTTCCGTCTTTCCGCTGCAGGCCTTGCCCGCCTCGGAAACCACCTTGCCGAACTCAAAACCTTTTTGCACGTCAATGATCACAATGTCCCCCCGGCCGCAGGCCACGCCATTGGCGTCATAAACACCGACGGAACGGTATTCCCCCAATTGGATCTCTATCAAATGTCCCATAATGAATGCACCCTCTCTTTAAGCAAAGATAACGCCATTTTAGCGTTGAGGTTCTCGTTGATGAGTTTGCGGGCACGGACGATCTGTCCGGCCATGGCGGACAATTCCTTCAAAGGCCGTCCGGCCAAAACTCTGATGTCCTGCAGCCGGTCTTGATGCGCGCAATCAGCAGGAGCAGATCCGCTTTTTAACAGGACAGCGTCCCTGACAAAGGAAAGCAGCACGGTCAATGCTTCCACTGCGCTGGGCCTGTCAGAAGCCAATCCCTTCAAGAAATCTTCATTGTTCCCGCTTGAAAAGAATTCATTGATCCATTGGTTCTTCCGCAAACCCATGTCCTCTTTGGCCAATTGCCGGGCCCGGCCCAGGCACCCGTCGGTGTAAAAAGCCAAAAATGCCGCTGTATCCTGCGCCACTCCTTCTTCCCGCAAGGCCTGCGCCACGCGGTTTAAGGGGTAGGAAAAAAACGGGATCACATGGCAGCGGGACTTGATGGTGTCCGGACAGGCCTCCGGCACCGCGGTGGTCAAAAGCATCAAGGTATTGGGCGCGGGTTCTTCCAACGTTTTCAATAAACTGTTGACCGCTTCCGTGGTCAATAGATCAGCGTCGCGGACAATGAACACCTTGACCCTGGCTTCATACGCTTTGAAGGCCGTGCGCTGGATCATTTCTTTGGCCTGTGCGATCTTAATGGCATTTTCATCCTCCAGCAGGGCCAGAATATGAATGTCCGGATGATTGCCGGACGTGATCTTGCGGCAGGAGGCGCAAACACCGCATGGCGCGCCGCCGGAAACATCCTCACAATTGACCAATTGCGCCACGGCCAGGGCGGTTTGCATCTTGCCCGTACCGTGAGGCCCCGTGAACAAATAAGCATGGCCCATCCGGCCGCTGGCCGACAAACGGCGGAAACGGTCAACGACATCGGAATGAACATCCATCAAAGACATAGCAAGCTGTCCACGAACGGTTGAACTCGTTTAAAAATATCTTCCTTGGACCCGTCAACGGTGATGACCTTGATCCGCTTGGGCTCCAGACGGGCCAGCTCCAGATATCCCTGACGGACATTATTGTGATACTCGAGTGAGCGCAATTCAATGCGGTCCTTGGCAACCTTGGTGCGCGCCAGGCCTTTGGCGGTTTCAATATCAAATAAAAATGTCCGGTCCGGGGCGATCCCTTGGGTCGCAAAACGGCCCAATTCTTTGATCAATGCCACATCCACCCCGTTGCCGTAACCCTGGTAAGCAATGGTGGAATCCAAAAAACGGTCGCAGAGCACGACGGTGCCGGATCCCAGCGCCGGGAACAAAACCTCTTTGACCATTTGGGCCCGGGCCGCCATGTACAAGAGCGTTTCGCATTCATCGCCCATGTCCTTGTTCGCCGCGTCCAGCAAAATGCCGCGAATGGCCTCGCTGATCTTGACCCCGCCGGGCTCGCGCAACAGCGTGACAGGGACCTTCTTCTTTTTCAAATAGTCCAACACCAGCGCGGCCTGCGTGCTTTTGCCGGAGCCCTCCGAGCCCTCAAATGTGATAAATTTGCCTTTCATATCCACCGCCATGTCTGACCGCTCTTTCCATCCTCGACGGCAATGCCTTTGTCCTTGAGCAGGTCCCGCAACCGGTCGGAACGCTTGAAATCCTTGGCCGCCCGTGCCGCCAGCCGTTCCTCCAGAAGTTTCTTCAGGTCCTGCGCCAGGGGCCTTTCCTTTTCCTTAAGGAAGAGCCCAAAAATATTGCGCGCGAAATTCTCCAGAATGTCCACGGCATGATAAATGACGCCCAGATAATGCGGGTCCTTCTTGTTCTCATCAATGTATTTATTGGTATCATTGAGCAGATTGAACAGCGCGGCCATGGCCTGAGGCGTATTGAAATCATCGTCCATGGCCTTTAAGAACTCTTCCTTGTGGGTGGTGATAAAATCCGCCTGGCAGGGCTCGACGTCCTTGTCCTTAAGCAATTCAGATGCTTTCCAGAACAAAATGTCAAAACGCCCCAATGCTTTGCGGGCTTCCTGTATTTTCTCCTCGGTAAAATCAATGGCGCTGGCGTAATGAGAGAACAGAAAAAACAGTTTGAGCTCATCAGCGCTGTATTTGGCCGCCGCGTCCTTGATGGTGATAAAATTTCCGGATGATTTGGACATTTTATGCCCGTTGATGGTCAAAAGCCCGTGGTGCATCCAGTATTTGGCAAAGGTCTTTCCCGTCAGGGCCTCGCTCTGGGCGATCTCATTTTCATGATGCGGGAAAATGAGGTCGCGGCCGCCGGCATGGATGTCCAGGGTCTGGGTCTTCAAATGCTTCATGCTCATGCACGAGCATTCAATGTGCCAGCCGGGCCTGCCCCGGCCCCAGGGACTGTCCCACGCGGGCTCGCCGGGTTTGGAGGATTTCCACAGCGCGAAATCCAGCGGGTCTTTCTTCCCGGAGTCCTTTTCAATGCGCACCGCTTCCATCATCCTGTCAATGCTCTGGCCCGACAATTTGCCATAATCCTTAAAAGCGCGCACATTAAAGTACACGTCCGCGCCCACGGCATAGGCGTAACCTTTTTCCATGAGCCCCCGGATATCGGCGATCATGTCAGGGATGTTCTGGGTCGCGCGCGGCTCAACATCCCCCGGCTCCATCCCCAGCAACTTCATGTCCTCATGATACAAAGCGATCTGCTCATCGCTGACCTGTTGACTGGTCCTGCCCGTCTCCAGCGCTTTGGCAATGATCTTGTCATCCACGTCGGTGATATTGCGCACAAAACGCACGTCATAGCCGCGGAATTTCAGATACCGGCGGATGACGTCAAAGACATACAAACTGCGGGCGTGGCCGATGTGGCACCTGTCATAAACGGTCACCCCGCAGGTGTACATCCTGACCGTCTTGCCCTCCAGAGGGACAAAATCTTCTTTTTTCTTGGTCAAAGAATTATAGATCTGCATGGCCGGGATCAAATATTATAATCGGCGTCACTGCCGTCGCCGCGATGGCCGGTTTTCTCTTCCAGATGCTTGATGCGCTTCAATAGCCGGACCATGTTTTCCATGACCGGGTCATTCACGTGCGTGTGGTCGAGCAGGGAGTCGATCTTCTGGCCTTCCTGTTTGGTGACGCGCCCCGGAATGCCCACCACCGTGGAGTTGGGCGGCACGTCCTTGATGACCACCGCGTTGGCCCCGATATAGGAATTCCCGCCGATGGTGATATTGCCCAGGACCTTGGCCCCCGTGCCGATGACCACATTGTCCCCGATGGTCGGGTGGCGTTTGCCGGTTTCTTTGCCCGTTCCCCCCAAGGTCACGCCCTGGTACAAAAGCACATTATTCCCGATGATGGCGGTCTCTCCCACGACAACGCCCATGCCGTGGTCAATGAACAGGTTATGGCCGATCTCGGCCCCCGGATGGAGCTCGATGCCGGTGAAAAACCGCGCGGTCTGCGACAGCCAGCGCGGGACAATGGGGATCTTCCATTGCCAAAGTTGATGCGCCACGCGGTAAATGACCAGAGCGTGCAGGCCCGGATACAACAAAAGGACTTCCAGCGCGCTTTTGGCCGCGGGGTCGCGCTCTTTGACCGTGCGGATCTCGTCGGTAAAAAGGACATAAATGACCAGAAAAACGACGATGATGGATAAAAGAACAACCATATTATACCTCGCATGTACGGGCGATTATTAATCGCCCCTACGGATTAAAACAACCGCGTACGCGGCAATGCCTTGTTTGGCCCCGATAAATCCCAGGCCCTCATGCGTGCCTGCTTTGATATTGACCTGTGTTTCGTCCACCGCCAGTTCAAAGGCGATGTGAAAACGCATTTTCGGCTTATACTCCTGAAGTTTCGGCTGTTCGGCCACGATCATGACGTCCACGTTGGCAACCTTGTAGCCGGCGTCATTGACCTTCTGATTAGATTGTTTCAGCAGGGCTGAACTGGCAATGCCTTTGTATTTCGGGTCGGTATCGGGAAAATGCTCGCCGATATCGCCCAACCCTGCCGCCCCCAAAAGCGCGTCACAGATCGCGTGCAGGACCACGTCGGCGTCCGAATGGCCGTCGAGCCCGTGCGTGTGCGGCACTTCAATACCGCCCAGCATAAGCTTCCGCCCCTTCTTCAGCCGGTGCACGTCATATCCTATGCCGATTCTGTGGCCCATCAGACTAACCCCTCTGCAATCTTCAAATCCTCCGGCGTTGTGATCTTGATGTTGCGGTGGTCCCCCATCACGACCTTGACCCCGACGCCTAAACGCTCGACCAGCATGGCATCGTCGGTGGCTGGCCCTGAGCCCAGTCGAAGGGCTTCGCCTTTAAATTTCCGTTGATGCGCTTTCACCAAGACGTCCTTATGAAATCCCTGCGGCGTCTGCGCTTCCCACAACAGGGAGCGCTGCAGGGTGCGTTCAACGCGCAGGGTCTTGGCATTGACCTGCTTGACCGTGGCTTTGACAGGCACCCCCGTGATAACGGCCTTATGTCTTTTTAATGCCGTCAGCAGGCGTTTGACCATTTCCGCGTTGACCAGCGGACGGGCCGCGTCGTGGACCAAAATAACATCGGTATTGTCATCAACAGCGGCCAAACCGCATTTGACTGAATCGGCCCGGGCCGCGCCGCCCGCAACGACCGCGCGGATCTTTTTAAAATTCCGGCGCAGGGCTTCAAAACGTTTCAGATGGTCCTTATGCCCGACGACAATAATGCCGTTGACCGCTTTCATTCTTTGAAAAACAGCCAGCGAATAGGCGATCAGGGGCCTGCCTTTTAAAAGAACGAACGCCTTGGGCGCCCCGGCTTTCAACCGGGTGCCCACGCCAGCGGCAACAATGATGACCGAAATGTTCATCTCTCCAGTTTGGCGAAGATCATGCGCCCGGCCTGGGTCTGCAAGGCGGAGGTGACGGACACCTTGACCGTTTGCCCGAGGGCGCGTTTACCATCGCTGACAACCACCATGGTCCCGTCTTCCATGTACCCCACAGCCTGGTTGGGCTCTTTGCCGTCCTTGACCAGGCGCACCTCGATCTCCTCGCCGGTGAACACCATGGGCTTGACCGCGTTGACCAGGTCATGGATGTGCAGCATCTCAATGCCCTGGATGGACGCCATGCGGCTCAAATTAAAATCCGTCGTGCAGATGCGCGCGTCCATCAGTTTGGCCAATTTGACGAGTTTCAGGTCCACCGGTTCGGGGCCGCTTAAGTCATCTTCATGGATGTGTACGTCCGCGGCGGTGTCTTTTTGCATGTTCTTAAGAAGTTCCAGCCCCCTGCGTCCACGGCCGCGTTTGATATCGTCGCTGGAATCAGCCAGGCGCTGGAGTTCGTGCAAGATCAAACGCGGCACAACCAAACGGCCGCCCAAAAACCCGGTCTTAAAAATATCCGCGATACGCCCGTCGATGATGGCGCTGCTGTCCAAAAGCACCACCCCCGCCTTGAGGTCCTGGCGCTTGAAACGCACATACGGGATGATGAGGTTGAATTCGTCCTTGCCGCGAAGCGCCATGACCGCGCCCAAATAAGAAAAAACGAGCGTCAAGACCACGCGCAGGATGGGCTGTAAAACGTCGCCCAACGGCAACAAAGAAAAAATGTCGCTGACCAATTTGGCCATAAAAATACCCAGCAAAAGCCCGAAGACCATGCTGGAAAGCCCGCGCACCGAAACCTGGCGCATGGTCAATTCCATCGCGATGAGGACCGCGGCGCCGATGATGCCGAAGGCAGCCCCTGCTTGCGGGGCATAGTTGATCGCGCCGATCTGATACCCGACGATGCCGCTGATGATAAAAAAGAACGCCCGGACGAATAATAATGTCATATGCCTCTCCTAACAGGACCCCGCCGCTTCCGCCATCAGCGGAGGCGGGGCCATTACATTTTATCCAACGCTTCCCGCACGTTCGTCACGGGAATGAGTTTGATGCCTTTGGGTTTGTAATCCGCCTTGCCCTTGAGATTATTTTTGGGCATGATGCACCGGGTGAAGCCGAGCTTCTGGGCTTCATTGACGCGCACCTCGATCTGGGAAACACTGCGCACTTCCGCCGAAAGCCCCACCTCGCCCAAAACAGCCAGGTCATGCGGCACGGGTTTGTCCAGCAAGGCGGATGCCACCGCCAAGGTCACCGCAAGGTCTGCCGCCGGGTCCATCACTTTAACGCCGCCGACGACGTTTAAAAAAATGTCCTTGTCCCCCAAATTCAGCCCCAGCCGTTTTTCGAGCACCGCGACCAAGAGCGCCAGGCGGTTGGAGTCAAATCCCTGCGCTTTCTGGCGCACCATGCCGAAGGCCGAGCGGCTCACTAGCCCCTGGATCTCCACCAAAAAAGGCCGCGTCCCTTCAAGAACAGGAACAACCACGGACCCCGAAGAATCCTGCGGCCGTTCGGAAAGAAAGATCTCCGACGGGTTGGAGACCTCCTGCAGGCCGGCCGCCGTCATCTCAAAAACGCCGATCTCATTGGTGGAACCAAAACGGTTCTTATTGGCGCGCAGCACCCGGTATGAGGAATACCGCTCGCCCTCAAAATAAAGCACCGTATCCACCATGTGTTCCAAAACACGCGGACCGGCCAGCATCCCTTCCTTGGTCACGTGCCCGACCAAAAACAGCGCGATGCCGCGGCTCTTGGCCAATTGGGTGAACACGGCCGCGCTTTCCCGCACCTGGGCCACACTGCCCGGCGACGAAGACAATTCCGCCAGATGCACGACCTGGATCGAATCAATGACAACGACCTGGGGTCCAAGCGTGTGGATATGGTCCACGATCTCCTGTACGTCAATGGCATTGACGATGAACAGGTCGGCGCCGCCGAAGTCCTTGGTCACACGGTCAGCGCGCAATTTGGCCTGGCGCACGCTTTCCTCGCCGCTGACATACAAAACTTTCAGGCCCTGCCGGGCCAGCCCGTAACCGCTTTGGATGACAATGGTGGATTTGCCGATGCCCGGGTCCCCGCCGATGAGGGTGACGGAGCCGGGCACCACCCCGCCGCCCATCACGCGATCGAATTCGCCGATGCCCGTTAAAAAACGGCGCTCCTGCCGGACGTCCACGTCTTTGAGCAGGACCGGGCTTTGGGCCGAAGCCGCCATCTGAAGGCGCAATTTCTGGGTCTCGGGATGGGCCGCGGACTGTTCTTCAACAAAAGAATTCCAACTCTCGCAATTGGGACATTTACCGACCCAGCGCAGAGAGTTCGTGCCGCATTCCTGACAAACAAATATAGTTTTAGTTCTCATGCTAAGCTCGAAGGTCGAAGGTCGAAGCTCAAAGGATTTTTTCCTTCCAGCTTCGAGCTTCCAGCTTTCACCTATTTTTAGGCCGGTACAACAGCTTCCAGGGGTTGGCTTTCAGGTCCGCGGTGAGTTCATCCAGATTGCGGTATATGGACTCATCCGTCAGGAATTTCCCGACGGTGCCTTGCCCTTTGTTGATATTATCGATGGTTCTCTCCATCTTCTCCGTCAAGGCATACACCCGTTCCGAGATCTTCTCCATCGGCACCGGATCAAGCCCGACGACGACGGTGCCGGCCTTGAAAAACTCGGTGGATGTGCCGGGCATGATCTCCACGTATTTTTCACCCAGAAGGCCCAGTTGATTGATGGTCACTTTTGAATCCACGGGGATCTCAACACCTTCCTTGATCCACATGGTGACGCGCACCTTGGTCCTTTGATCGTCATTAGCGTCCGTAAAAACCTCCATGTTCTTGACCAGGCCCGCTTCCACCCCGGCCAAACGCACCGGTGCGGCCTCTTTGAGCCCGTTGGCGAAACCGAACACGGCCTGCAGGGGACGGCCTTTCTCAAATAATGACAGGTTGCTGACCGAAAATATGAAATAGGACAGGCCGGCCAGGGCCAGCAGGACAAAACTTCCGACTTTCAGTTCGAGATGGCTCTCGCGCGACATAAGCGTTCTCCCCTTATTTGACGTGCCCGAAAATGAGGTTCTCGTCTTCGGTGATCGGCCCGAGGGCCTCTCCGGTGATGAATTGTTTCACCACCGGGTGCTGGGTGTTCCTGATATCTTCCGGTTTCCCGTCGGCGATGACCTGGCCGCGGTAGAGCATGGCGATCGAATCGGCAACATGGTACGCCGAGTTCATGTCATGGGTGACAACGATGGAGGTCACTTTTAACTTGTCGTGCAATTCAACGATCAGGTGGTTGATCGCCGCCGCGGTGATGGGGTCCACTTCGCTGGTCGGCTCGTCGTACAAAATGATCTGCGGCTCCATACACATCACGCGGGCCAGGCTGACGCGTTTGAGCATGCCGCCGGAAAGCTGCGAGGGCATCATGTCCTCGACATCTTTAAGGCCCACGAGGGCCAGCGCGTCGCGTACGCGGTCGCGCACGGTTTTCCGGTCGAGGTTCATGAATTCGTCAAGGACAAAAGCGACGTTTTCGCCCACGTTCATGGAATCAAAAAGCGCCCCGCCCTGGAACACCATACCCATCTCCATCCTCAATTTATTATAATCGCGGTCGTTCAAATTGGTGACCTCAACGCCGTTGACCTTGACGGAACCGCTGTCGGGCCGCGCCAGGCCGATGATGCTTTTCAGGAGAACGCTTTTGCCCACTCCCGAACGGCCGATGATGACCTTGGTCTCGCCCCGGCGGATGGTCAAACTCAAATTGTTGAGGACCATCTGGGAACCGAACGCTTTATAAAGGTTATGGATCTCGATCATCAGACCTTTAATAAAAAGTAAAAAATAAACGTGATGACGCAGTCGGTCATGATGATGAGGATGAACGACCGCACCACGGCCGTGGTCGTGGCCTTGCCCACACCTTCGGCCCCACCCCTGACCGTAAGTCCCTGATGGCACCCGATGATAGCAATGATCATGCCGAAAAAGACGGTCTTGACCAGGCCCGTCACGATGTCCTTCATGGTCAGCGCGTGAAAGACCATCCTCCAGAACATTTCATGGCTGATGTGCAGCTTGAACACGCAAATGACGTAGCCGCCCCAGATGCCGATGATATCGGCGAACATGGTCAATGCCGGCAGCATGATGAGAAGCCCCACAAAACGCGGGACGACCAAATACTTGACCGGGTTGACCGCGAACGCTTTCAGGGCGTCCACCTGCTCGGTGACGACCATGGAACCGATCTCGGCCGCGATCCCCGCGCCGATCCTGCCGGCGACGATGAGCGCGGTCAACACCGGGGCGAGTTCACGCGTCAAGGACACGGCAATGATGTTGGGGATATAAATTTCCGCCGACAACTGCACCATCTGATAGGCCATCTGCAGGGCAATGATCATCCCGACAAAAAACGCGACCAGTGCCGCTATGACAAAACTGCCCGGACCGATGCGCACCGCCTGGGCCAAAGAACGCATTCCTTTAAAAGGCGGGGTCACGGCACACGTCATGGTCTGTGCCCACAAAATGAACAATTGCCCCAAATAACGCGTCCAATTGAGGGCGAAGGAACCGGATCTGGCGGCGATGTCCATCATGCGCGGTATTTTACACCTTAATGGCGTTCTGGTCTTCGAAACTCAGGGCGTCCCCCTTGCGGACAACCTGCACCTTGCTGCCTTCCTTGAACCGGCCGGCGATGATTTCCTCCGACAAAGTGTCCTCGATGTAACGCTGGATCGTGCGTTTTAAAGGCCTGGCCCCGTAGAGGGGGTCATAACCTTTCTCGATGAGAAAGCCCATCGCCTCCTGCGTCAGGTTCACCTCGATCCCGCGGTCTTTGAGCCGGTCGGTCAGATGCTTGATCTCCAGCCCCACAATGACCTGCAGATGCTCCTTGGTCAAGGCCTTGAAAACGATGATGTCATCAATACGGTTGAGGAATTCCGGCCTAAAGGCCTTTTTGACCTCGCCCAGCAGGCGCTCGCGCATCGCCTGATAGGACGCGTCCTCCTTTTGCGCCACGAACCCCAGGGAACCGGCATTGCGCACCAGTTCGGCGCCCACGTTGGAGGTCATAATGATGACGGTGTTGCGAAAATCCACCGTGCGTCCCAGGCTGTCGGTCAAACGACCATCCTCAAAAACCTGCAGCAACAGGTTGAAAACGTCCGGGTGGGCTTTTTCGATCTCGTCGAGAAGGACGACCGAATACGGACGGCGGCGCACCTTTTCGGTCAACTGGCCGCCCTCTTCGTAGCCGACATAACCCGGCGGCGCGCCGATCAGGCGCGAAACATTGTATTTGTCCATATATTCGGACATGTCGATCTGGATGAGCGCCTTCTCGTCGCCGAATATGAACTCCGAAAGGATGCGCGCCAAAAGCGTCTTGCCGACACCCGTGGGCCCCAGAAAAATAAAGGAACCGATGGGCCGGCGCGGGTTCTTGATCCCGGCGCGGGAACGGCGCACGGCGCGGGCAATGGCCGAGATGGCCTCTTCCTGACCGATGATCGACTTTGTCATCTGCTCTTCCATCTTCAAAAGCCGTTCGCTTTCCTTCTGCTCAAGGCGGATGAGCGGGATCTTCGTCCACTGCGAAATGATCCTGGCGATGTCATCATCGGTGATGGTCAACAGCGCGTTATCGCGCTTTTGCATCCACTCGGCGCGCTTGCGCTCCAATTGGTCGCGCACGTCGCGCTCCTGGTCGCGCATTTTGGCTGCGCGTTCAAAATCCTGGCTCTTGATGAACGACTCTTTTTCTTTCTTTAACTGCTCAATACTTTCTTCAAGTTCCTTGATGCCGTCCGGGACGACCATGGCGTTGAGGCGCGCGCGGGCCCCGGCCTCGTCCAGGATGTCCACGGCCTTGTCCGGCAAAAAACGGTTGGAAATGTAGCGGTCCGAAAGCCGCGCGGCCGCCTCCAATGCCTCGTCGGAATACTTCACCCGGTGATGCGCCTCATATCGGTCGCGCAGGCCCTTTAAAATTTGTATTGTTTCATCCACCGACGGAGGATCAACGATGATGGTCTGGAACCTGCGTTCCAGGGCCGCGTCCTTTTCAATGTGCTTGCGGTACTCATCCAGGGTGGTGGCGCCGATGCACTGGATCTCGCCGCGGGCCAGGGCCGGTTTGAGGATATTGGCGGCGTCAATGGCCCCCTCGGCCGCGCCCGCCCCGACGAGCGTATGGAGCTCGTCGATAAAAAGGACGATCTTCCCTGAACGTTTCAGTTCGTCCATGACCGCCTTGATGCGTTCTTCGAACTGGCCGCGGTACTTGGTGCCCGCGATCATCATGGCCAGGTCCAGCACCACGATGGTCTTGTCCCGCAGGATCTCGGGCACGTCGCCGGCCACGATCTGCTGGGCCAGGCCCTCGACGATGGCGGTCTTGCCGATGCCCGCCTCGCCCAACAGCACGGGGTTGTTCTTGGTGCGCCTTGAAAGGATCTGGATGACGCGTTCGATCTCGCTCTTGCGGCCGATGACCGGGTCCAGCTTTCCCTCGCGGGCGAATTTGTTCAAATTGCGGCCGTAGGCGTCGATGGCCGGCGTCTTTCCCGTCTTGACCGGTTCCTGCTGGCCGTAACCGGGGATCCCGGAACCCAATAATTCCATGACCTCATTGCGCAATTTGCCCAGGTCCAGACCCAAATTCAACAGCACGCGGTAGGCCATGCCTTCGCCTTCCTTGACCAGGCCCAGCAAGAGATGCTCGGTGCCGATATAATTGTGCCCCAGGGCGCGCGCTTCCTCGGCGGAAAGTTCCAGCGCCTTCTTGGAGCGCGGGGTGAAGGGAATGTCCCCCATCACCTGGGTGGGCGGGCCGGCCTGGACGAGTTTTTCCACTTCCAGACGGATGGTCTCCAGGTCCAGCCCCAGTTTCTGCAGCACCGCCGCGGCAACGCCCTCGCCCTCGCGGATCAGCCCCAGCAAAAGGTGTTCGGTGCCGATATAATCATGGTTAAAACGCCGTGCTTCTTCCTTGGCGAACACGATGACTTTGCGCGCCCGCTCCGTGAACCTGTTAAACATCCCTGCCTCCTAACTTCTGGCGGATGACCTCCGCCCGTTTGGTATCGCGTTCGAACGCGTTGAGTTTTTTACCCTCGATCTTCTGCAGATGCGCAGGTTGGATAATAATGAACAATTCGTTGAGGGCCTTATGGTCGACGTGCTTGAGGATGTCCATGTCAATGCCGAAACGCACCATGGAAAAAAGTTCAATGGCCTCCTGGCTTGAGATGATGCGCGCGGTCTTCAAAAGCCCCCACGACCGGCAGATCTTATCCTCCAGCATGGGACGGTTCTGCAATAAAAGGGCCTGGCGCGCCTGCTCTTCCTGCTCGACGACCTGGCGGATGAGCCCATTGATGTTCTGGATGATGTCCATTTCGCTGTGGCCCAGCGCGACCTGGTTGGAGATCTGATAAAAATTGCCGCTGGCCTGCGTGCCCTCGCCGTAAAAACCGCGGCTGGCGAAACTCAATTTTGAAATGGCGGCCAGGACCTTGTTGATCTGCTTGGTCGTCACCAAAGCCGGCAAATGCATCATCACCGACCCGCGCATGCCCGTGCCCGTATTCGTCGGGCAGGCGGTCAGGTATCCCCAATTGTTCATGAACGCGTAAGGCAATTCTTTGGAAAGCGCGTCGTCAATGGCGTTGATGATGCCCCACGCGTCGGTCAGGCTCAAGCCCGAACGCATCACCTGGATGCGCAGGTGGTCCTCCTCATTGATCATGACGGACACCACTTCCTCGGCGGAAACCAGAAGACCCTTGCCCTCGGGATTGGAGGCGTGCTCGTGGCTCATCAAATGCCGCTCAACGAGCATCTGGCGGTCCACCTGGTCAAGGTCGCTCATGCGAAAAAGCGACGAGCCCTTCAAAAGGTCGATATGCCCCACGGCTTTTTCGACCAAAGCCAGCGCCGCGTCCAGGTCCTTTTTCCCTGACTTGTTGGGAAACGGCACCTTGGCCAGGTTACGGGCCAGACGGATGCGTGAACTCATGACGATGTTCGCGTGGGGCCCCGAGCCCTTAAGCCATTCGCCGGTATGGTTGAGCAGTTCTTCGATCTTCATAATTTTCTACGGCCGTTCCCGTTCCATGGTCCGTAGCTTGTCGCGCAGCATCGCGGCTTTTTCAAAATCCTCGTCCTGTATGGCCGCCTGCATTTTTTTCTTGATATCCTCGATGGTCTCTGACACCAAAAATCCCGCGGTGGCCGGTATTTCCGTACCACCGGGCGCGCCCTGCGCCTGGCCGGAAAAAGGCGTTTTGCCCAGATGACGGTTGGAGCCGTGGATCTTGCGCAAAAGCCCGGCCAGATGGTCCTTGAACGAAACGTAACAGTCCCCGCATCCCAGACGGCCGAACTTACGGAAATCTTCATAATTCAGGCCGCAGGTCGCGCATTGAAGAGTGCTTTTCTCCTCGGGCTTGGCCGAACCTTTTGTACCCGATTCAGAAAGGCCCGCCAGCAGGTCCGCCAGGCCGAACTGCTGTTCCATCTGGGTGCTTTTCTGGCGCGCGCACTCCTCGCACAAATGCATCTCCGACATCTGTTCGTCGACGATCTCGGTCAAATGCACCGTGGCTTTCTTTTTACCGCAAATATTACACTGCATATCGGATGCCGTCTTTTTTTGTCAATGCCTTGAACGCCTTGAGCAATTGACCGGTCATGGGTCCGGGCTTACCGCTACCGATGGTGCGGCCGTCCACCTTCACCACCGGGATCAATTCCGCGGCGGTGCCGGTGAGGAAACATTCGTCGGCGCCGTACACCTCGTCCAGGGTGATCAAGCCCTCCGCAACCGGCAGCTTCGTCTTGCGCGCGATGTCCAGGATCGCCTGGCGGGTGATGCCCAAAAGACATCCCTGCGCCGGTGTCGCCAGGCGCCCGCCCTTGACGATGAAAATGTTGTCGCCCGTACATTCGCCCACGTGCCCATCGCCGTCGAGCATGATGGCCTCGGCATAACCCGCGTTGTTCGCCTCGATCTTGGCGAGGATATTGTTGAGATAATTGAGGGTTTTCAGCCGCGGATCGAGCGCGTCGCGGCGGTTCTTGACCGTCTTGACCGTGATGATGGCCATGCCTTTTTGATACAGCTCGGCCGGATACAGCGTGATCTTGCCGGCGATGATGATCACGTTGGGTCTGCCGGAACATTTGCGCGGGTCCAACCCCAAGTCCCCGTCGCCGCGGCTGACGATCAGGCGGATATATCCGTCCTTGATCTGATTGGCCTTCAGGGTCGCCACCACCGCGTTGGTCATTTCTTTCCTGGTCATGCGCGGGTCGAGCGAAAGCGCCTGCATGGTTTCGTACAAACGGTCAATGTGCTCCTTAAGACGGAACACCAGGCCGTCATAAGCGCGGATGCCCTCAAAAGCTCCGTCGCCGTAGAGAAAGCCGTGGTCGAACACGGAGATCCTGGCGTCCTCTTTGTTGACGAATTTGCCATTTAAATAAATCTTCATATCTTCTTTCCTACGCTGCACGGGCCGGGCATGCCCGGCCCCTACTCCACGGCGGCCGGGACCGCCTGGATACGGCCATCCTTGATGGCGACGATCCGGTGCGCGTGCCGGGCGATAAGATCGTCGTGCGTGACAATAACGACCGCCTGATGACGGCTGCGGTTCACATGAAGCAAAATGTCCATGACCATGGCCCCGCTTTTGGAATCCAGGTTTCCCGTTGGCTCGTCGCAAAAAATGACGTCGGGGCTGTTGAAAAGCGCCCGGCCGATGGCGACCCTTTGCTGTTCCCCGCCGGAGAGCTCGGAGGGACGATGCCCGGCCCGGGGGAAAAGCCCCAACTGCTCCAATAATTTTAACCCTTCGGCCTCAAGGGCGCCCGTCTTTCTTGAATTATTTTGCACCAGCCGCGGCAGGATCACGTTCTCCAGGGCCGTCAACTCGGGCAACAGATGATACGATTGAAAAACAAAACCCATGGCCGTATTGCGCGCCCGGGAACGCGCCTCGTCGGACATCGCGTACAGGTCCTGGCCTTTGAACAAAACCTGTCCTTGCGTGGGCTTGTCAAGGCCGCCCAAAATATGCAGAAGCGTTGATTTGCCGGCCCCTGAAGGGCCGACAACGACCACCATTTCCCCTGCCTCAACGGAAAATTCAACATCGCTTAAAACGCGCAGGGTCTGGCTTCCCTGCCCGTAGGACTTGTCAATGTCATGGGCGGTGATCAGCATATCAATACCGTAAGGCCTCCACCGGCTCCAGATCAGCCGCCTTCATCGCCGGATAAACTGTGGCCGCATAAGTGATCAGCATCGCCGCGGCGACAATGACCGCTACGTCGGAGGCCTGCACTAAAACCGGCAAATGGTCAATGTAATAAATGTCCTGTGGCAGGCGGATGAACTGGTATTTCTTCAAGAGCAAACTCAAGCCCACCCCGCCGGTAAAACCCCAAAACGTGCCCAGCATCCCCACGGCCAATCCCTGCCACATGAACAAACGGCCCACCGTGCCTTTAGAGGCGCCGATGGCCTTGAGGATGCCGATGTCCCTGACCTTGCCCGTTACGGTCACGATCAGGGTGCTGATGATATTGAACGATGCCACCAGGACGATGAGGATGAGGATGATGAACATCGCGAATTTCTCTAATTGCAGCGCCGCGAAGAAATTAGAATTGCTCTCCATCCACGTGCGCACGGAAAAACTGAATCCCGCCAGATCATAAATGTTCTTCTTGAGGGCCCCGGCGGCTTGCGGATCGCGCAACTTCAGCCCGATCCCGGTCACCGTATCCGGCCCGGTATGGAAGATCTCCTGGGCTTTGCGCAGATCCACCAGCACCAGGTTCATGTCGTAGTCATACATGCCCGACGTGAAAGTGCCGGCCACCTTAAAATGATACCGCCACGGGGCACCGGCCATGCCGGACGCCGGGGCGATGATGGTCATATCATCTCCGACGCGCAAACCATAAAACGACGCTATTTGACTGCCGATGACGGCTTCATCGGGCTTCAGGTCTTTGATGGCCCCCTGGGCCAGATATTGGTCGATCTTGGTCACGGAGCCCTCACTTTTGGGTTCCACCCCGCGCAGGATCAAACTCGCGGCCTTGCGGCCGCTTTCCAGAAATACATTGCCGTGGATGTACGGTGTGGCGGCCATGACCCCGGGCAAAACTTTCAGTTTGTCCTGCAGGGCCGCATATTGTTCAAGGCCGGTTTCGCGCTCCACCAGAACGTGGGCATTGGCGCCGATGATCTTTTCGCGCAGTTCATGATCAAAACCGCTCATGACCCCGATGACGACGATCAGCGCCGCCACGCCGATGGCGATGCCGGCAATGGCGACACCATTGATGACCGAAAGGAATTTGTCCTTCCTGGCCGTCAAATACCTGTAGGCCATCCAGCTCGCGAATCCCATAAATTATTGCTCCGGTTTCAACAATGGGAACAAGATCACATCACGGATCGACGGAGAATCCGTCAAGATCATGACGAGCCGGTCAATGCCGACCCCCAGGCCGCCCGCGGGCGGCATGCCGTATTCCAGGGCCGTAACAAAATCCTCGTCAATGACGCGGTTGCCTGTTTCATCGTCGTCCAGGTCCGCCTCCAGGCGACGGCGCTGTTCCTGCGGGTCATTGAGCTCGGAATAGGCGTTGCCCACTTCAAGCCCCGCGATGAAAAATTCAAAACGCTGGGCCACGGCCGGGTCATCCGGCTTGGCCTTGGCCAAGGGCGAGAGGAACGTAAAATAATCCAGCATAAAGACCGGGTTGGGCGTAGCTTTCTCGTCGAGGACCTCTTCCACGATCTTCATGACCGCCGAGCGGGTCAAACGGTCCACCTTCGCATGCCCCCCACGTTTGGCCCTGACCTTGTCCAGCATGACCTGGGCGCTGTCCTGGGGGTTGATGTCAAAACGCTCCTTGACCACCTGGGCGAAAGAACGGCGCGGCCACGGCGGCGTGAAATCAATGTCCTGCCCCTGATATTTGATCTTGTACGAACCATTGAGCGTCTTCACGATGGAAGCGATCATCTCCTCGGTCAATGTCATCATGTCCTCAAAATTCCCGTAGGCCTGATACACCTCCAGCATGGTGAATTCCGGATTATGCCGCGTTGAAATGCCTTCATTGCGGAAATTGCGGTTCATCTCGTACACTTTTTCCATGCCGCCCACCAGCAAACGCTTGAGATACAGTTCGGGCGCGATGCGAAGATAAACATCCATGTCCAAAGTATTGTGCCTGGACTTGAACGGCTTGCCGCGGGCCCCCCCGGCCATGGGCTGCAAGATCGGCGTTTCCACTTCCAGAAATCCCCGCCCGTCGAGAAAGCTGCGGATCAAGGACACGATACGGCTGCGTTTGATGAACACGTCGCGCACTTCGGGGTTGGCGATCAGGTCCACATAACGCTGGCGGTAGCGGATGTCCACGTCCTTCAAGCCATGCCATTTTTCCGGCAAACTCCGCAAGGACTTGGCCAGCACGTCATACTTCAAAACGCGGATGCTGTTCTGGCCGGTCTTGGTTGTGAATGTTTCCCCTTGAACGCCGATGATGTCGCCGATGTCCAGGGCTTTTAACAATTCCGCGGCTTCGAGGCTAAGATTGTCCGCCTTAACAAACAGTTGTATTTTTCCGCTTTGGTCGGTCAGGTCCATGAAATGGACCTTGCCCTGATCGCGGTGGGCTGTAATGCGCCCGGCCGTGATCACCTTCAGGCCTTCTTTAAAATCCTTAAGGATATCCGCCACCGCGTGGGAGCGTATGAAACGCTGGCCATAGGGGTCTAACCCCTTTTGCCGCAATGTTTTAAGTTTATTGATCCTCGTCTCGTCAGCCGCCATAAAAACCATCTTTCCATCTTAAATTATTTATAAGTAACTATGTTCTAAGATATTTTATTATATAGAAATACAACGGGAGTGTCAAAGGGGTTTTCAGCGCAAAGGAGAGATTTTCAGGGGTTACTGCTGACGGCTTTCACGGACACTGTTGATAATATCAACGGTCGTGACTTTTGTTTTAAGCGAACGCACATCCAGAGGCGATCCGTTGTTGCGCCTTGCGGGGGACAAATTAAACAAGGAGCCATCCTTGCGTTTGATCATGACCCGCCCTTCCCTGCGCGCTAAGTCAAGAATGGTGGCAAGTTTTTGACGAAATTGAGAATAGGTAAAAATTTTCATATGACAACCTCCATGGACACGTTAAAAAGCCCGGCCTTTTTCGATAAAACCTGATCCAACGTTAATAATGGCGCCTTGCGTTCAAGGCAGCACGCGATCATATACGCGTCATAGGCATACAGATCACCCTCAAAAGCTATTTCAAGGGACCTGACAGGGTCGACATCCACATATTGCAGCGGAATATCCATACAAATGCCCCAAACTTTCTTTGCTTCATTGAGCGTGATCCGTTTCTTCTTAAACATAACAGAAAGCGCGTTACCTATTTCCCATTTCATTGAAGCAGGGGTCAATAAAGCAACGCCTTTGGTCATCCGAACCAGCTTCAACTTCTCTGGTTCCCCCAAAGCAACGGCCAAAACAACCGAAGTATCAACGACGATCGAACGCATGACCCCTCCTGCCGTCCATTAATAATATACAATTGTACAATTAAAGATACCACGCGCATTGAAATGACGCAAGAAAAACCTTAAATCTATAAATTTCGCCTGCCTGTCTATGTGCAAGTAGAATTTCGTTTAGTAAATCCAAATGTGGATTAGGTATTAATTTCTCACCTAAAGGGCAGCGGCTTTGGAAGACACTGGAACAGGGTCGTTTGATCCCAAAAATGCAGGCAGGTCTTTGAGCGGACTGACGTTGATGATCACGGGCACGAAACCGGGGGAATCCTGTAATTGCTGGAGCATGGCGGGGTCGATGTTAAATTTGATCGCGCCGCCGCTATTTTTCACCGCAAAAGCGCTGTCCACCTTGTCGGCATTGAAATCAATACCGCCTGTGGATGTCTGCGGATGGTCGCCCCCGTTTTTCTCCGATAAATAAACACGCAACCTCAAAAGTGCGATCACTCGACGATCCATTTTACTATACTCTTCAAGACCATATCCAATAACTTGCACATTATCATGGGTCGGTAGATATTCCACCCGAACAATCTCTCTTTCCCCTCTCTGACTTTGTATATCCCAACGCAATTCATTCGGAGCAAATTTTATCCGGTAATATTTCTTTAATCTTTCGCGATAACCCTCCACCAACCTTACATTCTTTAAATCGAAATCTGTAAGGGTATTGAGTTTATCCCTCTTTAATAAATAATAATAATTGCCAATTTCCTCCTGCGAAAGAGGAAACTTGCCATTACTTTCTTTGATCAAGTAAGCAAACAGACCGATCACGCTTTTAGCCGCTTCTTCCTCGGTCATCCAATCCGGACCTCTTTCAGCGTATAACCTCACGGTTCTTTTAACGAAATATTTCACCAAATCCGGCTCAGAATCTAAGATACCCACTTCATCCGGGTCAAGAAAGGCGGTGTATTTACTGAGATATTTTATCCTTGGCTCGATCTCATTCTTGATAAACCTGCTGACAAGCCACCGCGCGTAAAAAGGAACCGGCTTTCTAAAATCATCCCCGAGGATCGAGCGTACTCTTGGAGGAAGCGTGTCTTTGTATTCTGAGTATATTTTAGTGGCCTCTTCCAGAAGCGCGGCCTTGATGTTCTCAAGCAATGCTTTCGGTAAATTCATCCGAAGTGCCGTCTTATCAAGGATATCCCAAGACATCGCCAGAACACTATTCTTGTCGGGAGCGTTGGTGTTCCCGCTTGCCTGCAGTGCAAGGCTGCCAAACGCCCCCTCCAATACCCTCACCGCCACCGTAGCGCCCGCGCCTCTCAAAAGAGTACGCCGCGTCACCTTCATCGCCGCGTCCGGCCCAGCCTGATCTGCGGCCGCCATCGCCCGGTCAAGGCTTGGGTTAAAATTGAGGTATTGCCTGAATAGATCTGCTGACGATTGCAAATAAGAACCATCCTGGATGACTCTGTCCATCCACAATTGACGAATTGCCGGATCATTCTGCACTTGCTGGTCCCCCCAGCCCCTATCCCAAAATAAACCCAATGCATCCCAATTACTGTTGATATACCCAAGGGCCTTGATATTGTTTTGTCTGATAAATGGCAAAAGAGTGTCGAACCATACTTTCTTTTCCTCCGTAGTCTTCCGACCCATCGGAGATGCCTCCGCGATCATAAAAGGTTTGTTGTGCCCTCTGGCCCACTGAGCTAACCGAGTCCCTTGTAAATCTTGTGAAGGATCCATACGGGTCATCGCGACCCAATCAACATATTCATCCCCCGGATACCAGTCCTGCGCAGATTTTTCTTGGCTCGGATAAACTGCAGAATGCCATACAAACGATACATTCGTTACCTTTTGCTGTCTCAATATGTCGACGATCTTTTGATAGGCCTTTATATATTCTTGCGGCTTATACTTATTGTCGGGCAAATCAAATTCATAGCCAATGCGCAAATACACCGGACGCCTTGTTTGCTTGATCCACTCCCCCAACTTTCGAATATTCGCATCGTATATACCGCTATTTACATTATTCAATTCATCCACCATGTACAAACCAAGTTGTAAGACGGTATTCGGATACAGATCAACCAGGTCCTGCGCATCTTGAATTCCGCCGCCGTAATCATCCAACGTGGTTAATCCCTCCAAATGTTTAATGGATGTATAGGACATAAACCCACCGGGCACTCCAACAGCGCGAACATAACCCTCAATGATGTCTCGCTGCTGCCCGACGAGCAAAAGCGTTTTATCATCCGGAGGAACAAAACGCGGAGATAAAACATTAACGAGCCCTGTTGAGAAATTAAACGGCGATCGATCGGTCAAAGAATTCAGTGGCGCCCAACGAGGAAATAAAATATTAAATTGTTGGTCAAATTCCGAAGGCAAAGAACCTGTCGTTAAATACTCACCGAGAAGCACCCATAACCCTTCGTTTAAAGCAATATCCCCTAACGCTGCAGAGTTATCGGTGGAGCCTATATAATTGATCTTATCCCGATCCCGGTTAACTGAAAAGAAGTGCGCGGATTCATTGATCCCCGGGAATTCTCCGACAATCCTTAGTATCGATCCCCCATTGGGATAAATAAAGAAATTAAAATGACCCACTTCCCGCGCTTGCCGCCCCGCCGATTTTATTACGCCCTGATTATGATTAAACCCCTCAAAAGTGAGATTGTATCGATTGCCATGGGTTTCAAAACCTGTAATAGATCGTACTTGGACCTGATCTGGTTTATCAGGTATAGGCGTCCTGCCAAAGCCTGCGAGTGATTGCCCAAGGGTGGCATTTGGTAATACCAGTCCAATACCTGCCGCAACCGACGAAGACAGAAAATTTCGTCTGGTCATCATCGCCCGGTCTTGGCTTAATTGGGCGCTGTCCACTTTATCAGATTTGAAGTCGATGCCACCGGGAGTTTCAAGATTAGCCAATGCGGCTTGATTAATCACGAACTGTCCATACGTCATAAGTTTTGATAATACCTCGTCAGCGATTCCCTGATCAATGAGGCCCAAATGCAAAGCTTCACGAATACCTTCACTGAAAAAAAGTACTTCTTTTTCGCTTGGGACAAGATAAATCAACTGATCCTTTCGAGAAACTCTGTCATGCTCATTCAAACGCCTCTCAGGCAGCACTTCATCTTGACGTTTATCAACAATAATATAAAAAGGGCCATATAATGCTGCCGCGACATTCGGATTCCCTTCATCTTCAACAGGCGCTAAAGGGCCAATGCTTCCCCGAGACAGATTCCCATCGATCATGATATTAAGCATTCCCCATTCATTCTGAAAGAAACCGTTGAGAGCAGAATATTTATTGATCCCGAACATGTTAAAATTCAATGTCCCATGAGCGCGCAGCCCATATCGTTTCGCAATGCGTAATACATCCTTTAACAGATTTTGGTCAATTGCAGGTTGCCAAGATACCCATTGTTCTGTGTGAAAACGAGACGCTCCAAACCGTTGGGAAAGAAAATTCCAAAGTTTCATAGCCGGAGCATTTCGGTTATGGCTTTCCATTTCCATTAACAATAATGCCAGCGAACGATATTTAGCTTTACTATGATTGGATAAACCATACTGATACCAATTATCATCCATATTCACAGTCCACTCTAGGAATTTTTCTCTTGTAGGTTTATTCATTGCATTGAGGCTATCCACTAGTCTTGGCAAATCAACAATTTGTTTGCTTTTTCCATCTCTGCCTAGCAAGAAGTCGGCAAATGCCATTTTAGCTTGATTAAACGATAGAATTCTTCGGCTAGCAGCTGCTGAATCAGCCCTACTGGTGATATTACTGAATATCGCACGGTCGGCTGGATTTAAATTTGTCTGAACAATAGCGGCATGATCGGAAACTACTTGCGGGAGCATGGCCTGATCTGTTGTTGTTTGAAGCATTGCCATGCCCCATTTAACACCACCCGAAAAATATTTCCTCGGGATAATCTGTTGGGTGATGGGATCTTGTTCTTCTTTGATGTAGTTGTAGACGCCTTTCTTGAAGGCGGTGAGGTATTGCTGGTAGATGGCTTCGACATCGTTGGGCGGGTTTCCCTGGGGTGCTTTCGCATTCAACCCTGGGTCGCTTGGCAGCGTGCTTGGGGACACGTTACTGGCACTGGCGGTGCCAGCAACATGTCCCCTGGTTGGCGTATCGTAACCAATGCCTAAAACTTTATTCCTATCGGAATAAACTTTATTGAGAATACTATCCTTGATCTTCTTCTTGTACCAGGTGGCAAGGATCAGAGAATTGTAGACCTGACGGAGTTGGGCGAAGTTCTTTCCTTCGTTGATTTCCTTGGTTAAGGCGGGGATGACGATCTCACGGATAATCTGGGAACCCAACGAATTAACATCCGTAGGGGTTCGATTCATCGAACCCTTATCGGGCGCAATAAATTGCGCCCCTACGGTATTTTTGGATAATGCCAAATAATCTTCTTCTAGCATCACCTTCAATCTGGATTCGACAACGTAAGCCGTTCCCGCCTGCGCGTTCTCGTACACTACGGCTTTCTCGGGTACGATCCATACCTTGTTGAATGTATTGACCGGGATGTTGGTTGTATGGTATCTCCTGGATGCTTCTTGGTAGATCCTGTTCCAGAAGGTCTTACCCAATTCATCCTCTGGATAGATCAGAGATGCGGTTATTTGCTTAAGCAGATAGTCCTGGGCCAGAAGATCCCTTCCCATCTCGGTTTGACCGAAAGATGTGGGGACGATACGGTCTTTCTCATAGGGAGAGAGGTTGACCCAGAGGTCTTTCTCTGGCACGGTCAGAGAGGCGAGGAAGTATTTGATGAGTTTGTTGGCTTCTTGTTTGAGTTGTTCTTGTTTGTCCCCCTCCCTGGCCCTCCCCACAAGGGGGAGGGAATCACCTTGATCAAGGATAAAATCAAAACGAAACGGATTATCGGAATGGACCTTGAGGCCTTTGAGGACTGGGGGGTTAAAGGCGGGGCTTAAGGATACGCGGACGCCGGGCTGAGGAAGCGAAATTTCCTGTGCGTGCAAAGCTGGGGTCATCGTTGCCGTAAAGGTAATAATGACCAAAGCGCAGGTTAAACGACGGAATACGGGGTATTTCATATACTACAAGTATGGAATATAAATACACCTAAAACAAGCCCTGGAGGGGTTTTCGGGAAAGCGTTTTCTAGGCAGCGACGATGCAGATCCCGTGACGGTCGGCCAGACGGACGGTTGCTTCGCGGTCAATGAGAAGGGTCTTACCGGCTTCAATGCTCAAGCAGGCGGCTTTGACGCGGGCCATGACGCGGATGGTCTGCGGGCCCACAACAGGAACATCAAAACGGTTGTCCTGGGCGGGTTTGGCGGTCTTGACCACCACGGCCCCGCCGCGCGCGATGGCGCCGCCGCGTGCGATGGCATTGTCCGTGCCTTCCATGGCCTCGATGGCGACAATGGCCTTTTCCTTGACCACGACCGTCTGCCCGACGTCGATGCCGCCCATGAGTTTGGCGATGGTGAAGCCGAATTCCATGTCCGCCAGTTCCGCCAGCGTCGGACCGCGGTGGGTCAATGTGCCTTTGGGGGCCAGGTATTTCTTGAGCAGGAATGTTGAATCCAGCAAGGCCATGCCGTGTTCGCCCAATCTGCCGGCAACGGCGGAAAAAATGGTGTCGGCCTTGCGGTCTTTGAGGGATCCCTCCAGGGAAGCGAATTCTTCGTCAAGGGCAAGACGGGGATCGAAAAGATGATCGGGGTTGACCTGTCCGGCCATGATGACCTGCGTGACCCCCTTGTCCTTAAAATACGCGATCATCTTTTTCATCTGTCCGACGTAAAAATACCGGAAATCGTCGGCGAACGCGGCCAATAGCGGGGAGGTGTCCCCCCAAACCCCCGCGGCCACGACCTTGTAACCCTGGTCTTTGGCGGCCCGGGCAAATAAAAAAGGGAACTGCCTGTTCCCAGCTATAAGGCCGATAGTTTTATTAGCCAACACGCCGCCTCCTTGTGCTGCCCGGCCGGCTCACTGTCTCGCCGGCGCGCTAAACGGTCGGCCTTATTCGGCCGACCAGCGCCCCGCGATCAATCCTATGGTTTTCATGAGATCCCGCGTTTAGAATTTTTAATGAATTCCAGCAAACGTTGAATTTCCGGAATGCTCCCCATCTGTTGTTCAACCTGTGTGAGGGCATTGCCCCTGGCCAGCCCTGAATTAAAAAGAATTTTAAAAGCCCGGCGCAAAGCCAAAGCCGTATCCGAAGGGATGCCGGCGCGCTTGATCCCGATGGCGTTCAAACCCCTTAAGGTCGCGGGATTGCCGTCCACCATGGAATAAGGCGGCACGTCCTGGTTCACCTTGGAGCACCCCCCGATGATGGACATGTAACCGACGCGGGCGAATTGATGCACGCCGGAAAGGCCGCCGATGAGCGCGCGGTCCTCAATGGTCACATGGCCGGAGAGGCCGACATAATTGGCCAGGACACAGTCATCGCCGATATGGCAGTCATGGGCCACGTGGGAACAGGCCATGAATAAATTGTTATTGCCGATGGACGTCGTGCCCCCGCCCTCGACGGTGCCGGGATTGGCGGTGACGTATTCACGAAAAATGTTATTGTTGCCGATCTTAAGGGTCACCTGGTCTTTGCTGTTGTGTTTTTTGTCCTGCGGACGGCTGCCGATGACCGCGGCCGTATACAGCTCGCATTTTTCCCCTAAGGTCGTGTGACCTTCGACAACGCAATGGGCGCCGATGACGGTCCCATCCCCGATGGTGACAGGGCCTTCAATGACCGTATAAGGCCCGACGCTCACGTCCTTGCCCAGACGGGCCTCAGAAGCAATGATGGCGGTTGGATGAATGAAAGACATAACGATCACGCGTAAAGGTAGGACGCGTCCGTGTACGAAAAAAGCATTTCGGCCTCAACAACGATCTCCCCGTCCACCCTGCCCGTGCCCTTGACGCTCGCGGTGCGGTCGCGGTCGCGGATGATCTCAACTTCCATCAGCAGCTGGTCGCCCGGAGAAACCACCTTGCGGAACTTGACCGCTTCAATGGCCATGAATAGCGCTACTTTACCACTGTGCAGCCCACTTGTCAAAACCACGACCCCGGCGGTCTGCGCCATGGCTTCCACCATCAAAACGCCCGGCATCACCGGCTTGGCCGGAAAATGCCCCTGGAAGAACCCGTCGTTGATGGTGACGTTCTTGACGCCTATCCCGCGCTTGCCCTGTTCGACCTCAATGACGCGGTCCACCAGCAAGAACGGGTAACGGTGCGGCAGGATCTTCTGGATCTGGTCAATGGTAAAAACACGCCCGCCCGACGGCAGAGAGGCGGGAACAAAAGCGGTCGCGGCATATTTCTTGCGCTGGGCGTCGATCTTTTTGACGAGTTCGCGGTTCAAGGCATGGCCGCTCTTGGTCGCGACCACGGCCCCGCGCACGCCGTATCCCAGCAAAAACAGGTCCCCGACAATATCCAAAACCTTGTGCCGGGCGCACTCGTCGGGAAAACGCAATGAATTGTCCAGGGGTCCGTCCCTGCCCATGACCAGGGTATTGTGGCGGTCGGCGCCTTTGCCCAGCCCCTTGGCCCGGATCTCTTGCGCTTCCTCTTGCAGACAAAATGTGCGGGCACCTGCCAATGCGCGTTCAAAGGTCTTGGGATCAACGGACAAGGTGAAAAACTGGGAACGCAAAGCCGGGTGGTCGTAATCCAGCGTATAGGATACGCTGAATTCCGGCGCGGGCACGATGGCCAAAAACGCGTTCTTATGGGTGACGATGATCGGTTCCCTGATCTCAAAAATATCTTGGGGGGCGCTTTTCAGTTCAACGATCCCCGCCTTCTTAATGGCCGCCGCGAAATCCAGACTGCTGCCGTCCAGACCCGGCACTTCGGGCCCGTCGATCGCGATGGTGACATTGTCCACGGACAGCCCGCCCAAAGCGGCCAATAAATGTTCAACGGTCGATACCCTGGCACTGTCGGCCTGCACAATGGTGCAGCGCGTGACCCCGGCGTCCATGACAGCCGATGACGGACAAACCTTGATGACCGGCTGCCCGGGCAGGTCAATGCGCACGAAACGCACGCCTTCCCCGGCCACGGCGGGTTTTAAGGTGCACGTCACCTTCTGCCCCGTATGCAACCCCGTGCCGGACAAGGTGACCGGTGATTGGATGGTGTGTTGGTTCATATCAACGGACCTTCTTTTCCAGGTCCTCGATCCTTTTCTTCAGGTCTTTAATGGTCTTCGCATAATGGTCCAGCCGCTGGATATGGGCACGGGCCCGAAACGCGTCTTTGATGGGCTGCGCCGGCGACCCGAACACCTGTTCGCCCGCCTTGATGTCCTTGCTGACCCCGGACTGGGCCGTGACAACGGCGCCGTCGCCGATGGTCAAATGCCCGACGATACCGGCCTGGCCCGCCAAAATGACATGATCGCCGATGCGCGTGCTGCCCGAAACACCGGCCTGGGCCACGATCAAACAATGTTTGCCGATGATGACGTTGTGCGCGATCTGGACAAGATTGTCGATCTTGGTCCCCTCACCGATGACGGTCTTGTCAAAACGCGCGCGGTCAATGGTGACGTTGGAGCCGATCTCGACATCATCCCCGATGACAACCGTGCCCACCTGCGGCAATTTGACGTGTTTGCCCTCCACAGTCACAAAGCCATACCCGTCGGAACCGATGACAGCCCCGGGCTGGATGATGACCCGGGCACCGACCGTGATATGCTCGCGCAGGATGACCCCGGGATACAAAAGGCAATTTTTCCCGACGGAAGTCCCGGGCCCGACATAACAATGGCCGTGCACGACCGTCCCTTCACCCAAAGACGCGCCGCTTTCCACGACCGTATAAGGGCCGAGGGCGACGCCTTTGCCCAATACAGCATCTTTGGCGACGACGGCCGTTGGATGTATGCCTTTAGGAAAATGGCGGGAAGGATCTGGCAAAAGCCGGCGCATCACTTCAATGAAAGCCAGCGACGGGTTATCCACCCGTATAAAAGTTTTCCCCGGCAAAACAACCTGCCGGGGAACAATGATGGCACCCGCCCGGGTGGCCTTGGCCGAAGACGCGTATTTCCGGTCGGCCAAAAAAGTGATATCACTTTTTTGCGCCTCTTCGATGCCGGCGCATCCGGTGATCAGGGCTTTCCCATCGCCGGTGATCTCGCCGCCGACCCAACGCGCGATATCGGCAACGGAATGGGACATGGGCTTTGGTTATTTCTTTCCGGGATAACTGTCGTTAAGGCCTTTCAGGACCTTCTCGGTGAGGTTCATGCTCTGGTCCCCATAGACCAGAACGCGGTCGTTGAAGATCATATCATAGCCTTCCTTCTTGGCCATTGCGCTGACGTTCTTTTCGATCTCCAGCAGGATCTCGCGGACTTTCTCATCGCGCTGTTTGGCCAATTCCGTCATTTTTTGCTTATTGAATTCAATGAGGTCGGCCTGTTGTTTATCGATGTCGGCCTGCGTTTTCTGCTTTTCAGATTCTTTCAAAAGGGCCAGTTTGCCCTGGGCATCGCGGACCTTCTCAACCATCTTGTCACGTTCCTTCTGGAATGCCTGGCTGTCTTTCTGCAGGACAGCGTCGGAATCCTTGGTCTTCTGATAATTATCGAAGACGCGGCTTAGATCAACGAACGCGTATTTCATCTCCTTGGCATGGGCTGAAAGCCCCATTGTCAGAGCGAACACCACCGTTAGAATAAAACATTTGACCGCTTTCATACACCCCTCCTGTTGTTGTTTAAAAAATGCGGCGGGACGACCCGTTAAAAACCACGGCTGACGCTGAAATAGAACTTGCCGCTTCTCTTGCTTTCGCCGGGCTCATCGTTCAAAGGAATACCATAATCCAGGTTGATGGGGCCGATGGGGGTCTTGACCCGCAGCCCTAAGCCGGTGCCGCTTTTGAGGCCCGAACCGTAATCCTTCGTATCGCTCCAGACATTACCGGTATCAAAAAATACCGCGGCCTTGAGGATCTCGACAATGGGCACCGTGTATTCGACATTACCGACGAACATGGCTTCACCGCCGATGGAATCATTGCTGCCGGGGTCCAAAGGCCCCACCCGGCGTTCATTGTAACCGCGGATGGAACGCGCGCCGCCGGCGAAATACCGCTCAAAAATAGGGACCTTGTCCGAATCGCCATAGGGCTTGACCAGGCCGGTCCTGGCGCTCATCTGCAGGACCGTGATCAATTCATCGAACTTGAACGGGACATAATAACTGCCCGATGTCTGCAAACGGTAGAAATCCTTGTCTCCCCCGAGGAAACTGCCGGCAAAATCGGCATTGTTCTGGATGACCCATCCTTGCGTGGGGCTTAACGTGCTGTCGCGGTGATCGTGGGTGGTGGAAAACCCGAGAGCGCTGACCACGTTGGTACCCTCTTCGGCAGACAGGTCCGCGGAAACGCCGCTGTCCAAATTATTGATCTTGATCTGTTCCAGCCGGTAGGTCGACCCGATCGAGAAATGATCATCGAACCTTTTGCCCAAACGCAGATCGCCGCCGGTACGTGTTTCATCGTAGGCGTAACCGGTGGTGCTGTCGCGTTTCTGCTGGGTGGCAAAAACGTCAAAGCCCCCGGAAACCGGATAATCGAAAAGCCACGGCTCCGTAAAACTCAACACAATGTTGTGGCGGGTGGAGCCAGCTTCCGCGCGCACGCGCAGGTCCTGGCCGCCGCCGGTAAACGTTGGCCATTTGGAAATGTCAAAATTCTTCTGCTCGATCTCGATGAACCCGACGATCCGGTCCACCGTACTGTAACCGCCGCCGAAAGAGAAACTGCCGGTCTTGGCTTCCTTGACCTGCACGATCAAGTCCTTCTGGTCCGGTTTGTCGGTGTCTTCAATGTCGTAGCCCACGTCCTCAAAATACCCCAGGTCTTTGAGGCGGTCCTTGGACTTGCGCAGCTTCTTTCCGTCGAACTGGTCGCCGGGATACATGCGCAGTTCCCGGCGGATGACGATGTCGCGGGTCTGGGTGTTGCCCTGGATCTTGATCTTGTCGATATACGCTAAATTGCCTTCCTTAATATCCATCCTGATGTCCACCTTGCCCGTATCCGTATTGAACGACGTGGACTCCTGCACGTTGGCGGAAATGTAACCGCGGTCAAAATAAGAATCGCGGATCTTGCCGATGTCCTCATCCAATTTCTCGCGGCTGAACACATTGCCCTCGCGCATGTTCTTGATATTGCTCTTGATCTCGTATTCGGAGGCGGCGGCATTACCGCTGAAGACCACATCGCCGACGTAATAACGCTTGCCTTCCTCAATGGTGATGACAACGTTGACCAGGCCCTTATACAGCCCTTCGATCTTATGGCCGGCCTTGGCGTCGATGTAACCGTTTTGCTCATAAAAAGACTGGATGCGGGTCATGTCTTCCTCTAAGACCTCCTCTTTCAGGAACCCGGAGTTGAACAGCCATGCCGGGCGGGACTTCATGACCTTGATGATGCGTTTGTCCGGATAGGCGGTGTTGCCGTACACACCGATGCGTTTGATCTTGACGCGCCAGCCCTCGCGGATGATGAAATGCAAACTGGCCTTGTTGGTGGTCTCATCCACAAATGTCTCAACGTCCACGTTGACCTGGGTGAGGCCTTTCTTCTTATAAAGGTCCTCAATGGTATTGACATCATCCTTGACCGTCTTATTGTCCAGGAACCTGTCTTTCTTGGTCTTCATTTTGCTTTCCAAATGGCGCGTATTGAAATGGCGCAATTTGGAAAAGGTGATCTCTTCAACAATGGGCTTTTCTTTCAAAAGCACAATGACTTTATACCCGCCCTCGTGATCCTCATGCTCGATCTGCACGTCGGCGAAATGGCCGGTATTATACAGTCGCTTGAGGTCATCGCTGACCACGTTCTCCAGGTATTCCTGTCCCACGCGTATTTTGATCTTCGCCAGGACCTGGGCGATCCCGATGGACTTGTTGCCGCGGATATCAATGGCCTTGACGATCTTGACGGGGGCTGCGGGAGCTGCTGCCTGCTGCTGGTCCGTAACTTCTTGGGCCCAAAGGATATTGGCGCCGGCGAAAAAACAAAAAGTGAAGGCGCAAACAAAAATAAAAAGGGTCTTTTTACGCATGGTTTTGATTATAGAGTTTGGGGTTGGCCGTGTCAATGGGCAAAAGGTTTTTATTGATGGTGGACGGTTTCCAAATTGGCAAATTTAACGAATTCCTTGAAAAATTTCAACTTGAGGGACCCTGTCGGGCCGTTGCGCTGTTTGGCGATGATGGCTTCCGCGATGCCCTGATTTTCCGGGGTGGGGTTATATTGTTCCTCCCGCATGAGGAGCACCACCACGTCCGCGTCCTGCTCAATGGCCCCGGATTCGCGCAGGTCCGACAGCTGGGGCCTGTGGTCCTGCCGGCTTTCCACCGCGCGCGACAACTGGCTGATGGCGATCAAGGGCGTGTTCAATTCACGGGCCAGCGCCTTGAGCGACCGGGAGATCTCTGAAATTTCCTGCTGGCGGCTTTCGGTCCTGGCCGAGGCCTCCATCAATTGCAGATAGTCCACGACAATGAGCCCGATATTATGGGAGGTCTTCAGCCGCCTGGCCTTGGCCCGCAATTCCAAAGCCGAGATCGCCGGGGTATCATCAATAAAAATGGGGACGTTGGACAGTTTGCCCGCGGCCTTGGTCAACAGCGGCCATTCCGACGGGGACAAAAACCCCGTGCGCACCTTGTGCGCGTCCACCTGCGCCTGGGAACACAGCATGCGCTGGACCAGCTGTTCCTTGGACATTTCCAAAGAAAAGATCGCGACCGGAACGTTGCCGTGAATGGCGGCATACTCGCAGATGGAACCCGCCAGGGCGCTTTTTCCCATGGATGGACGGCCGGCGATGATGATGAGGTCGGATTTCTGCAAACCAGAGGTCATGCGGTCAAAATCAATGAATCCGGTGGCCACCCCGGTGATGGCCTGTTTGTGCTGGTAGAGCTGGTCAATGGTCTCAATGGCGGTCTTGATGATGTCTTTGACGTGGACCGCCTGCTGTCTTTGCTTGGCGGTGGCGATCTCGAAGATGAGCTGTTCCGCGGCATCCACCAATTCGTCCACATTGACGTCGGTGCCGTAACTTTTGGAAATGATCTCGGTGGAATTCTTGATGAGCCGCCGCTGGATGCCCTTTTCCTTGACAATGTCCACGTAATAACGGGCATTGGCGGAGGTGGGCACGAAATCCGCCAGTTCGGTCAGATAGGAGAGGCCCCCGACGGCTTCCAGGATCCCCTTGCCGGTGAGAAAATCGGAGAGCGTGATGATGTCCACGTTCTTGCGCTGGGCGTACAGGTCGCGCACCGCGTCAAAGACCTTCTGGTGGCGGGTCTCATAAAAATAAAAGCTGTCGAGATGCTCGATGGCGGTCCCGATCGCTTCTTCATCGATCATCATGGCCCCCAGCAGGGCTTTTTCAGCGTCGATGTTCTGCGGGGGGACCCTTATTTCTTCGTTACCCATAAACGGACTTTCGCGATCACTTCCGGGTGGAGTTTCACGCCGATCTCAAAGATACCTAATTCTTCAACGGGCTTTTCGATGACAAGGTCTTTCTTGTCCACCTTCTGGCCTTCCGCTGCCAGGGCCTTGAGGATCTCTGTTTCCGGCACGGCGCCGTACATTTTTTCCTGGTCATTGACCTCGACGGCAACGGTCAAAGAGATCTTGGCGACTACGGCGGCTTTGGCCTGGGCCTGGACTTTCTGCTGTTCATAAACGGCCTGACGGCCGGCTTTTTCTTTTTCCATGCGTTTGATGTTGGAGGCGGTCGCCGCCATGGCCATCTGGCGGGGCAATAAATAATTGCGGGCGTAGCCGTCCTTGACCCTGACGACGTCGCCGATATGCCCCAGATCTTTCATGTCCTGCGTCAATATGATATTCATTGGTTTCACTTTCTTTTTGTCGATCCGACGGGTAAAAGCCCCAGAAGGCGGGCGCGCTTGACCGCCGTGCTCAAAAGCCGCTGCTGGCCGGCGTCGGCGCTGGTGAGCCGGCGCGAAAGGATCTTGCCGCGCTCGGTCAGACATTTCTGCAAAAATGCGATGTTCTTATAATTGATGTCCGTGCCCTTGGGGATGGTGAAACGCTGGATCCTTCCCATGCGCCGGGGACCGTCCCCGTCCCGGCGGAACTTCTTCTTATTGCGGTCTTCCCTGGATAATTTCTTACCACCGAACCTTCTGTTTTCCATGATGATCATTCCTCCCATGCGATATCTTCAGGCGAGATGACCTCGTCCTGTTCATTGGTGTCTTTAGCCCCGCCGATCGCGGGGTTGACCCCGCCGGTCCCGCCGATAGGCGGGACAGCGGCCCCTTCCGCCGACTTGGGCGCGCCGCTTAAAAACTGGATGCGCTCCGCGCGCACGTCAATGGTGCTGCGCTTTTGCTTGTCACTGGTCTCCCAGGAGCGGGACTGCAAAATGCCCTCGACAAAAACCGCCCGGCCCTTCTGCAGATACTGATTGCAGATCTCAGCCTGTTTGTCCCAGGCGGTCACCGTGATAAAACACGTGTCTTCTTTCAGTTCGCCGGTGCGGTCCTTGAACTTGCGGTTAACGGCCAAACGCAGATTGGTCACGGCCGTGCCGTTGGGGGTGTAGCGCAATTCCGGGTCTTTCGTGAGATTGCCTATCAGAAGGACTTTGTTCAAACTCGCCATAGACAGCCTTTCGTTATATGTTACGCGCTTTTGTTCTCCTGGCGGATGGCCAGGAAACGCAAGATCTGCTCATTGAGCCGCAAGAACGCCTGCATCTTGTTGACGGCGGCCATCGGGGCCTCGATGTTCAAAAGGTAATACGTCCCTTCCCACACTTTTTTGATGGGAAAACTCATCCGGTGGCGTTCCAGCCAGACCTGGGAATTGATGACCTTCACGTCGGATTTTGAAGCCGCCTCAGTGACCTGTTTGCTGATCTCGTCCCTGGCGGCCTGCGGCGCGTGGGCGTCCACGATGTAAACCAATTCGTACTTATTCATTAAACCTTCCTTTTGTTGAACTCATTCATGGCTTTTTCGACCCCTTCGGTCCCCCAGATGTGAAGGCAGGAAAGGGCATTGTTGATAAGGTCCGGGAGTTTTTTTAACTCAGCCGGAGTGAGATCTGACAGCACATGGTCCGCGGGATCGACGCCGGGCTTAGGGTTGCCCACGCCCAAACGCAGGCGGGCAAAATCTTTGGACCCCAGATGTTCAATAACGGATTTGATCCCGTTATGTCCGCCGGCGCTTCCCGCGGCGCGCAAACGCATGTCCCCGAAATCCAGATCCATGTCGTCATACACGACGATGATGTCGCCGGGTTCAACGCCGCTTTTGGCGGCCGCCTGTTTGACCGCTACCCCTGAATTGTTCATGTAGGTCAGCGGCAAGATCAAAGAACATTCAATACCGTCGAGCACGATACGGCTGGTCAGGGCCTGCGCAAAAGAGGCCTTGCGCCAGCGACCGCCCTGCCCTTCGGCCAGGGCCTGGACGCACAAAAATCCCAAATTGTGCCGCGTATGGACGTAACGGGGTTCCGGGTTGCCGAGGCCGACGATGAGCCGCATTTAGATCACTTCTTCTCTTTGTCTTTTTCTTTCTCTTTGTCTTCCTTCTTGGCAGCGGCCGGCTCTTCGCCTTCTTCCTTCTTCTTTTCTTTCAAAACCTCGGGCTCTGTAGCGGCGGCCTCTTCTTCCGTGGGCGCGGCCACCGTTTCCTTGGTGGAACCGACCACCGACACGACCACCGCGTCAAGGTCATGTTTGGTGCGCACGCCCGCCGGCAGGACCACATCGCGCACGTGAATGGCGTCGTGAATGCCCAAATTCGTGATGTCCACTTCAAAATGATGCGGGATATTGGTCGGTAAACAGATGACGTCCAGTTCCCATAAGGTGTGGTCCAGGGTGCCGCCGTCGCGCTTGATGCCGATGGCTTCGCCCTTGGTGATGACCTTGATATTGACCTCGATCTCTTTGTCCAGGGAAATGCGGTTAAAATCGATGTGGATGACCTCTTCACTGACGGGGTGCCTCTGAATATCTTTGATGATGGCCGGAAAATCCGCGACCTTCTTGTCGCCTTCGGCCACATTGAGGTGATAGATGAGGCTCTCCCCCATATGCTGGCGATGGATGCGGTTATAGGCCTTGCGGTCGGCCTGGATCATGGTGGGTTTCAAACCGCCCCCATAAACCACCGCCGGGATAAGCTCCGCGCGGCGGACGCGGCGGGCATTGGCTGATCCCGCTTCTTTTCTTAATTGGACGTCGAATTGAATTTCTTCCATGGGATGACCCTGCCTTTTCTAGTTACGGATCTCTTCAAATAAACTGCTGATAGATTCCCCGTTATGGGTGCGCGCGATGGCTTCCGCCAATAAGGGCGCTACGGAAAGCTGTTTGATCTTGGGATTGCTCCCCGCGTCCGCCAGGGGGATCGTATTGGTAATGACCACTTCCTTCAAGTCCTGGCAGTCGCGGATGCGCTGTTTCGCCGGGCCGGACAACACGCCATGACTGACCGCCGCGTAAATGGATTTGGCCCCGTTGGCCTTCAATGCCGTCACCCCTTCAATGATCGAGCTGGCCGTGGCCAGAATATCATCGACCAGGACCACGTTCTTGCCGCTCACCTCACCGAGGATGTGCATGACTTCGGTCTTATCCGGGCTCATGCGGCGCTTGTCCACGATGGCCAGACCCGCGTGCAGGCGTTTCGCGTAGGCCCGGGCCATTTTTAAGCCCCCAACATCGGGAGAAACAACAACAATGTCCGGTCCGTACAAATTTTTGTCCTTGAAATAATTGGAAAGAACGTCAATGGCATACAAATGGTCGACGGGAATATCAAAGAATCCCTGCAGCTGGCTGGCATGCAGGTCCATGGTCAGCACGCGGTTGGCGCCGGCCGCGACAATGATGTTCGCCACCAGCTTTGCCGTGATCGGCACGCGCGGCTGGTCCTTGCGGTCCTGGCGGGCGTAACCGTAATACGGCAGCACCGCGGTGATCCTGTCGGCGGAAGCCCTGCGGGCCGCGTCGATGAGGATCAGCAATTCCATGATATTGTCGTTGACCGGCTGGCATGTCGGCTGGACGATAAAAACGTCCCTGCCGCGGATGTTCTCCTTGATCTGCACGCGGATCTCGCCCTCGGAGAAACGGTCCACCAGCACCTTCGTTTGCGTGATCTTCAAGATCCCGCAGATCTCCGCCGTCAATGCCGGATTGGCATTACCGCCTAACACCGCTAATTGAGCCATACATCTCCTCTATACGGGCACGGCATGCCGTACCCCTACCGTACGATCTTGGCCGGGACACCGAACGCCACAGCCCCGGCCGGAATATTCTTACCCTTTGTCACGACCGAACCGGCGCCCACAACGGCTTTCTTGCCGACGCTGACCGGCGCCACCAAAACAGCGCCCGAGCCGATAAAGGCACCATCGGATATTGTTGTCCTGTTCTTGGTCCTGCCGTCAAAATTCGCCGTCACCGTTCCAGCACCGATATTGACATTGGCCCCCAGGACCGCATCACCCAAAAAAGAAAAATGTTTTATGAACACGTTTTTGCCCACACGGCTGCGCGACACTTCCGTGAAATTACCGATCTCAACGTGGTCACCCACGCGCGTGCCGGGCCGCAAATGGGCAAAAGGTCCCACGCGGCAATTCTTCCCGACGACGACATCCCGGTCAATGACGGTGCACGGATAGATCACCGTGTCCCGTCCGATCTTGACACCGGTTTCCACATAGGTGGTTGCCGGATCCACGATGGTCACGCCCCCCAGCATCAGTTTGCTCAAAATGCGCATCCGGATGACCCTTTCGGCCCGGGCCAGGTCCACGCGCGTGTTGATCCCGAAGGCCAATGAAGCATCCCCGGCCAGGACCGTTCCCACGCGGCCGCCCCGCGCTAATAAAACCTCGATGACGTCCGTCAGATAAAATTCTTTTTTGCGGGCATTCCATTTGACCCGCCTCAACACATCAAAAATCTTTTGCGCCTGAAAACAATATGCCCCGACGTTGATCTCTGTGATCCGCGCTTCCCGGGGGCTGGCGTCTTTTTGTTCACGGATAGCACTAATACGGCCGCCGGCATCGCGGAGGATGCGACCATATCCGCGCGGATCATGGATATGGGCGGTCAGGACCGTGGCATCGGCCCGACTGCGACGGTGTTGGGCCAGCAAACGCTGCACCGTCTGTTTTTCCAAAAGCGGCGTGTCCCCGCACAAGACAAGCACGTGCCCGCGAAACCCTTTCAAGAGCGGCGCCACGCGGCGCAGGGCATCCGCCGTTCCCAAAAGCCGATCCTGCGCAACATAGGTCAGTCCGTCCCCTAAAGCGGCCCGGACATTTTGGGCCCCGTGCCCGACGACAACAAAAGTTTTCAAAGAACGGACAATGTCCAGAACGTAAGCGATGACCGGACGGCCGGCAACGGGATGCAAAACCTTGGGGATCTCGGACTTCATCCGGGTCCCTTTTCCGGCGGCTAAAATGATCGCGCGAACGTCAGTCATAAATATGCAAACGTGGTTGCCCAGCCAGGATTCGAACCTGGACAACGAGATCCAAATTCTCGGGTGCTACCATTACACCACCGGGCAGTCGATCCTTGACAACCGGCGCGCCCGATCACAGCGTCGGTACGACGAAAACCTGCGTGAAACGCTTATCGAACCCGTCTTTGATCGACTCGGCCTGCGCCCGGCCGGACGCCAGGGCGAAAACAGACGGACCGCTGCCAGAGAAACAGACACCGGCAGCCCCGGCGTCGGACAATTTCTTTTTTAAGCGGATCAGATCCGGCTTTAAAGACAAAATGGAAAGCTCAAGGTCGTTGGACAAAGCCGTCCCAAGGCCCTGAAAATCGTTCTTCCTTAAATAAGGAAGACAAATATTAACATTATCCTTTTTTTTTGTCAACTTTAAACTCTTGGCCTTCCGGGCGAGGCAGGCGAAAACATCCTTGGTATACATTTTAACCTTAGGCGTGACAAGCACATGCCACAATTTAACCCCCAATTTTAAAGGCCTGATCTTCTCCCCCCGCCCCGTGCCCAAGGCAAAGGGCGTATCGTAGATAAAAAAAGCCACGTCGCTGCCCAGGCGGGCGGCGTGCCGGACCAAATCTTTTTGACTTAAACCCAACCGCCACAAACGGTTTACCCCCATCAAAACAGCCGCGGCATCGCTGGACCCGCCGGCCAAGCCCGCGGCCACGGGAATGCGCTTGACGATCCGGATGTCCACCCCCTGGCGGACGCCATATTCCTGCTGTATTTGCCGGGCGGCCCGGAAGGCCAGATTTCTGGGGCCTTTGGGAACGTGGGGGTGGCCGCAAATCACGCGGATAGGACCATGGGGATTGGCCGTCAATGTGATGGTATCGCACAGGCCGACGCGCTCGAACACCGTGCGCAGTTCATGGAAACCGTCGGGGCGTTTGCCCAAAACGTCCAGAACAAGATTCAATTTTGCAGGTGCAAAAAGCGTGATGGAAGGCACTAGGGAGTTCCGTTAAAGGCGTGGACTTTCTCGAGTTCTCCGAGTTTGCGGGAAACCTCCGCCTGGCCGGGTTTCATGTCCAGAGATCTGTGCCAAAATTTGCGGGCCAGGGTGAATTCCTTCACGGCTTTATACACATCGCCCATGTGATCATAAAGCACCGGGTCCTGGATATAGGCCTCTGCTTTTTGCAAAGCCATGAGCGCCTGGGCATTCATCCCTTTTTTGTACAGCACCCAGCCGAGCGTATCATAATAAGCGCCGTTGGAAGGATCAAGATCCACGGCCCGGCGCGCCATCTTTAAAGCATCGTCGAGATTCACGCCATCTTCGGCATAAATATACCCCAGCGAATTCAATGCTCCGTCGTGATCAGGCTGAAGGGCCAGCACTTTCTTGAACGCGTCTTTGGCCTTGGCCCTGTCGCCGGTTTCCGCATAGATGGACCCCAAAAGATAGCAAACGGAAGCATTGTCCGGCTGGACTTCCAAGATCTTATTGAACTGGGCAATGGCTTCGTCAAATTTGCGCTCGGAAGAATACAGTTGGGCCAGATACAGGTAGATCTCGGTATTTTCGGGATTGTCCGCTGACGCTGATTTGAGGATCAGTTCGTATTCGGTTGCGGCAAGGTCAAACTTGTTCTGTGAGGAATACACCATGGCCAAAAGATAATGGGCCTGGGGCTCTTTGGGGTCGAGGCGGACAACGGTTTTCAGCTGGGCCACGGCCTTGTCCAGAAGGCCAAGGCGCGCGTAATAGGCGGCCAGGCGCAGATGGGGCAAGGGCTCCTGGCCGTTGAGAGCAACGCTTTTTTCGTACTCTTTAACGGACTCGGCGGCCATGCCGTTGAGGTCATTGGAAATGCCCATGATGTAATGGGCCAGCGCCTTGGAACGGGCGTCAACGACGGGGCCGGCAGCGGAGAAAACAAATTTCCCCGCGCTGAAATAACCCAGCATCAGGACAGCCAAAACAACCGCCCAACGCGTGCATAAGCGTTTCATACGGACCTCCCCCCGCTTCGCCTTAACGGGTGGCGCGCTTTTTCAAATGACGCAGCGACTTACGCAATTTCTTGCGCTTGTGCGTGCGGATCTTGATGCGTTTTCTTTTTCTTCCGCAAGGCATACTTTTCCTTTTTTAGTAGATCAGCTTATTCAAAGAATACTCGATGATGCCCTCAGCGCCCACTTCTTTGAGCTGGGGAATAATGGAACGCACGGTCCCCTCGTCGATCACTGTTTCCAAAGCCAGCCAGTTGTCCGCGGCCAGATGTGAGATCGTAGGGTTGCGCAAAGAGGTCAGGATCTTCAATACCTTGTCGAGGTCCTTTTTGCGCAAATTCATCTTCAGGCCCACCATATTATTGGCGGCCAGGGCCCCCTGCAAAAGCATGATGACCTGCTCCATTTTCTTTTTCTTCCAGGGGTCCTGGGCGGCTTTTTTATTCGCAATGAACTGGGTCGTGGACTCGCAAAGGGTGTCAACAATGCGCAGTTTATTGGCGCGCAGCGACGAGCCGGTCTCGGTCAACTCCACAATGGCATCCACCAGGCCCGTGGCCACCTTGGCTTCGGTGGCGCCCCAGGAAAATTCCACGTCGGCCTTGACCTTATGTTTGGCCAGATACTGTTTGGTGACATTGACCACTTCCGTGGCGATCTTTTTACCTTCCAGATCTTTGATAGTCTTGATCTTTGAGTCCTCGGGCACGGCCAAGACCCAGCGCACCTTATTGGTGGTCTGTTTGGCGTAGAGAAGTTCGGAAAGGCGCGTCACATCGGAGTTGTTCTCCAAGATCCAGTCATTGCCGGTGATGCCGCAATCCAGCGTCTCATCCTCGACGTAGCGGGACATTTCCTGGGCGCGCAACAGCACGGGCTCGATCTCGGCATCGTCGATGCGGGGGAAATAGGAGCGCGTGGACACCGTCACCTTAAAGCCGGCTTTGGCGAACAGCGCGACGGTGGCGTCCTGCAAACTGCCTTTGGGGAGACCTAATTTTAACTTTTTCATAAGGAGCGTATTATAACGAGACGGTTTTTAAATGTAAAGCGAATAGATACGCTGATTTAGAGCTTAAACGCACTTCCCTCGATCTTTTTAAAGGACTCTTTTTGAGGAAAAAGATTCACAACGCCGCGCAAAAAACGAAAATACTGTTCCCAGGTCATCGGCTGACTGAAGACCTGTGTTCTCGCCCGGGCAAATGCCTTGCGGCGGGACTCGCTTCGGGCGTCTTCCAGCATTTCTCTTTTTTCTTCGTCGCTAAGCATGGTCGGTCTCGTTTAAAATTCTTTCCAATTGATCAGCACAGTTGAATAGATCAAAATACTCCCGTAAAAGTCCCACATTCAGCTGTTCCCGGTGATTTTTGATCAGCCATTGAATGTCCGCCATGTCCTGCGCATACCGCGCGGGATCATTGTGCAAGGCCTGGATCTTCAAACCAATAATGTCTTCCGGCACAATGACATTGACCGTATGCCCTTTAATGATCTCATACGGCTTGGCGCGTTCGAGCATCGCCAACGCATATTTACGACGGGCTATGATAAAATCGATCTGTCCCAACTCGGACAATCGATTCAAGAAATTCGCGGCGTCCTCGCTTTCATGAATGGCTTCATACCCCAAAGAGGCAAGGACTGCCTTGACTTTCGCCTTGTCTTCATGATGCAGCAGGAAATCAATGTCTTTGGTGGCCCTGGTAAAACCCGCCGCGTGCAGGGCAAAACCCCCTATGATCGCGAAACGGACGTTATATTTGCCAAATTGTCCCAGGATTATTTTAAAAACCGCCTCGAAATCCATATTTAAGAATTATAACACAGCCTCCTCTTTTTCCGGCTTATTTTCTTGAAGCCCCAAAAACATCCGCAAATCCGTCATGGGCTGGATGTTGATGATCACCGGCACGAACCCCGGGGCGTTTTGTAATTGCTCCAGCATGACCGGGTCGACAAATGGGGACATGTACTCGTTACGTGTCCCCATTTGTTCCGGCTCTCTTTTTATTTCAAAAGCGCTGTCCACCTTGTCGGATTTAAAGTCAATACCTCCAGGGCCGGATTGTTTGCTCATAACACTTTTTATCGCCTGATCCCTTAAAACAATCAAATTTTCATTTCCAACGCCTAACAATCCCCAATGCTCATCAGATAAAGGTTTAACAACGCTATTTGGATTTATATACACATCAATGGATTGATCAGTGGGATGGATATATCCAGCTACATATTTATTGGGGACACCCATACCTCCTGTTTCTTGAAGCCAATCGCCGCCTATTTTTTCATCAATCATCTCAAAGACTTCGAAAAGTCGGATAAAACGATCTACGCCTCCGAATTCTTTTTTTGGAAAAACAAGAACAACTATCGCATTTGCACCTTTGTGAATTTGTCCGAGGGGACCGTCCTGTTCCAAACGACGTCTCTGAAATTCTCCCGCAGACATAGACATCCATTGAAGATTTCCCATCAAAATTTCTCGAGTATATACTGCGGCAATCCCATTAATTTGAGGGCTGGTTTTAAAATAACTCTGTAATATTCTTTCAGCTGAATCATCCATTGTTTGGTGGAACAAAACATAATTGTCTTTCTTGAGAGCATCAATCCAATCAGCAATGCTTTTAATATTTTCTGACTGTTGTGACCTTGACATCGCCGCGTCCGGCCCGGCCTGCACGGAGGCTGTGGCATCGTCCACTTGGGCTTCTTCATCCCGCGCCAAACTCCCGCCGAACAAAATTCGCCTTTTCTTGGCCATCTTTTCCGGATCATTAGGATCAACGCCGTTCAACGCATCATAAACAGGTCTCAATTTTTCAAGCAAGGCCTGCTGAGCCTCGGGCGTGGAAACATTCATCCTGAATCTGCCACTATATGTTTTATTATTTATCATCCATACACGCGGATACAATATCTTCCACAACATAAACTGCCTTTTATCTGTTCTTTGACGTTTGTGCACTTCAATATCCTCATCCCCCACGCCGATCTTATTGAGCAGACGCTTTATGCTAGGCATAAACCTTGCTCCCATACCCCTCCTCTCCTGAACAAGCAACGGGGAATCTCCTGTAATATATTTTACTTCTTTAAGCCCACCCTCTTGTTTCCAGTTCGCAACAAGCTCATAAACAACCTTAACCACATCTTCCGCGATAAGTGTATATGCGTTCTCCTGTTGTCCGGCCAGCCCCTTTAAATTTAGGACGACATGAATACCCAAAGAGTCCCTTTCCTTCGGTTGCCTTGAAATCGTAATATAGTCCCCAGCACGTTCACTTTTTCCTATTAAGTAGTCGTCCATAACAAAACGGAAGGTTGTGAAGCCGTACAACATCCCCATTGCGAGAACCGCGTATACGTTCTGACTGTAATGCTTAAACGCACTTGCACCGATAACCGTCCCTCCCATAATAAAAAATGTTTTGACGAAGAAAGAAATTTTTGCCCGAGCACGCACTCTTTCCCAATCCTGTATAGCCGCCATCGCCCGGCCAGCTGGATTTAAATTTGTCTGAACAATAGCGGAGTGATCGGAAGCCACCTGCGGAAGCATGGCCGCATCCTTTGTAGTCACCATCGCCACATCACCGAATTTCACGCCACCCGAAAAATACTTCCTTGGAATCATCTGTCGGGTCACAGGGTCCTGCTCTTCTTTGATGTAGTTGTAGACCCCTTTCTTGAAGGCGGTGAGGTATTGCTGGTAGATGGCTTCGACATCGTTGGGCGGGTTTCCCTGGGGTGCTTTCGCATTCAATGCTGGGTTGGTTGGCAACGTGCTTGGGGACACGTTACTGGCACTAGCGGTGCCAGCAACATGTCCCCTGGTTGGCGTTAGGCCTGAAATCTTATTCTTATCTGCATACACTTGAGAGAGAATGCTGTCCTTGATCTTCTTCTTGTACCAGGTGGCCAAGATAAGGGAGTTGTAGACCTGTCTTAGTTGGGCAAAGTTCTTGTTTTCGTTGATTTCTTTGGTTAATGCGGGAATGACAATCTCTCTGACTATTTGAGAACCTAATGCGTTAATCTCTGGTGAGGCGTTAAGGGGATTTCCCTGGGATGCTTTCGGATTCAATGGTTGATAGGTTGGCAGGGTGCTTGGGGACACGTTCTGCGGAACATGTCCCCTGGTAGGCGGTTGGTTGTTGGCCAAGGCAAGATAATCCTCTTCCAACATCACCTTCAATCGGCTTTCTACCACATACGCCGTGCCTGCTTGCGCGTTCTCATAGACTACGGCCTTCTCTGGCACGATCCAGACCTTGTTGAAGGTATTGACCGGGATGTTGGTTGTTCCAAATCTCTTGTTGGCTTCTTCATAGACCCTCTTCCAGAAGATCTTGCCGAATTCATCCTCTGGGTAGATTAGTGATGCGGTGATCTGCTTGAGCAGATAATCCTGGGCTAATAGGTCACGTCCCATCTCGGTTTGACCAAAGGATTGAGGAACAATTCTATCCTTCTCATAAGGAGACAGGTTGACCCAGAGGTCTTGTTCGGGGATGGTTAAAGAGGCGAGGAAATATTTGATCAATTTCATTGATTCGTTTTGTAGAGACGCAGCATGCTGCGTCTCTACGTCACCGGTATCCAATATGAAATCAAACCGAAACGGATTGTCGGGATGGACCTTGAGGCCTTTGAGGACGGCGGGGTTGAATTGGGGGCTTAGGCCAATGCGGACGCCGGGTTGGGGCAGGTAAATCTCTTGGGCGTGCAGAGGCGGGACCGCTGTTAACGCAAACGTAACGGTCAAAATAGAGCAAATGATCTGGCGGAACAAGGGGTTCATATGTTAGATATATCTATTAGGGTTCATGTATAAGTATTTACTATAAAACACAAAAAAACAAGCCCAAGACCGGCTTATTGGGAAAGCGTTTTCCGTCTTAATTCTTGTCAAAATTTAGGCCATCGTCTATAATCACCGATATGCTTAGCATCCTGCGCCACAAGGGCGTGTCCAAAAAAGTGCTGTGGTTCATCACGGTCATCATTGTCCTGTCTTTCGGGGTCTTCGGCGCGGCTTCGGGCTGGGACAGCACCAACAGCGCCGGAAAAATTTACGGCCAAAGCGTTTCTTTGCGGGATTTCGAACGCGCCTACATGGACAGCCGCGACCAGGCGCTCATCCTCTACGGCGATCAACTCTCCAAATTAGGCGACAGGCTGGATTTGGAAAACGAGGCCTGGGACCGCCTCATCCTGTCGCGGGAAGCCAAAAAACGCGGCATCAAGGTCAGCGACGCAGAAGTGGCGGCCTTGATCGCGGCCTTTCCCTTCTTTCAACGGGAAGGTAGGTTCGACCGCTATCTGTATGAGGAACTTGTCCGCAATCCCGGCGCCTTCGGCCGTAAACCCCATGACTTCGAGGAAGGCATGCGCAACAGATTGATGATCAAAAAAATGCTCGACGGCGTTACCGGACCCATGGTCATTGCTGATGATGAGGTCAAACAGGAATATGCCAGGCGCAATGAAAAGATCAGATTGGATTATGTCATCATCAACCCCGCGGACTTTAGCGCCGGGCTCGAGGCGTCGGAAAAAGAAATTAAAGAATATTATGACCGGAATGCGGAGACCTTGCGCGCGCCGGCCACGGTGAACGTGCAATACGTCATCATTGCCCTGCCGGACAAAAAAGAAGCGCAGGCCTTTGCCAAAGCGTTAACGCCGTCCGCGGACTTTGTGGCCGCGGCCAAACAAGCCGGTTACGAGGCAAAGGAAAGCGGACCATTCACCAAGGACCAGCCCCTGCTGACCTTCGCCTGGTCGCCGGACCTGGTGGAAAAACTTTTTGCCATGAAGGCGGGCGCCACCACCCCGCTTTTGGAAATGCCCGACGGATGGCAGATCGCCAGGGTCAAAGAACATAAGGATTCAGCCGTCCCTGACCTGGCAGTGATCAAAGAAGCGGTACAAAAAACCGTGATCGCACAAAAAGCGTATGCAAAAGCGCAGGCCAAAGCCGAGGAAGTTCTAAGATCGATCAAGGAAAGCGTCGCGACGGGAAAAGATTTCAAGACATCCTGCCAGGCGCTGAACTTGGATGTCCGGCAAACGCCGGAATTCAGCCACGGGGAATATAACCCGGCTTTGGGATTTGCCGCGCAATTGCAAGAAGCGAGTTTAAAGTTGGAGGAAAATAACCGGCTGACGGACACGGTGGCAACGCCCCAAGGGCCGGCCATCGCTTATTTGAGCAGTGTCGTGAAAGTCAAAGACGAAGATTTTGAAGGCGAGAAAGACAATTACCGGCAAATGCTCAGCGCGCGCAAACGCAGCCAGATCCTGACGGCTTTTGTGACCAGGTTAAAACTGGAAGCAAAACTGCAGAGCAACGTCAAAGACAAGATCCGCCGCTAAAAAAATTTCTCGTAATCATCGGGAAAATCGTGGCGCACCTCGCGGATAACGCCCTTTTCATCCACGAAGACCAGCGTCGGAACGCCGACCAGATCATACGGTCCCTGCAAAGCATTGTCCTCATCCAAGAAACTGTCCAGCACAACGGCATTGCGCTTTAAATAAGCCGCCACATCCTCTTTCGTTTCCCCGATGGACACCAAAACGACCTTGATCCCCTTGGCGGTGATGGCATCGAGGTTCTTGTTCATGCGCGTGATCTCATCGCGGCAATGAGGACACCAGGTGGCCCAGAAGAACAGCACCGCTTTCTTGCCTTCCCGCGCCTGCGACAGCGACTTCTGCTCACCCAAAGCCGTCGGCAGGGTCACGTCATAAGCGGCCTTGCCCACCAAAGATATTTCTGAAGTCCCCTCCGGCATATTGCTCATGGCCGGCGCTAAAGAAGGCGCGGACAGGACCATCCCGACAAATATGATGGAGACCAACGTTTTGATCCATTTTAAATAATCGCTGCTGCCTGCAACAATGGGCAAAGCGATGATCTCCGGGACCTCATAACTGTGCAGCACCTTGACTTTGGCGACGACTTTTTTGAACAAGGCCTTCTTTGTTTTGAGGATAAGCAATGCTTCTTTGGATGAATCCACTTGTGCCCGCCACCAAAACAAAGACCGCACGCCCGCAACGATATTGGCGCAGGCGACCAACTTGTCCTGCAAAAGACCGTTGGCGATCTTGTGCGCTTCTTTTGCATCCTTGGCTGTGACCAAAACGACGATATACATATATTTTTACAACAACATCATCAAAGAGATCATGCGTCCGGCTTTTTTACCGTCCCTGCGAAACGAAAAATAATCTTTATTGCAGCAGGTGCACGCGCCGCCATCGAAAATATTGCCGTCGTCAATCCCCGCTTCCACCAACTGGCGGCGGTTGGCCGCGACGATATCCACGTAAACTTTTCCACCGCGTTCAACAGTATCGTCCGGGAAATACACCTTAAATTCCGGCCCCGCTTCATAACAGCACGAACGGATGGCCGGACCTAAAGCAACTTTTAAATCATAGCATCGGCAGGTGAATTTGTCTTGCATTTCCTGGACGGTTTTAGCCGCGATGCGCTGACGCGTCCCCTTCCATCCGGCATGGGCCAGGCCGATGACCTGTTTGAGGGGATCATAAATAAAGACCGGCACGCAATCCGCCGTGCGGATGGCGATCGGCACGTTCTTGCGGTCGGTGATGAAAGCGTCCGCGTCAGGACAGCCCCTGGCGCAGGCCTCTTTTCCGGCGATGAGGACATCATCCCCGTGGACCTGTTTGCGCCAAAAAACCCGCGGGATGTCAATACCGGTATGCGTTTTAAGGTAGGCGCTTTGGGCCGGGGCCAAAGACGCGTCAAAATCCTGTGTGGTGAAATCAACGGACGCGTCGCTGGTGAAAGCAATCACGGAAGGATCTTTAAAAATTATCATAAAACATAATATCTTATTCTTACGAGACCGATTCTTCCCCTTCATAGAGCGGAATGTTCTTGATATTGCGCGACAATGATAAAGGAAACACAACACTCTTTGCTTCGGCCTCTTTCTGAATTTTCTGATCATCCTTTTCTAAATCTTTGATGAGAATCTGTTTTGCACGCTTCTCTTGAGGAGGATTCAATTTCTCAGATTGTTCGAATGCAGCCACCCTGTCAAGTATCTCTCCTGGAAGACCAGCTTCACATTTAGCAAGTATTTCAAGAAATTGTCGGGTAAAAAAATGATCGATTTGTATTCTTCTTTTTGTCATGTAAGCAAACTTACCAATGATTCTACAAATATCTTCCCGCTCTTCTGGGCTTAATTGATTAACAAATTCATAATCTTCGAGCTTCTTAACAAGCAACATAAGCGGCTCGAGCACATTGATAGTGATTATATAAACGTTGTAGTCAGCCATGTTATAGCTGAACTGTTCAATAACATCGACGGTATTCGAAGGAACTACAAGAAAAATATCTTTGCGCACATTTTCCTCTTTTATATACTTCTTCACCGCCTCAGTCTGAGCTTTGATATAGACCGGAAAATTTCCCAAATCATCCGAAGAAGGACTTTTGGCATCAAAAATAACAAATTCATCACAAATCTTAACTGTGTTATCAGGGCTTCCCTTAAAAGGAACTTGATCCAAATACTCTATGGCATGTTTTTGACATATTGATTTGATAGTATTCTTGACCTTTTCCTGATGTTTGCTCCAGGTTTCCTTCATCGCTTCTATACGAGCAATCTCATTTGCCTGATGTTCCTCTATCTCTTTCTTTCTGTCGCTTTGGATTTGATCTCTGATGGTTATAATTGTTGCCATCTCATTACCATGTTTAGCCAACCGGCCAGCCTCGGTCTGTTCATATTTTGTATTTTCTTGCTTAATTTTCTGCATTTCTTGTTCAAGCAGGCTTGTTTTTTCTTTCAATACGGCTAATTCAATCGCCTCTTTTTTAATTTGTTCCGTTAACGAACTTATTTTTTCGTCTTTCGAAGCAATCGAAGCCTTTAAATCGGAAACCTCTCCCTTAGTATCCTCCAATTTCTCTACCCCAGACTTCAACAAATTCTCTAATTTTATTTTCTCTGACTTAAGACGATCATTTTCAACACTCGAAAGTTCTGTTGATTTATTTAATTCGTTGATCCTTGTGGTCGTATCCTCAAACAATCTCTCCAGCTCCTTAAATTCTCGATAAGCATCATGACTTAAATTGCTAATCTGACGCCACTGGAATATTCTTTGAAAAAATCCAATAGTTTTTATTCTATCGAAGAAAATATTTAACTTTTCAAACTTAGCGCTCATGACCATTCCTCCAATGATACAAATCTTACTAAATAGCCTTTGTCATCATATAGACTCCCAATAGGTCAACTGCCCCTGGGCATTAAAATACAGATACACTTTCTGTTTAGCTTTGGATCCAATGGCATGACGATACAGGCCATATGTCGAAGGCAGCCCATCGATGACAATGTCCTTGGTCAGGACCGGCTCTCCGAAAGCCCTCACAATATCTTTTTTTGTGTTGTACTTCTTGATGTCCCCGCTTTGCACCGCGGCCAAAAGTTTGTCAAACCGGGCATCCGCGTCACGGACATATTGATGCTGTTCGTCCTTTTGCGCGCTGAATGACCGAAGGGTCAGCGCCTCGTCGAGATGGGGCAGCATCTGCACCTGCACGCACCCGCTGAAAAAAAGGACCAGCAATAGTGGTGCTATCATTTGGTGATCCTTATCTTCTCTTCCTGCAGTTTGTCCAGGGTCACGACGATCTCCCGCATGCGTTGCTGGATCTCCTTGAGCCGCCGGCCGTATTCCTTGATCAGGACCGGGTCCCGGCCGAACGCATCAGAAAGAACGCGTGACTTGACGTAACTTTCGGTCTCCAGCTGTTTGCGCTCATTTTCAAAATTCTTGGCCTCTGTCTTGATATCTTCCAGACGCTTTAAGGCCTGCCGATGACGTTGTTGGGCAGACCTGATTTGAGAAGACGCGGCATGGCCGTTATTTCCCGGCGGAGCGGATCTTTTCTGTTTGGCAGCGGCCCTCTCCTGCCCTGCTTTTTGTCTTTCCTGCGCGTCGCGGCCGGCTTTCTTGTCCAGATAATAATCAAGGCCGCCGGGATACATTTTCAGCGTCCCGTTATTGACGTCCATGATATGGTCGGCGATCTCTTTGACGAAAAAAAGATCGTGGCTGATAAAACACAGCGTGCCCGTGTATTTCCTGAAACAACTCGTCAGGGCTTCCACCCCGTCGATGTCCAGGTGGGTCGTGGGCTCGTCGAGCAAAATGAAATTGGGCGGATTGACCAGAAGTTTGGCCAGGATGAGCCGGCTTTTTTCCCCTCCGGAGAGGATCCGCACGTGTTTGAACACGTCGTCCCCGCGGAAATTAAAAACACCCAAAAGGGTGCGCGCCTGCGTCATGGGCACCGAGGCCGTGGACGCGGACAACAATTCCTCCAGCGCCGTGCGCGCCGGGTTCAAAACATCCAGACGCGTTTGGGAAAAATATCCCAAAGACACCTGATGCCCGAGTTTGCGCGTGCCGGAATCGAACGGCAGGACCCCGGCGAGCATTTTGAGCAGCGTGCTTTTGCCGGCACCATTGGGGCCGACCAGGCATATTCTCTGGCCCTTGGTGATCTCAAGGTCAAGGTCCTTGTAGACCTGTTTGTCCCCGTAGGATTTCGCGACCTTGCTCATGGTCAGGACCGTATGACCGCTTTCTATTGTCGGGGGAAACTGAAAATCGCGGATGCTGTGTTTTTCCTGCGGGATGCGGATCTCTTCCATCCGGTCGAGCATTTTACGTTTGTTGCGCACGGCAGAGGCACGATTGGGCTGGGCGTGAAAACGCTCGGTGAAACGTTCCAGCTGTTCGCGTTTCTTTTCAATGACCTTGCTTTGTTTTTCCAGGGTGCGCAGGCGCGTGATCTTTTCCTCTTCATACAGTTCGTAATTGCCCTTGACCTTGGTCATTTTTCCGTCTTCCAGAATGATGGTGTAATTGGTGACATCGTTGAGGAAGATCTTGTCGTGCGAAATGATGATGAACGTCCCGTCGTATTTGGACAAATATCCTTTGAGCCACAGCGTGGCCTCCAGGTCAAGGTAATTGGTCGGCTCGTCGAGCAAAAGCAGGTCGTAACGGGTGGTCAGCAGTTTGGCCAACTGGGTGCGCATCTGCCAGCCGCCTGACAAATGGGCAATGGGCTTATGGAAATCCTCCTGTTTGAAGCCAAGCCCGGTCAGGACTTTTTCGGCCTTATGTTCCATTTCATAAATGCCCTTTTTCTCCAGGACCTCCAAAATATCGCCGTAACGGGAACTGTCGGCCTTATGTTCTTCTTCCAGGCGGTGTTTTTCATGCAGAAGTTCACGGATCTGTGCATCGCCGGACGTCATTTCATCCATGACCGTGCGGTCGGAGGCGTATTTCGTTTCCTGCGCCATATGACCGATCTTCAAGTTTTTCTGGACCTGCACCGAACCCGACGTGGGTTCCATTTGTCCGAGGATGATGGCAAACAACGTGCTTTTGCCCGCCCCGTTGGGGCCGGTCAGGCCGATGCGCTCATTGGGAAAAATGCCCAGAGACACATCCTGCAGGAGCATGCGCTCATCAAAATTCTTGGATAAATTGCTGACGGTGATCATCGCAGGATCTTCACTTCCTTGGGGTCCAAATATCTCCAGGCGCCGGTCTTGAGGTCTCCCAGCTTCAGATCTCCGACGGCAACGCGTTTTAAGTAATGAACATGACTGCCCACGGCTTTGAGCATGAGCCGGATCTGGCGTTTGCGGCCCTCGTGGATCATCATCCGGAATTCCGTATCCGTGCCATTATACTGTACGTCGCGGATACAGCAAGGGGCTGTTTTTTCGCCCTCGATGACCACCCCGTGTTCCAGGCGCATCTTTTTTTCCCTGGCCAGTTCGCCCCCGACGCGCACCGTATAGGTTTTATCCACGTGGAATTTCGGATGCGTCAGGCGATGGGCCAGGTTGCCGTCATTGGTCAATAACAGCAGGCCTTCGCTCTCCTTGTCCAGACGGCCGACAGGAACAAGATGATGCAATTCTTTGGGAAGCAGGTCCATGATGGTTTTGTCCGCGTGCGGATCTTCCTTGCTGGTGACATAGCCGGCGGGCTTGTTGAGCATGACATAGGAATATTGTTTGGACTCGACCTTTTGGCCGTCGGCCATGATATCATCACCGGCCTCAACCGCGAACGACGGCTCGCGCACGATGAGGCCGTTGACCTTCACGCGGCCCGACTGGACAAGGACCATCGCGTCCCGGCGGGAACAAACACCATTATGGGATAAAAACACCTGCAGGCGCATTAAGCCCTCTGCCTTAAGGCCTCATAAACGACAATAGCGGCGGTGACGGAGACATTCAGTGAGTCGGCCTGGCCGGCCATGGGGATATGGGCCTTCCTGTCGCAATGCCTTTGCCAAAAAGGGCTTAGGCCTTCATCTTCCGTGCCCAAAACAACAGCCAAAGGCCCTTTCAGGTCCGCCTTGGTATAAACATCCTTGGCGTCGGGAAAGGTGCCGAGCGTTTTAACGCCCTTGGTCTTTAAGAAAGCCCTGATGTTTTCATTCGTGTCAACGGCCGCAGCAACGGTGAATATGGTGCCGACGCTGGCGCGGATGACATTAGGATTGTAAAGGTCGGTCTTGGCATCGCCGATGAGCAAAGCGTCCACGCCGGCACCGTCGCAGGTGCGCAGGATGGCGCCCAAATTACCGGGTTTCTCAACGGATTCAACAACCACGATCAAAGGGTTTTCGGATAATTTCAGGCCGTTCAATGCTTGAGAAGGCACGCGGGCCACGCCGATGACGCCCTCCACCCTTTGACCATACGCCAATTTTGCGAAAATATGGTCCGTGACCTCAACGCATTCGGTCCCTTCGCTTTTAAGGGACTTGAGGTTCAGCTTGCCCTGGATCAGTTTGGGACAAAAAAATACCCGCACCAACTTGATGCCTGCCTGCAAAGCCCGCTCCAACTCTCTTTGACCATCAATGAGCGTCAGGCCTGTTTCCTGGCGCGCCTTATGCTCGCGCAATGCCGCGGTCTCTTTGATCAGGCCGTTCTGTGTGCTGGAAATTAAGTATTGTGTCCCCATAATTCAAATGGCCTTTTTTAATTCGGCCAGGACGCGCGCGTTGGGCGTGAAGGTCTTTGTCCGCCAGGACGCGATCATGTCCTTTTGATGCTTGGGCCACAAGGCCGCCCACGTGTCCCAGCCGCTCTTGGGCCCCTGGCGATTGACCCACGGAGTATTAGGCCTGTAACTGTAAATACCGTCGGGAAACATATAATTTTTGACCGCTTTATAGGTCCAGTACGTCCAGTGGAAACCGCAGTCATTGAACACCTTCAAAAGGTCGCGCAGATAAATGTCCTCGCCGTAAACGCCTTCGCGGGCATTGACCCCGAACTCGCCGACATACACCGGCCTTTGCCTGGAGCGCGCTTGGGTCAAATACGCCTTCATCCGGCGGCGCATCACCCCCGCGTCCCATCTTCCGGCCCTGGATATCAACGGGTATTTCAGGAAATGGTTGAGATGGAACGTGAATTCCACGGGCTCATAAAAATGGACGCTGTAAGCCCAATTGTCGTCGGAAAAATCCTCCAACATGTCGATGTCCTGCGCCCAGCGATTGCCTTCAATGAACAAAATGTGCCTGCGGTCCACCGAACGGATGGTTTTGATGACGCTTTTATAAAAACGGTTCAAAAGACCATTGTCCTGCACAACCGCCTCATTGAGCAGGTCATAGCCGGCCACCGCGCCTTCGTCCTTATAACGGTCCGCCACCGCTTCCCATAAAGCACACACGCGTTTTTGGTTTCTGTTGGACGTCCATAACCCGGCTTTACCCAAACTGTCCGAATGCCAGTCGTGATTCTGCGATCCCGGCGCCGCGTGCAGATCCAGGATCAAGCGCACGCCGTATTTCCTGGCCCAGCGCACGGCATCGTCAAGATAATGAAAACCCGCGGGATCAACCTGATAAGGCTTTCGCTCAAGCAAACGGCCATTGAACGGCAGGCGCACGCAATTCATGCCTAAGCCGGCCACGGTTTTCATGTCTGCCTCGGTGATGAAATTCGCGCGAAATGACCGTTCCAGTTGCGCAAGGGTTTTGTCCCCGCGGACTTTTGAAAAATGTTCCTTAAAAACCTTCTCGGCAAAATTCGGGGCATGCGTGAAATACGCTTCCATCATCAGCCATCCCCCGAAATTCACGCCCTTAAGCATAACGGGCCGCTGACCATCAAGGATCGCCGTGCCGTGTGTCGTTAAAATGTTCATAGCAATACAATACAAACGATCGGGACAAAATTTGTCATGGCTTGGGGCCGTGGCTAAACGTTTCTCGCCGGGATCAACGATACCATCAGACGTATGCCTTTGAGAACATCCTCGATACGGCAGGGTTTGGTCAAATAATGGTCGGCTTCCAGATCCAGCCCTTTTTGCACATGGTCCATTTCCCCCAGAGCGGAAACGATGATGACGGGCTGCCATTTCTTCGACGGGGGCTCAGAGCGCAGTTTATGCAAGACGGACCAACCGTCCATTTTGGGCATGACGATGTCGAGGATGATCACGTCGGGGCTTTCGGAAACGATCTTGTCCCACGCTTCCTGGCCGTCGCGGGCGGTCACGACCGCGTAATCCTGCGCGGCCACTTTATTAGCCATGATCCCAAGGATGGCTTCTTCGTCGTCGGCGATCAGGACTTTGATGGCCATATCTGTCTCCTAGCGTGCGGAAGAATAATTTTTAAGGTCATAATCGATCATTTTGTCCGGCATGGGAACGCGGTCAATGATGACCCCGGCCTTGGCAAAAAATTCCGTGGCCATGGTCTTATGGTAATCGGAAAAAACCACGACGCGCTTGACGCCGGCGGTGATCAAGGCCTTGGCGCAGGTGGTGCAAGGCATGTTGGTGATGTAGGCGCCGGCTCCCTCAACGGCATGGCCGCGCCTGGCCGCCTGGATCAGCGCGTTCATTTCGGCATGCACGGTGCGCACGCAATGGTCATCCACGAGCAGACACCCCGCGTCGTCGCAATGTTCGTCCCCGGGGATGGACCCGTTATACCCGGTGGCAATGACGTTCTTGGCCTTGACCAGGACGCATCCGCAATGCATGCGCGGGCATGTGGCGCGCTCGGAAGCGAGCATCGCCAGTTTCATGAAATATTCGTCCCAGTCAGGTCTTTTGTTCATGGACATATCTTAACAGACGGCCGGCGGCCTGGCAAAAAATTTCCGCAGTTGGTAAAAGCGACACAACAACGTATCCCGAGGCCTCAAAATCAAAAAAATACCCGGGATGCGCCAGAACGCGTTCGTCCTTGAGCAGTCCGGTGACAAAGGCCTCCTCGTCCGTAAGGCCCTCAATGGCCAGCACCGCATACCAGCCGCCCTGGGCGGACAATACCTTGACACCGGCGGGAACGTGAGCATTAAGCCAGAACCAGTTGTCTTTCACTCTGCGTAGCACCTGGTCCCGGACGCCGCCGGCATCAGCCAGCCAGACGGGCGCGGCATTCTGCACGGGCGTATTGACGGACAAAAACGTGTCCGCGATGATCTCCAGACGCCCCATGGCCGTGGCGATGGTGTCCCGTGGACCGGACATGGCCAGCCAGGACATTTTCATCTGCGGCAGCCCCAATGTCTTGGACAATCCGCCCAGCACAAAGGTCGGCACCCGCGCGTTTCCCATCAAGGTCACGCCGGCCCGCGGCCCCCACCCATAATCCATAAAAACCTCGTCGGAGATCAAAGACAGGGAATGCCGCAGGCACAGGCCGTTCAAAAAATCCAGTTCATCCTTTTGGACATAGGACCCCGTCGGATTATTGGGATTGACCAGAATGACAGCGCGGGTTTTCTCATCCACCGCGTCTTCAAGGGCCTGTTGGTCCAGACGCCACGCCCCATCGTAGACCAAAGGATACTGGGTATAGGCAACATCATTGAGCTCCAGCAAAAACTGGAATAACGGATAACTGGGCCGCGGGACAAGGGCTTTCTCCCCGGGGTTCAACAAAAGCCGCAAAAGGAACGCATACGCCTCGGACGTGCTGGAGGTGAGAACAATATCATCCACGTTGACGGACAAACCCTTGGCCGCGTAATATCCGGCCACCGCCTGCCGGGCCTTGGGAACCCCCTGGGAGGCCGGGTCATAGGTCAAATTGTCCGGAACATTGAACGCGGATAATATCGACGGGGAATAATTGAAACCGCACCGGGTCGGATTGGACTCGGTCAGATCCAAAATGTCCTGACCTTGCGCGCGCATATTCTGCAAGATGTCTGCAAGTTCATTGGGGACTAATGGCCAGTCCGTACGTCGGGAAAAAAGCATAATGGTCAGCCGGCGGGGGCGTTTTTCAGCCGGGCGATCTCCTGCTCTTTGGCGAGTAAAAGTTTTTTGACCTCTTCAAACTCCGACTTGGCCACCCACTGGATATCCTCACGCTTGCGGCTTAAGTTTTCATTGTCGCGCTTGAGCTCCCTGGCCTCCTTAGACAATTGCTGGACCGTGGTTTCCAAACTCATGGCTTTGGTGGACAACAGGCGTTTTTCTTCCAAAAGGGCATCGGTTTTGATCTTTAATTCCTGATGGTCGCGCTCGGCGCGCAGGCGGGCCGTGTGTTCTTTTTCCAGATCACCTTCCGTGCGGAAGATCTGTTCCTTAAGGTCCTTCTCATGGGCCTTGGCCTTGTCCAGGTTCCCCTGCTCCTTTTCCCTCCACCCTTTTTCCAGGGCCAATTTCTCGACGAGCTCCTGGTTGCGAGCTTTCTGGTCCTCCATGTCCTGCAGGAATTTCTTTTGCTCCATCTTCATTTTTTCGATATCGCCCTGCAGGCCGAGATTATGTTTTTCCCAGCGCTGGGCAATGGCCTGCCATTCTTTGTCCTTAGGATTTTCCTGGGGCACGGGCTCCGGCCGCCTCTCCCTCCTTCTGGACGCCTTGGTAGAGTCCGACGGCATGGCATAGACCGCCAACGCGACGCCGATCAAAACAGCAAAACTGATCACAACGATCCAAAACATAAATGAGCCCCCAAACTTACGGAATGTCCTTAAACTATCACAATTTGCCCATCTTTTCCAGCCGCGTCAAATCCATATGAATATCCCTGATGAAGCCCAGATAAATGTTTTTCGCCGTCGCGTTAGATGCCCTGGCCGCGTAACCCTGCATGATACCCAGGGCGATCAGGAAATGACGCCTGGCCAGATCATAACGGTGGTCGGCATCATACGCCCTGGCCAAAAGAATATGGCCGCGGCCGAAGCGCGGCTCAAAACGGATCATGCGCTCAAACAGCGGGACCTCCCCTCTCCAGAAGGTGTTCTGCCCAACGGTGGTAACGAAGCACGCCGCGAAAACCACGGCGAATATGCCCTTGCGCACGGACGGACGGACCGTCCAACGGCACAGGACAACGCCGCCGGTCAGTAAAACACCGACGATGGGAAGGTATAAAAAATGCTCGGCGGTCAGGATGAACGAATATTCATTAATGAGCGGCGCGACATTGAGGACAGGAAGCAGGAACGCCAAGAACCATCCGGCCCCAAAAATAACTGTTCTTTTGTCATCGGTATTAAGCCGCCTGAACCACCACAGCCCCGTCAGGATGATCAGCCCCAGGAGCGCGAAAGCCCAGGCATTGGGCGCCAGGATATCGGTGTTGCGGTAATAATGCAGGTCATCCGGCCGGACAATGATCTTTCCGTAAGTCAGCAGGGTGCGCGGGATGGCCAGGAGGCGTAAGGCAAGTTCTCCCGGCGAGGCCAAAACAGCTGAAACCGGATCCGTCCCCGTCAAATACTGACGAAGGACCAGAAAAACACACGCAAGCGCCGCAAACGGTCCCGCGCGGGTCCATGTGCGGCCGGCAGATCCACCGATATACAGGCGGTCCACGACGATCAACATGAGCGGAAGGATGACCGTGGATTCTTTGGTGAACAGGCCGAGAACAAACGCGGCCATGGCCCAAACAGTACGGCGGGACACGTAAAAATAAAGGCATGCCAGAATAAAAAATGCCGACGCAAGATTGGATATGCCGGCAACGCAGGCCACCGACTCGCTTTGCGCCGGATGGACGAGGAAGATCGCGGACAACCCCCAGGCCAGGCCGCGTGACCCCAAGCCCAGACGGGACAAAAGAAAGAAAATGAGCACGCCGTTGGCCGCGTGCACGAGGACATTGAACGCGTGATACCCGCTGGGATCAGGCCCGAGAAACCGGTATTCCAGACGGTAGATCAATTCCAGGACAGGACGGTAATACGCGTTGATGCCGTGGGAGACCGCGCCGGAAGGGTCCAAAAAAATACCGGCGATATGATCGAGCCGGCTGATGGCGGGATTCTGGACTATAAAAACAAGGTCATCGTGGACGAACGGATGAACAACAGTATTGGCATAAAGGACACAGGCGACGGCCACAAGGGACAAGGCCGGCCAAAGGTCACGGACGGCGGTCATCCGCCCAACTCTTTTTTGAGCTTGGCGGCGAACGCCTGAACGCCCGCGAACTGGACATCGATGTTCCTGGCCAGATCCTGCATACCGTCGGTGCTGTTGGTTTTGGCGAGCTTTTCCAGCTCCAGGCATATGGTGTATATGCCTTTGGCTGAAATATTACCCGAGGAACCTTTCATGGAATGGGCGACTTCCATGACCTTCATGATATCCCTGGTTGTCAGGGCCTCTGCCAGAACGGCCCGCTTTTTTAAGAAATCCTCCTGAAAAACATCCAGCAATTCCACCAGAAAACCCTTGTCATCCTGGACCCGCTCCAGGGCTTCCGGCAGGTCGATCGCATCATCGCTCATGGACTTGAGGCCTTTCTATTCTTTCAAACGTTGTGTCACGAGATGGACAACCTCTTGATACAGGACCTGGCGGTCAATGGGCTTGGACACATAACCGTCCATGCCGATGGCCAGATACCTTTCGCGGTCGCCGGACATGGCATTGGCGGTCATGGCGATGATGGGAATATGCTGTCCCGTCTGTTTTTCTTCGCGGCGTATGACCTGGGTGGCTTCCGCCCCGGTCAACAGAGGCATCTGGTCGTCCATCAAAATGACATCGAAGGCCTGTTTGTTGAGAATATCCAAAACCTCCTGGCCGTCACCGGCGACGTGCACCGACCAGCCGAATTTTTCCAGCGTCTTGACCGCGATGCGCTGGTTGACCACATTATCTTCCGCCAAAAGGACGCGCAAATGCCTGATCTCATCGGGAAGATTGTCCTGGACAACCGCCTGCCCGCGCGCCTGACCATGCACGGGGTGGCATATGAGATCGGGGTTGACGCCAAAAATGATGGTGAAATAAAACATGCTCCCCTTGCCCTCGGTGCTTTCGACCCAAATGGCCCCGCGCATCATCTCGACGATCTTTTTGCAGATCGCCAGTCCCAGCCCCGTGCCTCCATAACGGCGGGCCGTGGTGTTGTGCGCTTCGGTGAACACGTCAAAAATCGTGGCCAAATTCTTTTTAGGGATGCCGATGCCCTGGTCTATGACCTCAAACTTGACGACACAGTCCTTGGCTGTTAAGGACTCCATTTTGGCGTTGACCTGCACCTGGCCTTTGTTGGTGAATTTGATCGCATTATTGACCAGATTGACCAAAACCTGCCTTAAACGCACCGGGTCGCCGACCAATTGCCGCGGGATGCCGGCATCAACGTTCCACATCAGGTCAATGCTCTTATTGCGCGCCAGCACCGAAAGCCCCTTGCCGACGTTCTTGACGATGTCCGGCACATTGATCTCAATTTCTTCGACGACGACCTTGCCCGCTTCGGCCCGGGAAAGATCCAAAATATCATTGATCAAACTCAAGAGATTGTCCGCGGCATCCTTGGCCACTTCCAGATTGTCCTTTTGCTCATCGTTGAGCGCGGTGTCCAATGTCAGGTCCAGCATACCGATGATGGCGTTCATGGGGGTGCGCACCTCATGGGACATGTTGGCCAAAAATACACTCTTGGCGATATTGGCCTGTTCCGCGGCAAGTTTGGCCTGCATCAACTGTTCTTCCACCATCTTCTGGCGGGACATGTCATGCATGATGCCGATGGCGCCCACGACATGGCCGTCATTGTCCTTGAGCACAGCGATCGAAGTGTTGACGTCCAGCATGGTCCCGTCCTTGCGGATGACCTTGGTGGCGATGTCGGCCAGCATCCCGTGCTTGCGGATCTGCAGGTCACGCATGCGTTTCCACTCGTCTGGCGTATAGAGGTCCTGGACAGGTTTGTTCAAAAGGTCCTTGTGGCCCATGCCGAGCATCTTCTCGGCCATGGGATTCCAGGCTGTGATGCGCTCGTGCTGGTCGGTGACGGTGATGCCGGCGGGAGAGCGTTCAAAGACAACCTTGAATATTTGCTGCTGGGCGGACAGATGTGCGGCTTTAGAAGGCATAATCCCTATTTGTTGACTTTTACGTTCTTGATCACGGCCAAAACGTTGAGGACCCCGATGACAACGGCCAGGGCGACCAGACATACCCGGACGATCGCCGGTGACGCAGCGTTAAATTCCGGAGACAAAAACGGCCGGCACACCAAAGAAACCAAAAACAGCGCCGCTAAAATGGAGAGCCCGCAGATAAAGAACAAAAGCAAAGAACACAAAAAAGCGATCATGATGACGAAAACATTGTACTTGGGCAAACTGCCCCTGGCCATTTTGCTGGCCGCGATCCCGATGCGCCGCATGAGCACCCTTCGGGCCGGGTGACCCGGCCCCTACGTCAGTATTTTGTCCCGACAGCCTCGATCTCTTTGCGCACAGCCACGATGCGGTCCTTTAAAAAAGGATGTGATCTGAGGATCAGAGGGCTGTGATCGCCCTTGGTCGCCTCCTGCAGGACATCAAATGCCTGTATCATACCATTTAAATCAAAACCGGCCAAATACAGATATTTAATTCCCAAACGGTCCGCCTCATATTCGTCCCGTCGGCTGTAGGCGGAGTTGGCCAGGTTCATGACGGCATCCGCGCCCAATCCTGCCACGGACTGGACCCCCGGCGCCCTTAAAGCAAGGATGTTGACCAGCACATTGCGGGCGACGTTATAACCCAAAGCGGCCTGGAATTTCTTGACGGTGTGTTTGGCCGCGCAATGACCGACCTCATGGGCGAGGACCGAGGCGACCTGGTCGTCCGAGGGCAGGCGGCGCAAAAGCCCCGTATAAAAATAGATGTTGCCGCCCGGCACGGTGAAGGCGTTGATCTCGTCGCTGTCGATCAGGTAGAAATGATACTGGTAATCCTGGCGGTCGCTGACGCGCGCCACGCGCCCGCCAATGCGCTCCAGGCGCCTGGTCTCGTCGGTATTACTGATGATCTTATTTTGAGAAGAGATCTGACTGTGAATGCTGTGGGCCATCGCCACTTCGGAAGAGGTGGAAATGAGAATGATCTCGTTGCGCTCGGTGGCGGTATTGTAGGTGGCGCAGCCGGTCAGCAGCAAAAAACAGGACAAAAGCCATCGGGTCATCGTTCGAACTTGACAACTTCCTGCCACCACGCGTGGCTGTCCCAGCGCAGGGCTTTTTTCCACAGCGCGCGGGCGGTCTTTGTTTTGAGATGGCCGGGGGCGCTTTTAAAGAACGTGCGGGCGGCCGGGTAGCCGTTATCCACGTACTCCTTGGCCTGCAAAAGGCATTCGAGGATGTCGGCGTCGCGCGCGATCAGGCTTTCACGGCAGGATTGGGCGTCATACGCCAGCCTTAGGGAAGCCAGCGCTTTCCTGACCCTGTGGTCCAGGACCGCGATCTGGTCGGCAAAGGCCTTTTTCTCGGCGTCGCGGAAATTAATGTAATAATGCCCCATCTTGTGCAGGTCATTGATGCGCGCCTCGTGGATGTCATTAAAAAGCGCCATGGTCACCGCCTTGAAAGGGTCCGCATTCTCGCAATGGGCGATATAATACGCGATGACCGCGCAGCGGAAGGAATGTTCGGCCACGGTTTCCGGATTCTCAATGCCTGCCACCCACCAGCCGCTGCGGTGGACGCGCTTGAGCAGTCCCGCTTCCCCAAAGAAATTAAGGGTTGCCGTGTGCGGGTCGGTCTTTTTGTTTCTTTTTTTGGCGGATGATCTCATAGGACAAAATGGCGGCCGCGTGGGCCACGTTGAGCGACATGCGTTCATTTTTCATGGGGACCATCACTTCCAGGTCCAGTTTCTTGCGGATGACGTCCCTCACCCCTTTGTCTTCGGAGCCAAGGACAAGGCCCGCCGGGAAATTCATCTGAACATCCGTGATATTCTTGGCATCTTTGGCCACAGTACCGATGATCCAAAAACCTTTTTTCTTCGCCTTTTCAATGGCATTGGCCAGATTGGAAACGCGCGCGACCGACAAATAATTCTCGCCGCCGCAGGCCACCCGCAATACCGTCTCCGTCACGCTGACGGACTCCGCCGTCGGCAGGACAACGGCGAAATCGCCCAGAGAACCGCAGGTGCGCAGGATGCCGCCCAGATTCTGCGGGTCGGTCAGATTGTCCAAAAAAACGAGGGTCTGTTTCTTGTCCCACGCCGTATCCAGCATGTCTTCAAAGGGCTGATACGGGAATTCATCTATTTCGGCGAGTACCCCCTGGGTATTCAAACTCTGCGCCAGTTTTTGGATCTTGCTGCGCGGTACCGACGCGACCGGAATGCCCCACTGATGGCATTTCTTGTGCACATACGCGGTGTCCGGATGTCCCAGTTCAAGAAGGACGCGGCGGATGCTCTTGGGATCGGCCTTCAGCCGTTCAATGACGGGGTTTTTTCCGAAAAGTCTCATGTTTTAACTCCCAAACGCAGATAGAACAGCGGCCTTAAAATGCCCCACCAACTGACAAAGGGCTTCATCTTGGTATAGCCGCCTGAATTTTTGGGCGGATAAATTTTGGTGACGGGCACTTCCTTGAATTTGTACCCTAACGTGATGGCTTTATAGAGCACATACGGTTCCAGTTCATAGCTATTGAGCCATTCCTGGTCCAGGTTGATCCGTTTGTCGTCAAAGATCGCCACCCGCATGGCACGAAAACCATTGGTGGTGTCCGTCAATTTTCGTCCGGTGAATATAGAAAAAATGAACGGATGCAAACGCGTGGCGACCTTGCGATAGAACGGCATGTCGCCGCTGGAACCGGCCTTGCCCAGATACCTTGAGCCCTGCACCACGTCAAAACCCTGCTCCACGACGGGGCCCGCCACCAGCGGGATCTCCTCGGGATCGTCCTTGTCATTGCCGGCCATGATAACCAGGACGTCGTAGTGATTATTTTGCGCGTAACGGATGGCCGTGCGGATGGCCGCCCCCACCCCGCTGCGTCCGGGGTGTTTGACCGTCCTGACCCCTTGCGGGGCAAAACCGGCGATGACTTCGCTGGTGCCGTCATCGGAACCATCGTCCACGATGCAATAATCCGTCTTGCCAAAAGCGCGGCTTTTCAAAAAACGATCAATGACGTTCTTTATTTTCACCCGCTCATTATAAGCAACAGGACAGACCAGAATGCGATGTTTCATATTTCAGGCCGCACGAACAACGCAGATCAGAAGAAAGTTTACGGCCGCAGCAGCAGGCGTGGCCCGCGGCTTTGGCGGGATTGCCCACAACGATGCTGTGCGCCGGCACATCCTTGGTCACAACACTCCCCGCGCCCACCACCGCGTATTCCCCGATGGTGATGCCGCACATGATGGTGGCATTGGCGCCAAGGGCGGCCCCTTTCTTGACCAGGGTCTTTTCCAGCGTCCAGGCATCGGCACGGTTGGAACGCGGATAACGGTCATTGATGAACACCATATGGGCACCGACGAACACGTCGTTGCCGAGCGTGATCCCGTTAAAGACCGCCACACCGTTTTTAAGCGTCACGTGGTCGCCGAGGACGGCGCCTCCTTCAACAAAACAACCGTCGCAAATGTTGCATTGCCTGCCGACCACAGCCCCTTCCAGAATATTGGCAAAGGCCCAAACGCGTGTGCCTTCACCGACCACGGCCTTGGGATGGACCAATGCTTTTTCGTGCTTAAAATAATTCATAGTTTGACCAATTCGCCTTTGCGGTCCATGGACTCCTGGATGGCGCACAGGGTGCGCACAACATCATAAGCCCTTTGGGCATCCGCCAAAACCGGCGGGACGTTTTTGACAACACAGTCGATAAAATACTGCGCCTGGTCCTTGAGCGGCTCGTGGAAACCGATCTTGGGGATGGTGACGTTCCCCTCACGGGACAACAGCTGGAACTCGCCATAGGTCTCGTAATAAACGGATGTTTTCTCAACGTGCTTGTCGTAAAGTTTGATGGACCCGTCGTTGTCCAGGTCGTCCCAGGACACCATTTTCTGGGCGCCGACGATGGTGATCTGGCGCACCTTCCTGGGGTCAAGCCAGCTGACATGGATATTGACCATGACATCATTGGGATAATCAAGGGTGGCAAAGGCCAGGTCTTCCAGGACCTTGCCCAGGCATTTATGCCCGCGGGCCGAAACGCTCACCGGACAACTGTCAAACAGGTAATTGAAAATGGAAATGTCGTGCGGGGCCAGGTCCCACAAGGCATTGACGTCGTAACGGAACGGGCCCAGATTGGTGCGCTCGCTATGGGCGTAATGCAATGCCCCTAATTCTCCGCCCTGGATGTACTCGCGCATCTTGACAATGCCCCGGTTGAAAACAAAAACATGCCCGGCCATCAGGACCTTGCCCTGCTTGCGGGCCAGATCGCCCAGCTTAAGACACTCATCTGGGTCAAGCGACAGGGGTTTTTCGCAAAGGACATGCTTGCCCGCCTCCAGCGCCTCCCTGGTCAATTTAAAATGCAGATCAGTGGGCGCGGCAATGACCACCGCGTCAACGCCGGGATCTTTGAGGATCCGCGTATAGTCCGTCGTGGTTTCAACAGCGGGAAAAAGCGCGCGGACGAATGCCAGGCGTTTTTCGTCGGGGTCTGCGCACCGGACGACACGCGAGGCCGTCAACTGGGAAAAAACACGGACATGGTTGGGTCCCCAATGACCGCAACCGATGACGCCGAGAGAAATCATGGGTGCATTATACAGAAAACCCGCCCACTTGCAAAAGCGTTTCTTAATTCACCACAAAACCTACCTTTGTCCTTTTGTAATTATCCAGCGGCTCAGAAGTGGCCATCAACCGGCGAATCTCATTGAACAGGTGGATGATTTTGGCATCATGGTCGCCGAATTTCCGCTCCAGGTCCTCAATCTTGCGGGCCAGGTCCTTGTGGGAAAGTATCAGCTCTTTAAGTCTCACAAAAACCCGTATAATTTGTATGTTCACCTGGACAGCTCTTTTGGATTTAAGCACGCTTGAGAGCATAGCGATCCCCTGCTCAGTAAAAACGAAGGGTAAATACTTAATGTGCTGCCCTCTCTTTAAGATGCCAAATTGGCATCTTAAAGAATCCATCTCTTCCTTTGTTAGTTGGAACATAAAATCTTCCGGGAAACGGTCGATATTCCGGCTGACCGCCCTATTGAGATGTCCTGTTTCAACATTATACAATTCCGCCAAATCCTTATCAAACATGACCTTATGTCCTCGAATTAAATAGATCTTACTATGGATGATCTCGACTGGCACAAGGATCCCCTTCTTTTGTTCTTGAGACATGGCACGCCCCCTTGAAAATTAAGAATTCTTAAAAAAACAGGCACGACCGCTTGCAACAGGGGAGTTTGTATGAACCGCACTTCCGGCGGGGAACCGGAAGAACTATGTGATGACCACTCTATCATTACGGCCGTGATAAGTCAAATCACCGGGTCAAACATATTTTTAAAGCCATTAAGTAGGTAATAATTCAACATTTTACCCCCTTGTTACGTAAAATTACCTACTTCCCGCAGACGGTCGTCGATGGGCCATTCGGCGATGGACAATGTTTTGAGCATAGTATTCCTTTGGTCAATGTTTTGGATTCCCGCCTGCGCGGGAATGACAATCCACGGTAACTTGAGGTTTCAATTTGAAACCTCAAAGATGATGGTTTATTTTGCGTAAGCAACAACTTCTGATTAGGGGAATTTATGTTAACCGCATGGGGAATGCGGAGGCAACAAAATCATTTTTATGATACACCATATACGATAAAATGACAAATTTATCTTACTGTATTACCCGTTGATAATGTTGTGGGCGGAACCTGCGCTTAAGAAGGACGTTTGATGCTTAAAATTTTATACTTGAGTGTCCCGGCCGGGACTTTTAACTCCACGGTCTCTTTGGCTTTATGGCCCAAAAGCCCTTTGCCGATGGGGGAAAACACCGAGATCTTTTTTTCCTCGTAACTCGCCTCTTCCGGGGACACCAGCATGTAGGTCATTTTTTCACCGCTGTCCAGATCCTCCAGCGCCACGATGGCGCCGATGAACACCTTGTCGGAAGGGATCTTCTCATTCTCGATGATGCGCACGTTGACCAGTTTTGCCTCCAAATCGGCAACACGGGTCTCATTGTGGGCCTGCGCTTCCTTGGCCGCGTCGTATTCGGCGTTCTCGGAAATGTCGCCCTGCGCGCGCGCCTCGCCGATCGCTTTGGCGATCTTGCGGCGTTCGGTGGACTTGAGGGTCTCCAGCTGTTTTTGCAGTTTATGAAAACCCTCGCGGGTCAAGTAAACTTCGTTGGCCATAAAACTCCCTAGAGCGCTTCGATGGCTTTGGCCATGATCGGCAGAACCGCCTGCGCCTCTTCCTTGTTCAAACGGCCGAGTTTGGTGAAACTCCATTTTTCGTTAAGAAAATTTTCGCGGGTGATCTGCAATTTCTTGGGCGCGCCGTTATAGGAAAAAACCCCGACCGTAACGCGGGTGTTCTCAAAATCGATCACTTCTTTGAATGTGGCGGCGTCTAAACTGGCATCGTAAGGCATGAGTCCTCCTGATTTTTAAGTTAACCCCGGTATGTTCAAACCGGGCGTATTGCGCATCTTGTTGGCGGCCGCCTGCTGGGACTTTTTGACCGCGGTGTTGATACTGCGTAAAAGGTCCATCTGGAGGCGGTTCTTATTGCCGGCGTTCAAAAGCCCCGCGTCAATGTCCACCGACTGGAAGATCTGGGCGCCGTTGACAACGACCTTGATGCCCCGCACATCGCTGATCTCGATGATGACGAGTTCCAGTTCTTTCTTGAGCTTATCGGCCTGTTTCCTTAACGTCATCATCTGCTTGATCTTATCGAACATGTCGTCTCCTTAAAAATGCCTTCTCTATATACATGAAAGCCCTTCATTTTGCAAGAATTACTGTAAACGCATGGCCAGGTCCTGCAGGGTCCTGACCAAAAATGAACGCAGGAAAATGACGCCCAAAAACGCCAGGATCGGGGAAATATCAATGGGCATGGGCGGCAAAAGCCGGCGCAGGGGCTCAAGGACCGGTTCCGTCACCCGATGCACGAATTGCACGATAGGATTGAACGGGTCCGGGTTGACCCAGCTGATGATCGCCCGAAAAAGGATGAGCCAATAAAACACCGTCAGGACGATGTTCACAAGAACCGCCAGCGCGTGCATGAAATTTGCCAGGACGAACATGCCTTTCCCTCCCTAAAATATTTTGAACAGGTCTCCCTCAATAAATTTCTGCTCAAAACGGTTCATCATCCGCTTGGCCTTGCGGGAAATGTATTTCCATTCGTTCATGACCTGGTTGACGTCCTCGCTCGTCTTTTGCAGGGAAACCGCGGTGTGGGTGATGACCCCGGCCATGTCCTCAACGTCCAGGGGATCTTCCCCGATGATAGGCTTGGTCATGTCAAAGACAATGCGGGTGCGGTCTTCGCTGATCTCAATGAGCTTCTGTCCCAGCACCCCTTCGGTCTTGATGCTCACCCGGGAACATTTGCGGAACTGCGATTCGTATTTCTTAAAGATGTCCATGACGACCTTTAAACTGCGGCCTTCAATGGGGTTATCAAGGAAATCCGTGGACCCGACGATGCCCACGTTGACCCCGGAGATGCGGATGGGCGCGCCGTCCACCAGGCCGCCCACCTGGTTAAAAAGCACAATGACCTTGAATTTCGGCTGGGCCAGGCCACGGTCAATGCCGATAAAAAAAACGCTGATGGCAACAAGGACCAGGCCCGCCGCGAAAAACAGTCCCGCCGCTATTTTCTTGACGCTATTTTTGTCCATAATGTTCTCCATTAACGGCTTTCTCTAGACCCGCAGGAATTCACGGACGAACCCTTCCTGGTTGGCGCGCATGGCCTGGGGCGTGCCCACGGCCACGATCCGGCTTTCGTTCAAAAGGATAAGACGGTCGGCGATGCGCAAAGAATTATCAATGTCATGTGAAGTGATGACGGTCGTGGAACCGATCTTTTTGGCCACGGAATGGATCAGGTCCGAAATATCACGGCTGCGGATGGGGTCCAGGCCAGAGGTTGGCTCGTCGCACAGCAGGATCTTGGCCCCCAAAATGATCGCGCGCGCCAATCCCGCCCGTTTTTTCATGCCCCCGCTTAACTGCGCCGGGAATTTCTCCCCGGCATCCTGCAGGCCCACCAGTTTAAGCACATCACGGACCTTGTCCGTGATGGCCGGGCCGCTTAAAACCGTATGCTCCCTTAAAGGAAAAGCGACATTGTCAAAAACATCCATGAAATCGTACAGTGCGCCCTCCTGGAACAGATAACCCATGGATTTGCGCACCTGCAGTAACCCTTCCTCGGGCAATGAGGTGATGTCCACGCCGTCGATCAGGACGCGCCCTGCGTCGGGAGCGATGAGCCCGATCAGATGTTTGAGCAAAACCGTCTTTCCCACACCGCTGGAGCCCAGCAAAACCACGATCTCGCCGGAAGCGATATCAAAAGTGATATCCTCCAGGACCCGCTCCCCGGCAAAGCTCTTGCAAACGCCTTCAACTTTAATCATTAGGCGAACGCTCATAATAACGGAATTTGTTCTTGGCGAACTTGGTATAAAGACGGTCATACGGTTTTGTGTCGATCTTGTCCACGAAGATCTGCGTGCCCTTGTACTCCCCGATCACAGCGACCTCGGAATCCATCAGGATCTCGACGTCGTTCACGGAAAACCACCTCTCCTCCCCGTACTCAATGGGTTCGCCGTTACGGATCCACCCCGCCTCAACGACAGGGTACAGATAGCTCTGCAATTGCCCGTCATTGTTACCCCCATTGGCACAGCCAGCGGCAAAAACGGCACTCAATAAAGACAGAGCGCACAGCGAACGTAAACGCATACATTTACCCCCAGATGGTCAGGATGATCTTTGTCAAAACAACGTCGGAAATGATGACGGCGATATAGGAATAGGCGACAGCCCTGGTCGTGAACTGGCCGACCCCCATGGCCCCGCCTTTGGTATAAAAACCCTGGTAACAGCAGATCCATCCGATGATCACCGAAAAAAAGAAGACCTTGATGAGCCCGCTGAAGAAATCCACGTAATCCACCGCTTCCATGGTCTCATGCACGTAAAAGACCCCGGGGACATGAGCCTGGCTGACGGCGATCACATAACCGCCGAAGATCCCCACGATCTCCGAAATAACGACCAGGATCGGCAATACCAAAACGCAGGCCACAAACCGCGGCACCACCAGGAATTCAACGGGGTTGACGCCCAAAGCGCGCGTGGCCTGGATCTGTTCATGGGTGTTCATGGTGCCCAGTTCCGCCGTTATACCGGCCCCCGCCTTGCCGGAAAAAATGAGCGAAGTGAACACGGGGCTTAATTCGCGCAGCAAAGACAATGCCACCAGCCGGGCCACGAATTCCTTGGCCCCGAACCTCTGCAGGGTGATGCTCGCCTGCAGGGCCAAAACCATGCCGGAGGCAAAAGACGTCAAAACAACGATGACGATGGACTGCACGCCCTGGGCGTACATCTGGTTTAAAACCTCGTTGAAACGCACCTTGCCCCGGCCGATGACGCGCAGGATCTCGCCCAGAAAGAAAATGGCTTCGCCCATGTGGGTCAAACGTGAACGGACATTGTCGAGGACGCGGGTGATCATTATTTCAACCAGATCTTCTTTAATTCCTCATTGATCTGCTGGGCTTGGGCCAAAGAAATATATTTGCCGCGTCCTTTTTTGGGTGATGACCCGGATGGCGCGTCGAACAGGTCCGCGGCAAATTCTTTGACCCCCATGATCCTGGCCCCCAAAGAACGGACATACAGCGTAATTCCCTTGTCATCGCTGACAACAACCACATTGGACCTGGCAGCGCTTTTCTCCACCATGGTCTTGATGCATTCGTCCGCGCTTTCGTCCCTGGAAAAGATCACCTGGGCGGTCCCGGCGAAAGCGCCGCCGAAATGTTCACTGCTGCCGTCAAAAACAACGGTCACGCGGTTGTTAATACTGCCTTGAGGACGTTGGGCATCGATCCAGCGCAAAAGCCCGTCGCGGCCTTGCTCAAGCGACCGGTCTGCCAAGGCCGGGGCCTGCTTGACCACGTTGTAGCCGTCGACCAGATAATGTAGCGACATAAAAAATCCCCCCGCAAAGCCCGACGAGGACCATGAAAAAAAAGTTGAGCAGGCTTAGGCCCACGGCGACCCCCTGGTGCACGCCCACCTTGGACAGCAGATACACCCAGCCGACCTCGCGCACGCCCAATCCCCCGATGGATGGCAAAGACGTGGCCACGCACACCAGCGGCGAAAAGATCACGAAATACACCAGAGCGATCTCCTGATGCATGGCCTTGGCCGTCACGTAAAATTCAAACGCCAGGACCAGCTGGGCCAGAATGGAAAGCCCGATGGTCTCCAGACCCTGGAGCTGTTTGCCGCGCATGAGCAGGATGTCATCGTGCCATTCCATCAACGCGTTTTTCAGGCGCGGCCAGAATACGAACACGGAGGCGACCCAATAAAAAATGCGGCGGCTGAAAAGTGTCACGGCTAAAAGCACGGACACCGCCGTCATCACCGCGATGGACATGAGCACCGACGGATCCTGGACCACGGCGCGGCCGAAGGCAAAAGAAACGCAGGCCGTGATCACGATGCCCGAAAACCCCGCCAGACGGTCCAGGACGATGGAGGCGAACACCTTGGGGTTCTGGCCGGTGGCTTTGGCCAGCCCCATGCCTTTGACCACGTCCCCACCGACGGAAGTCGGCAAAAAAAGGTTGCAAAACAGCCCGATCAAAAACCAGCGCGCGCCGTCAAAAGTATTGCATTTAAGGTCCAGCGCCCTGATGAACACCCTCCAACGGAAAAAAATGATGACATTGGTGGCGATGAATATCAAAAACGCCGCGAACATGAGCCAGGGGTCCGCCCCCTTAAGGGCTTGCCACGTCTTGGTCAGATCTATACGGCTTAAGATCCACCCCAAAAGTACGACGCTTAAACCAAGACGGGCCAAAAAAGAGATCATGCCGCCATCGCTTTCATGCACTCATGATACCCTTCTTCGGCGATGTAGGAACTGCGCACCAGCGGTCCGCTCATCACGTATTTGAAACCCATGTTCCTGCCGATGGCGCGGTAGCGTTCAAATTGTTCAGGCGTCCCAAAACGCGCCACGGGCAAATGCCGTTTCATCCGGGTGGGCGCCAGATATTGGCCGATGGTCAATATCTGACATCCGGCCTCCAGCAATTCCTCCATCAGCACAACGATCTCCTCGTCGGTCTCACCCGCGCCGACCATGAACGATGATTTCACAAAACCACCAGGGTTCAATTCACGGAAACGCTTGAGCACCCGCAAAGACCGGTCATGGTCCGCCTGCGGCCGTAACAGCGGCGAACAACGCCGCACGGTCTCAATATTATGGCTGACCACCTCGGGGACCGCTTCGCTCAATATCTTTAACGCGTCCTCTTTCGCGGAAAAATCAGGAATGAGGACCTCGATCTTGACCTGCGGGGTCAAACAACGGATGGCGGCGATGGTGCGCACGAACTGGAACGCCCCTTCGTCCTTGAGGTCATCGCGGGCCACCGACGTCAGCACAACATAACGCAGGCCCAATTGCCTGACCGCATCCGCCACGCCCCGGGGTTCCTGCTCATCCACGGTCTCGGGCCGTCCGGCAGGCACGGCGCAAAAACGGCACGCGCGCGTGCACGTGCCCCCTAAGATCATGAACGTGGCCACGCCCTCGCCCCAGCATTGGCCCATATTGGGGCAGCGCGCGCTTTCGCACACCGTATGCAAACGCGAGGCGCGCAGCATTTCTTTCATGGCCCGGACCTTGCCCATGTCCGGCAATTCCTGCCTGAACCATGGCGGGAGTTTGACGAGTCCCGACTCAAATCTCTCTTGTGTTGCCTGCATCATGGCCGGTCTTCCCGATGAAAACACCGTCTTTGATCTCTTTGAGCACCTGCGCCTTTTTGACGGGAGGCAGGTAATCAATGATGAGCTTGCCGTTGAGATGGTCGTGTTCATGCTGGAACACCCTGGCGGTCAGGCCCGACATTTCAGCCCGGAAGCGCCGGTCATGTTCGTCGGTGAATTCAACCACAAGCTCCTTGGCCCTTTTGACCTTGACATGCAGATTCGGGATGCTCAAACACCCCTCCTCGGTCGCGGCCTTGCCTTCGCTTTTTAAGATCCTGGGGTTGACGACCGCGAACGCGTCCTTACCCGTATCCACGACAAAGATCTGCTCATTGATCCCCACCTGCGGGGCGGCCAGACCCACCCCCTTATGCTCTTTCAAAGTCGCGAACAGGGCATTGATGAGCACGCGCTCAACCGGCCCGACTTCCTTGACCGGTCTGGACTTGCGGCGCAGGCACGGGTCACCTAACAATCGGATCTTTAAGATACCGGCAACCATAGGGGTGTTGTTATTTTTTTATTCTATTTTTGCCGTCCAGATAAATGATCGTCGGCATGATCTTTTTGGCCTCCTGCGATTCGGCCAAAGCATAACTCAAAATAATGACCCTGTCGCCGGCCTTGCCGTGCAGCGCGGCCGGACCGTTGAGACAAACCTCCCCCGAACCCGGCTTTCCCGCGATCACATAGGTTTCCAGACGCGTACCGTTGTTCTCGTTAAGGACATGCACTTTCTCGCCGACGATCAAGCCGGCCGCCTTGATGAGGTCTGTATCAATGGTGATACTTCCCTCATAATGCAATTGGGCATCCGTGACCGTGGCATGACCGATCTTTGATTTTAAAACCTGAATGAACATAGACGGTCCCTTACAAATGCGGATTCAATTTTTCCAAAATCCGGTCCTTAGGGCTAGCCCCGACGATCTGGTCCACGGGCGCGCCGTTCTTGAAGATCAGCATGCTGGGAATGGACATGATGTTGAACTTCCCCGCCAAGTCCGGGCATTCGTCCACGTTGACCTTGGCGACTTTCATCTTACCCTGCAGCTCAACGGACAATTGTTCAATGATCGGCCCGATGGCCTTGCATGGCCCGCACCACTCGGCCCAAAAATCCACCAGGACAGGAAGAGTGGACTTTTCCACTTCCTGGCTGAAATTGCTTTCGTTCAAATGCAAAGCGCCCATAGAATATCCCTCCATATTAAACAAAACACGCCTAAGCGCCACGCGCCAAGGCGGTTTAATAATAAATTATTATATCTGTAAGTATTATCTATATCAACGACTTTTGATGGATGAAGTGATTTTAGCATAAACCCTTGAACCGCCCACGGGTTTATGGAAAAATTACCCTGAAACCATGAACAACCCTGACCTCCGTCTTTTCATCAGTTCCGTCGGGTCCTTCACACTGGCCAGCCGGGCGCTGGCCGTTGTCATCGGTTTCCAAATTTACCAGATCACCCACAGCGCCATGGCCCTGGGCTGGCTGGGGCTGGTGGAAGCCGTGCCGGCCATTGCCCTGGTCCTCGTCGGCGGACACGTGGCCGACCATTTCAACCGCCGCAAAATACTTCTCATCACCCGCGCCGCGTCCTGCCTGTGCGCCGCGGCGCTGGCCGCGCTTTCTTTGGAAGGTCATCACACGTCGGTTTTGCCCCTTTACGGCGTCATCTTTCTGGCCGGTATCGCGCGCGGATTCGCCGACCCGGCCAACAGCGCTTTTGAAGCGCAGGTGGTCCCTCAAGAACTCACGGTCAAGGCCTCGTCGTGGATAGGCAGTACGTGGATCGGATGTTCCATCGCGGGGCCCGCGATCATCGGTTTTGTGTTTGATGCTAAGGGGGCGGCGGGTTCCTACGTTTTCATCACAGGATTCTTTATCCTCTCTTGGCTGTGCACGCTGGGGATAGGGCCGCGCCGGCAGACCATGCCGGAACACAAGGAGCCGGTGCTGAAAAGTATCCGCATCGGATGGCGTTTCGTGTTCGGCCATCAGCCGCTTTTGGGGGCCCTGGCGCTGGATCTCTTCGCCGTGCTGTTCGGGGGGGCCATCGCCCTTTTGCCCATCTTTGCCAATGATATTCTGCACGTCGGGGCCAAGGGGTTCGGATTGCTCAACGCCGCGCCGTCCGCGGGGGCTTTGCTGATGATGCTCGTCGCCGCCCGTCATCCGCCCATGACCAACGCGGGCCGCAATCTACTGCTGGCCGTGACGGGATTTGGCGTGAGCATCCTCATTTTCGCTTTTTCAAAAAATTTCTGGCTGTCCATGGCCGCCCTGACCTTGAGCGGGATCTTTGACGGGGTGAGCATGGTCATCCGCCGGTCCATGGTACGGTTGCTTTCGCCGGATGACATGCGCGGAAGGATCTCGGGGGTCAGCTGGGTCTTTATCTGCGCTTCGAATGAACTCGGCGCCTTTGAAAGCGGCATGGTGGCGGCGCTGATAGGAACAATTCCCTGTGTCGCGGCCGGCGGCCTGGTGACGCTGGCCGTCGTCGGCTTGACCGCGGCATTAGCTCCCCAATTGCGCGCCCTGCGCTTTAATCCCCGCACCCTCGAACGCGAAAAATGAAAAACCCTCCGCAACTAATAAAGTCACGGAGGGTTTTTGCGGCTATTAAAAAACATGGCCCCAAAAGGGACCAGTTGTTTTTTACAATTTCACCACGTTCTGGGCTTGCTCGCCTTTAGGTCCCTGGACGATCTCAAACTCGACGTCCTGGCCTTCAGCTAACGATCTGTAACCATCACCCTGAATGACGCTGTGATGGACAAACACATCTTTGCCGTTTTCGGGAGTAATGAATCCAAAACCTTTTTGATCATTGAACCACTTTACTTTACCTTTAACCATTTCTTTGATACCTCCTCTTTATTAAACTTGAGCCAACGTTTTTGTATGATCCCGCCTGGCAGGCAATAAAAAAGCCGCAAGGCACGTCACCTTCTACCTTGCGGGCTTAAGATCACCGTTGCTCATATACAAGGGATAATATAACAGCTTTCTGTGCTTTGTCAAATAATAAAATCGAAAAGCCTATTCTTCCAGCTGGGTGTTGATCTTGACATAAACCTCTTGGGCGGTGCCTCTACGGGGAAAAATGCCTTTGCGGGCCTTGATGCGCAGTGTAGTAGATGTCAAATTGACCGGTACCAGCGTTATGGTCACGCGGGCGCCGTTGATGCGGGCGGTCATTTGCCCGCTGCGGCGGTTGTCTTCTTCAATGGTGCCCATGATGGAGGCCACGCGATAGGCGGCATCCCAAATCTCCTCCTGGCTTTTGGCCGTGATCCCCTCAAAGGTGTCGCCGCTGACGGCATAACCGCCCACCGCGCCGGCGCCTATAAACAATAAAGGGGCCGTGCAACCGGCCGCGGAAACAACCAGAACAAGGGCTAAAAAACAATGCAAACAGCGCATCCGGGAACTGATCATACTTATAGTTTATATCACAAACAGCGTGAGGACTAAAAAAATTTTAAAGAATTAGCCCTTGCCGGGTTTGGTGCCGTGGTTGGCCTTTTTGGAACGCCAGTTGAGTTTGCCCTTACGTTTCTTTTTGCTCATGAAAACCTCCTATGATGGTTTTTAGACAACTCATCTTATCAATCACGCGCCAGGGTTTCAATCGTTTTAATTGCGCTGTTGTGCTCGACCCCGTGGCCACCGCCACGGTGCGCACGCGGGCCCCGCGGCCCGTGAGGACATCAATGGTCATGTCCCCGACATAAAGCGTCTCTTCTTTCCTGACCTTAAGCAGACGCATGATCTTAATGAGCATGTCCGGATGGGGCTTTGGCCTTTGGACTTTGTCCGCGCACAACACCATGTCGAAATACGCCCGCGCGCCAAGCATCTTAAGGATCAGGAGCGTGAACTTCGTCGGACGATTGCTGGCCACGGCCAGCCGATAGCCGGACCTTTTTAGAAATGTTAGAATCGCTTTGGCGCCGGACAAAAACCGAACGCCGGTCTTCAGGGCCACGGCATGATGCCTGCGGTATATTTTAATGGCCGCCTTACCTTTCGCTTTGCCTACAAATGTCTCCAGCAAATGCCGGTCCCCCCAGCCCACGGAACTTTTGATGACCGCGGCGGACCGGGGCAAAAATCCCATGGCTCTGAGCGTGTGATTGATGCTCGCATGCACGGCCGGATAGGCATTGACCAGCGTGCCGTCGAGGTCGAAGATGATGAGTTTCATTGTTTTTGAGAAGAAGCGGCGAACAGGATGACAAGGCCGGCAACGGCCAGGACAGGCCCGGCACAGGCCCTGATGACCATGGCCAGGATCTCCCATTGCGCCAGGGTGAGCGCCATACCGCCGATGACCAACAAAAATCCGAACCCGGACAATAGTATTTTTTTCATTTTTGTTCTTCCTTGGGTTTACTTTTCCAGCGCCGGTGCATCCATCCCCATTCGTGGGGATAGCGGCGTATGTAGGTCTCGATGATGCCGGTGATCTTGGCCACATTGTATTGGATGGTCTCGTCATCCGTGGCCTTGGCCTCGATCGCGAAATGCGGTTCCGTCATGATCTTGTGCCGGTCGTCCGCGTCGCGGGCAATGAAAATGGGCAGAATGACCGCGCCCGTGCGCGCGGCAAAGACCACCGGCCCCGTGGCTGTGGCCGCTTTCTGGCCGAAAAATTTAACGAACACCCCGCCGGTCCCGAAATTCTGGTCCAAAGGAATGCACAAGATCTCTTTGTTGCGCAAAACGCGCAGGGATTCTTTGACGCATTCGAGGCGCGGATAACTGTAAATGGTATGCAGGCCCAAACGTGTGCGGGTGTCCTGGAAGACCTTTTCAATGACCTCATCGCGCGCCGGACGGATGATGGCATTGGTCTTGTATCCCATGCGGGCCAGATACAAAAGCATGAGCGGAAAATTGCCGAAATGGGCCGTGACCGCGATGACCCCTTTGCCCTCGGCCAGCGCGGCCTCCAGGTTTTCCCGGGCGCCGGGCACAAACGCCAGCTTCGCGGTGATCATCTGCGGTCTTTGCGTGAAATACAGCATTTCAATGGCGCTGCGGCCCAAATTGGAAAAACAGGTGCGGATAATATCTTCGATCTCCCGCTCGCCTTTCTCCTTGCCGAAAGCGATGGTCAGGCTTTCCCTGGAGAGCTTGCGCATGCGCTTGACCATCACGAACGCGAGGGCGATCAAGGCATTGGTCATGGCGCGCACGACGGGATAAGGCAAAAGGCGGAAAAATGCTGAAAAGAAATAAAACGTATAACGGGCCATGGCCCGTTTTATCTTTTTGATGCGGTCCTTGTTGCCCATATCGCCCCTAGTATACCCAAGAAACAAAGCATTGCAAAAACATCCCCATATTTCGTGTACACCGTGCGCTGGTTGACCAGCGGCAAGGCAGCCACGGCCGTGCCCATGACAAAGGCCTTCTTGCCGCGCTCATTTTGAACGGCCTGGATGACGCGGCCAAAAGGATCAATGAAGGCGCTCACGCCGGTGTTGGCCGCGCGCACCAGCGCGCGCTTGTTCTCAACGGCGCCGAACACCGCGGCCTGCAAATGCAAAAACGGGGCCTTGGTGTCCTCAAACCAGGCGTCATTGGTCATGTTGACCAAAAATTGCGCCCCGGCATTGGTGAAGCCCCGGCGCAAATACGGCAGGGTATCTTCAAAACAGATGAGCACGCCAAATTTTTTCTGTTCGCGCCCGGCGGAAAACAGCGTATATTCCACGCCCGAAGTAAAGTCCCCCATGCCGATGAAACGGTTGATAAACCCGAGCACGGGCCGCAACGGCAAATACTCGCCGAAAGGCACCAGATGGACCTTGTCATAACGGCCGGTCATTTCTCCGTCGGCAGAAACAAGAACGGCTGAATTGTAATATTGTTCCTCCCCTTCCTGGATGATGGTGCCCATCAGGATCGGTGTCTGCATGTCACGGGCGGTTTTTTTGACCTGTTCAAAAAGCTCCGGCGATTCCCCCAAGATCCCCGGCAAAGATGTTTCCGGCCAGATGATGATCTCGGGCTTATGGACACCGAATGTGCGTGTCAATTGTATGTTGCGCTCAACGATCCTCCCTTTCAGGCGGGGGTCCCATTTGAGCGACTGGGGAATGTTGGGCTGGACCACTCCCACCTTCACCTGGCCGTAGGCGCGCGTATGCGTCGTATCCACGATACCGTACCCTAAAACCAAACATACCAGTAGGGTCACGATGATCTGTGCCCGGCGGAGCTGGCGGATGTCATGGACAAATTTCAAACTTTCAAAAACCAAAAGATTGACCAGCATGACCAAAAACGACACGCCGTAAACACCAGTCACGTCCGCGATCTGGATCAGCAGATAATTTTTATACTGCGAGTGACCCAGGGACACCCACCCGAAACCGCTCAAGGCGTGGGCGCGGATGAATTCAAGCGCGACCCACACGGCGGACAGCGTGAACAGGCGCGGGACCAGGCCTAAACGGCGGAAAAAAACGAACGCGGCGGCGAACGCGGCAAAATATAAGGAAAGATAGGCAATGAATAAAAAAGCCCCGGGATACGTCACGTAGATGAACCAGCCCAGGGTGCCTGCAAAAAAAAGAAAACCACAGGCATAACCCAAGCTGAAGGCAGAACGGACGCTTTTACCGTCGATGGCGAAAAAGAACGGGACCAGGGCCACCCACGCGAGCGGTCCCCAGTCCATTTGGGGATAGGAAATGACCAGCAGGACAGCGGAAAGGACGATGAGGATCATTGTCCGCAGCATTTTTTGTATTTTTTTCCGCTGCCGCATGGGCAGGGATCATTGCGGCCGACCTTGTGTTCGGCGCGCAGCGGGACAAGGGCGGGGGCGGACGGCATCTCTTCCACCATCTCAGGGATGCTTCCCTGCGGCGCAGCCGCGGCAGCGGCCAACCCCGAAAAATCCTGATGCACGGCATGCTGAGGCAAACGGCTTAACACCGTGCGCGGTCTCTCCTCCTGGCCTTGCGGCGGTTCAAGCTTGAACATCAGGGAGGCGACCTCGTGGTTAATGGTCCCGTACAGCGTCTTGAACATCGCGAAACCTTCTTTTTTATATTCAACCAGCGGATCGCGCTGGCCCAGGGCGCGCAAGCTGATGCCGTCCTTGATATGGTCCATCGCGTGCAAATGGTCTTTCCATTGGGTGTCAATGACGTGCAGAAGGACCATGCGTTCCATGCGGCGCATGACTTCGGGTGTCAATTGTTTCTCTTTAAGCTCATAGGCGTCCATCAGAAAATCGACCACGGCGGTCTTAATTTCAGCGGTGGAGGACTCGGCGAACATATGTTTGATCGGATAGATGTTCAACGCAAAGGCGGCCTGCAATTGCGCCGCCAGGACGTTGACGGGGTTTTCCGTGGCCTCGGCCAAAGCCGCATGCTGGTCGATCATGTCTTCAGCGGTCTGGGCCACAGCGTCGAGCACGACGTCCTTCAAATTCTCGCCTTCCAGGATGGAACGGCGCAGGGAATAGATCACCTCGCGCTGTTTGTTCATGACATTGTCGTATTCCAGCAATTGCTTGCGGATCTCAAAGTTGTAATTCTCAACGCGTTTCTGGGCGATCTCCAGAGCGCCGGAGACCATGCGCGATTCAATGACCTGCCCTTCTTCCATCCCCAGCTTTTCCATGACCACCATGATGCGGTCGGACGCGAAGAGCCGCATCAGGTCATCCTGCAAAGACACATAAAAACGCGATTCGCCGGGATCGCCCTGACGGCCGCAGCGGCCGCGCAGCTGATTATCAATGCGCCGGGACTCATGGCGTTCGGTGCCGATGACGTACAGACCGCCCGCGGCGATGACCTGGTCATGCTCTTTTTTCACCTGTTCCCTGAACTGGCTGATGAACGTCTTGACCATGGCCTCACGCTGCTCGTCGGAATTGTCCTTGCCTTTCTCCAAAGCCAGCGCGCGCGCCAGATATTCGGCGTTACCGCCCAGCATAATGTCGGTCCCGCGGCCCGCCATGTTGGTGGCGATGGTCACGGCATGATAACGGCCGGCCTGGGCAATGATATGCGCTTCCATCTCGTGATATTTGGCGTTGAGGACCTGATGCGGGATGCCTTTCTGCTTTAAAAGCGCGCTGATCAATTCCGATTTCTGGATGGAGATCGTACCCACCAGCACCGACTGGCCTTTCGCGTGGCAGGCCTCGATCGCCTGGACCACGGCCTCGTATTTTTCTTTTTGCGTCTTGTAAACACAATCCGAATGGCTGTCGCGGGCCATGGGACTATTGGTGGGGATGACCACGCAATCGAGATTATAGATCTGTTTGAACTCATTGGCCTCGGTGTACGCGGTCCCTGTCATGCCCGCCAGCTTCTGATACATGCGGAAATAATTCTGGAACGTGATGGTCGCCAGCGTCTGGTTCTCGCGCTCAATGGCGATCGCCTCCTTGGCCTCCACCGCCTGGTGGAGCCCATCGGACCAGCGCCGGCCCGGCATCATGCGGCCGGTGAACTCATCGACGATGATGACCTTGCCGTCCTTGACCACGTAGTCGATGTCGCGTTTGAAGAATTCCTTGGCCCGCAAAGCGCAGATGACATGATGGAGATATTCCGTTGTTTCGATCTCATGCAAATTATGGACCCCGAACATTTCAGCGGCTTTGCGTTCCCCCTCATCCGAAAGCGCGATAGATTTGGCCTTTTCATCGGCGACATAATCGTAGTCCTTGTACAATTCTTCCGGGTCCAGCCCTTTGGCCTTGGCGTTTATTTTTTCCACATCGGTATCGGTCACGCGGCAGCCTTTGAGCCCCAGAGAGATCTGATGGGCCTTATAATATTTGTCCGTGCTTTCTTCCGCCGGGCCGGAGATGATCAGGGGCGTGCGCGCTTCGTCAACGAGGATGCTGTCCACCTCGTCCACGATGGCGAACGCATGCCCGCGCTGGACCATCTCTTCCTTAAAAGAGACCATGTTGTCGCGCAGATAATCAAAACCAAACTCGTTATTGGTGCCGTAGGTGATGTCGCATCCGTAAGCCGCCTGGCGTTCGCGCGGGTTCATGTCGTGCTGGATGACGCCGATGCTTAACCCCAGGAATTCATAGACCGGCCCCATCCAATGACGGTCGCGGTGGGCGAGATAGTCGTTGACGGTGACCACGTGCACCCCGTCGCCGGTCAAGGCGTTCAAATACGCGGGCAGGGTGGCCACGAGCGTCTTGCCTTCGCCGGTGGTCATTTCCGCGATGGCGCCGTTGTGCAGGACCATGCCTCCGACCAATTGCACGTCAAAAGGACGCATGTTCAAAAAACGTTTGCCTGCCTCGCGCACCACGGCAAAGGCCTCATTGAGAATGACATCCAAAACCGCGCGCTTGGTCTCAAAAAGTTCTTTGTCCAGACGTTTGATCTCGCGCGCAAGGTCTTCCCTTTCCTGGGCTGACTGGGCCTTGCGATAATTGGCCAAAACCTGATCATGTTCGGCCTTTTTAGAGGCCACGGCTTGGGCGATGGTGCTCTTGAACTCATCGGTCTTGGCGCGCAATTGTTCGTCGGAGAGCGCGCTGATCTTGGGTTCCAGCGCGCAGATCCGGGAGGCGCGGCTGCTTAATTTCTTGACTAAGTCGATGGACGGCAAAGGCGCGTCGGGGTGGATATGGACCTGCACCTTAGGATTGAGCCGGCTGATGAAATTCTGGGCCGATCCGACCATGCCCTTACGGACAAAAAAATCAAACATCGTCATTCCCTTTATTTTTAAGACGCTTGTCCCGGTCTTCCGGTTTTGTTCTCAAATACGCCTGGATAAAATCATCAATGCCGCCGTCGAGCACCTTTTGCGCGTTGCCGGTCTCAACGCCGGTGCGGTGGTCCTTGACCATGATATAGGGTTGTAAAACATAGGAGCGGATCTGGCTGCCCCATTCGATCTTCTGCTTGTCCCCGGCTTCCTTGTTCAGGACGTCTTCCTGCTGGCGCCTCTTCAATTCATACAGGCGGGCGCGCAGGACCTTCATCGCCTGCATCTTGTTCTGCAGTTGGGAACGTTCCTTCTGGGACTGCGCCACGATATTCGTCGGCACATGCGTGATGCGCACCGCCGAGTCGGTGGTATTGACCCCCTGGCCGCCGGGCCCGGAGGCGCGGTAAACATCAACGCGCAGCTCCGAGGGGTCAATGGTCATCTGGGCATCATCATCCTCAATTTCGGGGATGACTTCAACGGATGCGAAAGAGGTGTGGCGGCGTTTGTTGGAATCAAAAGGCGATATGCGCACCAGACGGTGCACGCCTTTTTCCGCCTTCAGATACCCGTAGGCCTTCTCCCCCTCAATGCGCAGGGTGGCGTTCTTGATCCCCGCCTCTTCCCCGTGCAAAATGTCAATGATCTCGCATTTAAAACCGCGGATGTCGCACCAGCGCGTGTACATCCTCAAGAGCATGTTCGCCCAGTCGCAGGACTCCGTTCCGCCGGCGCCGGCGTTGATGCTCAACAAAGCGTTATTGGCGTCATACGGCCCGCTCAAAATGGCCAGCAATTCCAAAGCGTCGATCTGGATCTTTAAGGCAGCGATATCCGCGATGATGTGCCGGGTCATGGCTTCATCACCATCGGCCAGGGGCAGGAATTCACGGGCATCGGCCAAACGTTTGACACAATCGGCGAACGGCTCAACGACGTTCTTCAAGGACTTCAATTCCCGCATCTGCCGGTTGGATCGTTCCTGCCCGTCCCAAAAACCCGGCTGAGCCATGCGCTCCTGGATGGCGGCTATGTCTTTTTCTTTGGGGCCCAAGTCAAAGATACCCCCTTAAGCCCGAAAGCTTGTTGTTGAGTTCGTCGATGTCTTTGGCGAGATCGTCCAGCATGGCGGTTATTCTAACATGAAAATTTCAAACACTGAAACGAAAATAGGCGCAATCCCCGTCCTTCATTTCATATTCCTTGCCTTCAAGGGTGACAAGGTTTTTTTCCTGCACGGCCTTGTAAGAGCCCCATTTTTCCAGGTCCGCGTATTTGTAGATCTCCGCGCGGATGAATCCCCTCTCAATGTCGGTATGGATCTTGCCGGCGGCCTTGACGGCAACGGTGCCTTTGCTCACCAGCCAGGCGCGGGTTTCCTGCGGCCCGGCGGTGAAAAAACAAACAAGCTTTAACAGATCCTTGCCGGCCTGGGCAAGCCGGGCCAAACCCGGAGAAGTAATACCGGCGGACTCATAATACGCGGAGCGTTCCTCGGAGGGCAATTGAACGATCTCTGCTTCCAGTTTGGTGCACAGGGTAACCAGCGCGGCCCCTTCTTTGGAGGCGCGATCGCGCAAAGGCGCCAAAAGGCCTTCGTCCGGCTGTCCCTCGTCGGTATTGGCCACATACAGCAGGGGCTTGCCTGTCAGGAATTGGAACTCATCAAGAATATCTTTGGGCAGATCCAAAGCGCGCGCGGGCCTGCCTTCATTAAAGGCCTTCATCGCGTCGTTAAGAACATTGCATTTGGCCATCGCGCCCTTGTCCCCGCCCTTGGCCGGCTTGGCGTGTTTGTCCAAAGATTTCTGGCATTGCTGGATATCAGCTAATAAGAGTTCGGTCTCAATGATGTCCGCAGCGCTCTGGGGGTTGAGTTCGTTCATGACATTGACCACATTATCATCCTTAAAACAGCGCACGACGTGGGCGATGGCGTCCACCGAGCGGATGTGGGCCAAAAATTTATTGCCCAGGCCCTGGCCTTCGCTCGCCCCCTGGACAATGCCCGCGATGTCCACGAAACGGATGCCTGCCGGAGTGACCTTGGCAGAGTTCCATTCCTCGGCCAGACGGCCAAGCCGGGCGTCAGGCAAAGGCACAACGCCGATGTTCGGTTCAATGGTGGTGAACGGAAAATTCTCCACGGCCGCGGCCGCGCCGGTGAGCGCGTTAAAAAGGGATGATTTGCCGACGTTGGGAAGACCTACGATGCCAATTTCCATGCCGACGATAATACGGGAATACGGCTATCCTGTCGAGGGATTTCTTAGGCGCCGCAGCACTGCCTGTTCCAGGGCCAGAAGGCGGCCTTTTTGGGGACCCATCCTGCCGGCATAGCCCCCGGGCGTACCATCGGATCTGATGACGCGGTGGCAAGGGATGGCGATGGGGTATGGATTTTTGCGCAAGGCCTGTCCGACGGCGCGCATGGCTCTGGGCCGGCCGATCTTCTGCGCCACCCACCCATAACTGCGCGTCTGGCCAAAGGGGATCGTCAGTGCCGCTTCCAAAACCTTCCATTCAAATTGAGTCATATGTTCATTCTTTCACTGCCTTTCCCCGCAGAAGATGGTGGTACTTCAACGCAAAGCGATGGGCTTCGTCGCGCACGCGCTGTAACAGTTGAAGCCCCAGTGAGTCCTTGGCTAAAATGACCGGCAAGCGTTTATTGGGCACGAAAATTTCCTCCTCGCGCTTGGCCAAGGAAACAATGGGGATGATCACTCCTAAATTTTTCAACTCCGCGGCTGCCGCGGCCAGCTGGCCTTTGCCTCCGTCAATGACGATGAGGTCGGGGAACGCGGCCCTCTCTTCTTTCAAGCGCCGGTAACGCCGGCGCACGATCTCGGCGATCATCTTGAAATCGTCAATGCCCTCGACCGTCTTGATGCGAAAACGGCGGTAATTATTCTTGTCCGGCTTGCCGTTAAAAAACGATACCATGGACCCGACCGCCTGGTTGCCCATGATGTTGGAAATGTCAAAACATTCCATACGCCGCGGCGGCTGTAAAAGGCCCAAAGCCCTTTGCAATTGTTCGGCTTCCTTGAAATAGTTGACGTCCTGCGTGCCGGAATACAAAGCGCCGATGGCGCGGATCTGGTCGCGCACCTTGGCCGCCGCCTCAAAATTCCTGGCCCGCGCAAAGGCCTCCATGTCCCGTTGCAACCCCTTATACAGATCGTCCTTTTTCCCCTCTAGGATGAGTTTCACGCTGCGGATGTTGCGTCCATATTCCTCTTTGCTGATATTGGCGATGCATGGCGCGTCGCACAGGCCGATATGAAAATCCAGACACGATTGATGGGGGAACGGATGGCAGGTCCGGAAATGGAAGATCTTGCGGATGATGGTCAGGGCCTCGCGCACCAGCCGCGGGTTGACATAAGGACCGTAGAGGTCCGACGGTGTTTTCTTGAATTCCCTGGTATTACGCCGGACAACAGCGACCAGAGGAAATTTCTCCCTGGTGATCTGGACATACGGATAGGTCTTGCTGTCTTTGAGTTCAACATTGTATTTGGGCTGATGGCGCTTGATCAAACTGGCTTCCAGGATCAGGGCCTCGGCCTCGCTCTGGGTCAACATGACTTCCACGCCGCGGATATGTCCGACGAGCATGTCGGTTTTCAAAGAACGGGCGTTGGAACGGAAATACGACTCCACCCGGCGGCGCAAAGACACGGCCTTGCCCACGTAGATCACCTTGCCGTCGGTGTCTTCAAAAATATACACCCCGCTCGTTAAAGGGAGTGCCTTAATCTTTTCTTTAAGACGGTCCATAGGAGCCAACTGTTGACCAAACCGGAAATGCTGCTGGCCAGGGCGATGCCGCCGATCTTGAGCGGGAACATCAACACAAAATTCAACACCACATTGATGGCTAAGCACAATGCCGCGATCTTCACCGGCGTTTTGGTGTCCTGCAGGGCGTAAAAAGCGGAAACAAAAATACGGGAGACGCCGTAAAACGGCAGGCCCAACGCGAAGAACATCAGGGCCTGGGACGTGATCTGCGTGGAATACGCGTCAAATGAACCGCGCTGAAAAGCCAGGTGGATGATCACCTTGCCCAGGACAACCATCACCAGCGCCGACGGGACCAAAACCATCATCAATTTCTTTGACGTGAACGATACGGTGGAACGGAACTCCTCCATCCTGCCTTCACCGGCCATTTTCGAAAGGGACGGCAGGGTCACGGAAGACAGCGCGTAGCCGAACACCCCCAAAGGCAGCTGCACGATGCGGTTGGCGTAATAAATGGCCGCGATGCCGCCCGCTCCGACGATGGCTGCCAATGACGCGCAAAAGGTGTCGGCAAAAACATTCAATTGATACACGCCCGACCCCAAGACGCGCGGTACAAGCAAAGACCAGATCTTTTTCACCCCTTCGTTATTCAATGTTTTTGGCCTGACGCAACGCACGCCCTGTTTTTTTAACGCCAATCCCTGCGCCCCGAACTGCAATACCCCTCCGACCAGGACCCCGACCGACAACGCGTAGGCCAAATGCCAGGAGAACAGGCACGCGGCCCAAACGCTCAAGATCATGGCCACGTTGAGCAAACACGGCCCGAACGCCGGCGCGGCAAATGACTGCAGCGTATACAGGATGCCCACCTGGAACGCGGTGAGCGCGATGAGGACCAGATACGGGAACATGATGCGGGTCAAGTCCACGGTCAATTGAAATTTGGCCGCATTGTCCGTAAAACCAGGCGCGATCACCGCCACGATCCACGGCGCGGCGAGCATGCCAACAACGGTGATCCCGCCTAAAATGACAACACCCCAGGCCATGACCGCGTTGATCAATTCCTGCCACTCGGCCTTGCTTTTCTTTTGGCTGTATTCGGATAAAACAGGAACAATGGCCGCGTTGGCCGCGCCCTCACCCACCAGGCCCCGCAATAAATTAGGGATGCGCTGGGCCACAAAAAACGCCTCGGCCAGCATGCCTGTTCCCATAAAATGCGCGATGACCACATCGCGGATAAACCCTAAAAACCTGGAGGCCAGGACGCCTGACGCGACGATGCCGCCGGACCTTAAGAGGGATCGATGTGCGTGGGGAAGTTGTGATTTATCGTTTGACATTTTTTGGATGTTTGTTATATTACACAAATGCCGCAACGCAGAACAGCCGTCAAAGACCTACGCAAGAACCGCACCCGTCACATGCGTAATCTTGACATCAAGACCGACCTTAAAAAAACGGTCAAGAAATTCCTTTCCGCCGTTAAAGACAAAAAGTCCGAAACCCAGGAACTTTTGAAGGTCCTCTACCGGAAAATGGACAAGGCCGCCAAACGCAACATCCTGCACAAAAAGACCGCGGCGCGCCGCAAATCCCGTTTTGCCAAACTCCTAGTAAAATAACATTGTCATGCCCGAATGCTTCTGTCGGGCATCCAGACATACATTTTCTGGACCCCCGACAAAAACATTCGGGGGTGACATCCTACTGACGACGCAGCGCCACCAATTCCACCACCACTTTTTCCACCGCGTATTCCGGTTTAAAACGGGTCCTTTTGATGTTCAGGTCCGCCTCTTCCAGGGCCTTTAAGCCCCGTTCAAATTTTTCAGGGCCCAGCGCCCTTCCCTCCTGACCCCAATGCCACACCAAAGCGCCCATGACCTGCAAAGGGTGCGTGCCGTGATCATAAAGATCGTTGAGGATTTTCAGGGCCTCTTTGGCCTTGCCCGCGGTCATCAACCGCGCCACGTCAAAAGCATTGCCCGGCGAGGCCGTGCTGAATACCACCCTCCGGCATGATGCCGCCTGTCCCTTCAATTCCCCTTTCAGCGCAACTTCAGCGGATTCCAGGACCAGATCCACGTGACCCAGCGGCTTCTTCAAGAACGCCGACAGCACAGCGATATCCGCGGCTTTCAATTTATGGACATTGCGCACAACGACCAGCCGCTTGGCCGACAGGACGGGCAGGGTGACCAGGGATTTCTTCAAAACATCAACGGGTAACGTGATGGCGTCTAAGGCCTCGTAATCAAAAGGAATGGCCTGGGGGTCTTTGAAGGCCGCGGCCTTCAAAGAGGAAATTTGGGTATCTTTGCGGGCAAGATCATCGCCGAGGAATAAATAAATCATTACCAGTTTTCAATGGTGCGTTCCACCACGCGGCGGGAAAGGTCGGTCAGGGCATCATCCAGCGCGGCGCTTTCAGACCTGGCCTGGGCGCCTGTCGTGAAATACGTGGCCTCGCCGGCGAACGACGGTTCCGACCAGAAGGCCTCACCGGTCGCGACGTCCATCATGGTCAGCGCCATGGTGATGCGGATGCGGTATTCCTGCACCTCCTGGGCGTCGGTCATCTGCAATTCCTCGCGGTTGAACTCGATCAGGTCGCCTTTCAGGACAAGATCAGCGCGTTCGGAATCCTTGATCTTCAAATGCCCGTCGAACTGGAAGCGGTTGACAACGGCCGTGCGCACCTTGGTCTCCAGCAAAGGCACATACAGCGCGCGCGTGATGTCGCTGATATATTGGACCTTGTTCTTGAACGGCTCGACGTAAATGGTGCGGTAATTGGCAGGAAGCAAAGACCCTGTGGTGTAGCCACAGCCGGCGAAGATAAAAAAAACAGGCCAAAAGACGCGTAACAAACGGTGCATGTTTATCCCCCGATGGTCTTCAGACGCGCCAGGGCCTTGGAGCCCCAGGACGTGTCGGCATAACGGTCAATGATATCCTTGTAATACACTTTCGCGGCCTTGGGATTCTTCTGCTTCTCGTAAAACTCGGCGATCAGGAAATTGTTCTGCGCCTCTTTGTCGCGCAGGCGGCTGATCTGCTCCTTGGCGGCGGGGGTCAATTCGCTTTCCGGATGCGTTTTGATGAATTCCTGAAAACCCTCGAGGGCGATGTTCGTGACCTTCTGCTCATGCTGGACGTCGGAAGAACGCTTGCTGTCAGCCATGGCGATCTGGAACTTCGCGGCCTTGGCCCAGTCGCTGGTGGGATAATCGTTGGCGGTCTTCTCAAACTCATCGCGGGCCTCCTGATAAAGGCCCTTTTCCTGCAAATACAGCCCGATCTTGTATTGGGACACGGCGGCGAATTTCCCGTAAGGCGCGTTCTTGATGACGGAACGAAAAATGGTGATGACCTTCTCATCCCCGCCGATGATGACCTCCACCCACTTACCGTGCCTGTTCTTGCCTTCCAATAACTGGTTGCCGATATCGTACTGCAGTTGGACGATCTCGCCGGCGCGCTCGCTGAAAGGGTATTTATCAATGACGACCTGATAGGCCCTATAGGCCTCATAGGGCTTATTCAATTCTTCGTGGATCTGGCCGATGTAATACTGGGCCTCGGGGGCTTCCTTGGCGCGGGGATAATGACGGATGAGTTTCTTGAATTCAGAGAGCGCCTCGGGATATTTCTTGCTCTCCATCAAAGAACGGGAAAATTCCAACTGCTCCTTCGGAGTGGACTTGACCGACATTTTGGGATTGATGAACTTGCCTGTTTCGGGCGTCCAGATCCAGACGGCATGGCTGAAGGGGGAAAAAGCAAAGAAAAATAACAGGAGCAGAGCAACCTGGCGCCGGAATATCATCGGGTAAATCTAACATAGTTACCAAGATTTGTCAACGCAAGGGGGGCGCTGGTTCCCTAAAACCTACACCCGCACGGGCAGGACCATGAACGGGATGCCTTGAGGATACAGCCGTTTCTGGATGGTAAAAACCGTGTGGTTGTGCAAAAGCCGGGTCATGAACGTTTCGTGCGGGAAAACCAGTTGCCCGCCGAAAAACACGCAGTCCGGATACTTGGCCATAACCTCCTTGGCCAGGCCCTCCACTTCCAGCGTAACGTCCGTACCCGTGGCATAATAACTTTGCGAATAATAGCCGTTATGGCGCATGAACTGGACATAGCGGCCGAGGTCGTTGCGGACCGAGGCCTCAAGCCTCTCCATCTCCTGGGCCCCTTTGAAATTACCGGCGTCAACCACCCCCACCTGGATGAAAACGTAATTCTTGAAAGAGGTGCCGAAATACCTGGCCACCGCCATCATGGTGTGAAGCCCCAGTCCGTTAAAACCGTTGACCAGGATCACCGCGGTCTTGCCCGTGGGATCCGGCTGCGCCGACGAACCCTGGCCTTGGGGAATGCCCGCGGCGATCTCCACCAGCGGGTCCAAACGTTTGAGCATCCTGATCGTGTCCCGATAATGACTCTTGATGATGCCGGCAAATACCGCCAAAATGCCCGTGATCAACAGCGTCACCCATCCGCCCTCATGGAATTTCAAAATAACGACGGCGCAAAGGATGAACGTCGTGGCCACGAAACCCGGGCCGTTGATGAGCATTTTTTTCCACCAGTTCCTTTGCTCGCGCCGGACCTGCCACCAATGGCGCACCATCCCCGCCTGCGACAAACAAAAAGTGATAAAAACATTGATACTGTAAAGGATGACCAGGGTCTTGACCGATCCCTTGGTCAATATCAGGGTCGCCAGGGCCATGGCGCCCATCAGGATCACCCCGTTCTGGGTGACCAGCCGGTCGCTCAAAGCCGCAAAACTCGTCGGCATCCAGCGGTCCATGGCCATGTTGGCTAAAACCCGCGGCCCGCTTAAGAACCCGGCTTGCGCGGCCACGAAGAGCAGCGCAGCTTCCGATACCAGGGTCAGCAGGACAAACGCGTGCCCCCACGGCTGGGGCCATGAACCGGTCAATCCTTCGAAAAGCGTGGCGTTCAATGTCTTGTGCGGGTCTTTGTGCACGTCCAGAAGCAAATAGGCGACCATCAACCCGAAGACGGTGAATGCCAGCGAGAAAGACATGTACAGCATGGTCCTTTTGCCGGTGGCAACCTTGGGTTCCCTTAAAAGAGGCATGCCGTTGCTGACCGACTCAATCCCGGTGAACGTTCCCGCGCCCAAGCTGTAGGCGCGCAGGATCAAAAACAGGATGCCGAACGTGCCGACCTGACCATGCAGATTGGCAATGTCCGCGTTCCCGGCCGTCATCATGGAGGGAATTTGTCCGCTGTGGGTCATGAAGGCATGGACAACGGCAAAAAAATGGGTAAAAATAAAAATGAGGAAAATGGGTGTCAAGAGGACAACAGATTCTTTGACCCCGCGCATGTTCATGACCATCAGCAGAATAACGCCGGCCGTGGCGACAATGAGTTTCGGCTCGTGAAGTCCTGCAGGCAAAAAGCTGAACAGCGCGTCCGTTCCGCTGGCGATGGAAATGGAAATGGTCAGAACATAATCGATCAAAAGCGCGCATCCGGAGATCATGCCCAGCGTTGGGTTAAGCAATTTGCTGGCCACCAGATACCCGCCCCCGCCGCCTGGAAAAAGCTCGATGATCTGTGAATAGCCGGCGCTGATCAAAAAGACGGTGGCGGCGGTCAAAAAGGCCACGAAAATACCCAGATACCTGTGCTCGCCTAAAGCCAAAAACGCTTCTTCCGGACCATAAGACGAGGAAGACAAACCGTCCGCGCCCAAGCCCACCCAGGCAAAGAAAGCGATCAGGGACAGGCTATGGAATACGCGCCGGTCCTGCGGGTTTTTCGGCCTGCCGATGATCAAGTTCCTTAACGCGCTAAACATATTGGGCTCCAATAAAAAAACCAGAGAATGTATCTCTGGTTCTCCTGCGTCTGTATTCTACCGCGCGCAAAACAATTGTCACTAAGTTTTTGCAGCGTGACCGGCCCTGCTTTATCCTAAGATCTTGTCAAATTCCTCAATGGGTAGTGCCGGGTAAGTGGTGAACCCAATGGCGGTCAATTTCGTTATGGCAATGGAGGCCTTCATGGCATCGGTATTGCCTGGAAAATCAACGACCAGGGCCGCGTCATGGCAGCCCAATAACGCGTACATCGCGTTGACTTTGCCGCCGGACTTTTGAATGATATCCACCACTTTCTTCGTGCGTTCTGCCGCAATCCCTTGGACCCCTTGCACGGAATACTTGCCCAACATCAAAAATTTTGCCATCTCAATACCTCCCTTTAACCCTGACTCCCCCGTGTTGTTCGCGTCATTCTATAAGCATAGACATGGTGCGGACTATTTCCACCGCCGGGCCCGCCTTTACAGCCCTTCTTCATAAAAATGGTCTCAATGGCCTTGGCCATCAATTCTGAACCGGCATCCCGGTGAAGCCATGCCCCGCTGCGCTCACTGACATTATGGCCTTCAAATAACCGTTTGCGCGGATTGGCCGCAATCCCCACATACCATCCGGGATAGCCCGTGCCGCTCCTGTGGATGCGGATATCGATCTCTTTTTCAACGCTCATAGTGCTCCTTGTGCCCTTGCGATCATTGACAATCATTATAACTCTATTTGCGGCTTATTAGTAAACTTTCTTGCTCACCAGTCAACCGGATAATAATCCTTGAGAAACCTGCCGCACCAATGCGTCCCCGTCAGAATGCCGTGAAAGAACGGGTCGCAGACCCGGGCCGCTCCATCCACGATGTCCAAAGGGGGCTGAAAATCATGGTTCTCCTGTTTGCGCATGGCTAAAGCCATGGGGTCTTCGTCAGTGACCCATCCGGTGTCCACGGCATTCATGTAGATCCCGTATTTGACCAGATCGCTGGCCGACGTATGGGTCAGCATATTCAAAGCCGCTTTAGCCATATTGGTGTGCGGATGACGGTCTGTTTTTGTATAGCGGTGGAACTTTCCTTCCATGGCGGATACGTTCACAATATGTTTTTGCCCGGTATTCTCGCGCTTCATCATGGTTGACAATTTATTGCACAAAACAAAAGGCGCTATGGCATTGACCAGCTGGAGTTCGATCATCTCCGCGGTGGGGATCTCCCCCAGTCCCAGCCGCCAGCTGTTGGTTTGCCGCAGGTCCACCTGCTGCAGGTCCGCGTCCAACCGTCCTTTAGGAAAAACTTTTTCCAGCGGCAGGGCATGGTCGTGCGTATACGGGACCTGGGAAAGCTTGGCTGACGCGCTTAGCCCGATGCCGGGCATTGTTCCATTCCAGGCGAGTGTGGGCACCGATGATCCTGTGGATCGGACGCTCGGTATCAACCTGACTTTACATTCCTCAAAAGGACGAAGCAGCGGCTGAACGTCCGGGGGCAATTCTTCAAAATGGAGGGTTTCATTCGCCATGAGATGCGCGTAAAAACCCGGCGGCCTGCGGACCGTTTGCGCCGCGTTATTGATCAGCAGGTCCAGGCGGGCATATTTTTGTTCCACATAGTTACAGAAAAGTTCCACGCTGGGCGTATGCCGCAGGTCTAATCCATAAATATGCAGGCGCCCGCCCCACTGGTGGAAATCTTTTTCACGGCAATAGCGAAGTGCTGCATCCACCGGGAATCGCGTGGTGGCGATCACGTGGGCCCCGGCGCGCAACATCATCAGCGCCGCCTGATAGCCGATCTTCAAGCGCGACCCCGTGATCAACGCGACCTGGCCTTTAAGAGAAGCCGTCTGAAAGCGTTTGGAGTAGTTCAACTGCGCGCAGCCCGGACACAGCGCGTCATAAAAGAAATGCAGCCGCGTAAACTCACTCTTGCAGATATAGCAGGCGCGCGGATTGATCAGTTCAAGGGCCTTGGATACCTCTTGGGCGCGGGCATGCGTGATCTGTTCAGGGGCCGTGAATACAGCGTCCTTACGGGCAGAGCGGATGCCGGTGCGGGCCCGGGCAGTCCGTTCATGGTGATCGATCTTCTGGCGTTTAAGCCGGGCCCTGTCCCTTATTCTTTTTCGAATTTCCTCCCGGTCCGGACGGGAGATCTGCCCCGCCGCCTTCAGAAGGGCGATCCTTTGTTCATCAGATAAATGGGCCAGCTCAATGCTGTGAGCGACCAGATCTTCAAGCAATGCGATGCATGCCTGTATTTCTGTTTTATTCATGCCGCATTATACCCCGAAAAACAAAAACCCCCCGCAGTTTTTTAACTGCAAGGGGGTTTAGATCAAGAAACTTTGCTATCTTTTAACGACCGCTGTCCTTGTGCTTTGAGAAACATTCCTTGCAATAGACCGGACGGTCTTCTCTGGGCTTGAAAGGAACTTCACACTCTTTTTTGCAATCCGCGCAAACTGCCTTGTGCATCTCTCTTGGACCTCTGTCGTACCCACCACCTTGAAAAGCCATGTTGCCTCCGTTTTAGTGATACCCCCTTTAAAAGAGGTACCCATTGTTGATCCTACTTCCAAAGCTACTGTAACACATCTTCCCCGTTAAAACAAGAAAACCCTTTGCGATGTCAAAAAGCGACATTGATGCTTCCGGCCAGGGCTGTCGCGTCAAAAAATTGACCTTCCACATTAAGCCATGTCTTTTTGCTCAAGGGAATATCAACTCCGGCGATCAACCCCACGCTTTTATTCAGGTCCGACTTTTCCAGCTTTCTCTCACCATCGGTCCAGTGGATCTTATTCATCCAGGACCACCGCGTCCCCACATAAGGCGTGACGTTGAAAACGTCATGGGACACTAAGAAAGAAAATTGCCAGTCATCCAATACGGCCTTGTTCTTTGAAGCGCCCACGGATACCGTCTGCGGGTGGATGCTGATGTGCTGGAACCCGAAAACCATTTTTGACGCTTCACGGTCATAAAGCTTGAGGCGAAAACCATACCCGCCCCCTAAAAAAGCGGGGTAATTCATATCACCGCCCACCCCGGAACGCTGTTTTATGTTTCCCGCCCCGCCTTTCATGTCCAGAGAAAGCCAATCAAAGACCCCGTATGAGATCAGAAAGAATTCCTGAAGGCTGCTCACTTTTCCATAGTCCGTTCCCAAAGACCGGTTAAAAACCGAATATGTTTGAAGCCCCAGAAAAAATTGTTTCTGTTCGGGCATTTTGGGGCCATAACACGGCGCCGCGTAACTCAAGCCGGGAATACAAAAATAAAACAAAAAATATAATACGATCCTTCGCATCGGTCCCCCCTTGAGTGCTATTCCAAAGCCCATCTTTTATTAAGCCAACCGCCCCACTGCAGAGGATATTGTTTAACAAAACCCTCAATGATATTTGTCAGCCCCGTAATGTTCTTGAGCATATTTTCCTGTTTGCCGCCTTCCCCGTGGACCTTAAACGGCTGTTCAATGAAAATCTTAAAATGTTTTTGCTCGTCTTGCGCGATGAACATCGGCAGGATGGGCGAGCCCGTCCGCTGAAGAAATAAGACCGGCCCCGTTGCCCTCGTGACCTCACGGCCGAGAAATTTTACCTGAATACCGTTTTCTTTGGCAACCACTTCGTCCAGGAGGATGAACAACAGCTCATTGCGCTGTAAAGCCCCCAAACTGTCTCTTAAAAATTCCTTTCTTGGGGAGGTCTGGATCATATGGATGTCCCATTGACCGCACAAATGATACATAAATTGACTGAAGTTCTCGTCGCGCATGGTGCGGATGATCACATTGACCTTATACCCTTTTTGGACCAGAGAAACGAACATCAAAGGGAAATTGCTCATGTGGGCGGATACGGCAATAACGCCCTGACCTGACTCAAGGGCCTTCTTCAAATGGTCTTCATGTTCAAAATGCACGATCTTTGACAACTCTTTGGGCCGGTCAACATAGTAAAGAAGGTCCATCATGGAATAGCCGATGGACCTAAGGTATTTTTCGGCTATTGCTTTATATTGCGCCTCGTTCTTGGAGTTCCCATAGACCAATTGTAAATTCCTGACGCAGATCTCCTTCAATCTTTTGGTCCCTAAAGAGGCGACGGAAAACAGGCCTTTCACAAAAAACTCGATCAGTCCCCTGGGCAGGACCTTCATGGCCCACTTGACCGACCGCAGAGACCCGTTGATCAATTGGTTCTGACGCTTTTTAGAAAACCGTAACATAGATAATTAAAACCATCTAAAAGTTTAATATGCCACAAATATTTAATTTCCCATCCACCATGTGGACCAGGCGATGGGCGTAATGGGACACCTGATCATCGTGGGTCACCATGAGGATGGTGGTCCCGTACTCCCTGTTGATCTTTTGCAGGAGATCGAGGATATTCTTAGCGTTCTGACTGTCTAAATTTCCGGTGGGCTCATCGGCCAAAATACATTGGGGATCATGCAGTAATGCCCGTGCGATGCAAACCCGCTGGCGCTCTCCGGCTGAAAGAACTTCCACCGGCATTGTCTTCTTTGCGCCCAGGCCTAAATATTCCAGATGCATTTCCGCTTTTTTGATGATGTTCTTGGGAATGATCAGATGGTGCAGAAGTGGGAAAAGCATGTTCTCCAATACCGTGAAATGCGGATACAGATAAAAATCCTGGAATATAAAACCCAAATTTTCCCGGCGGTATATGGCCTTGTTCTTTATGCCGTGAAGCGGCTGATCATAAAAATAAACCTCACCGGAAGTCGGAGGAATTAGGCCTCCTAAAATATAAAGCAGGGTGCTCTTGCCGCTGCCGCTGGGCCCTTTGATCCCGACGAATTCCCCCTTCATGATCGTTAAGCTAACGTCATGCAGGGCCGACGATTGGGTTTGCGGATAATATTTGCGCAAATGGACCGTGCGAAAAATTTCTTTCCGGACGGCATCTCTATTCGCCACGGATGACCTCAATGGGGTTAGAATTTAACGTTATCCATATGGGAACGATCGCGGCAAATATGGCGCTGACCAGGATCATCACCACTATTTTACTTATTAAAACAAGATCCAGTACAGGGACAAAGGCCTGGATGCTGGTCAGGCCAAAGACATACGTGATCCCTTTAAAGCCCAAAAAGATCCCTATCATGCCTCCGATCAAGGACACGACCAGAGATTCACACACAAATAGTGCGGCGATCTCGATCTTCTGCCAGCCCAACGCAAGCAAAATGGCCAGGAATTTCCTTTTTTCAAACATAGAGGTCACCATCGTATTGGCCAATCCTAAGGCCACCGCGATAATGGTAATGATGCTGATCAGGAACGAGAATTTCTCGCCCACGACGATAAACTTTGTTTTTTCGGCGATAAAGACATCGGAACGCATGACCGAAACCAGCGGCGCGCTGTTTTCTATTTCCCTGGTTATATTCTCCATGGCCGCGTCGGTACGATCAGCGGGCTTCAGTTTGATATTAATAAAACTCGCTTTGCCCTGTTCGTGGATGGCTGTTTGAAGATCCGCCAGCGGGAGCACGGCCGCATACTGTTCAAAAGGGCTCGTGCTTTTGTACTCACCGACAACATCAAAAGACACGCCCTTGATCTTTATCTGCCGGGTATTTTCTTTCTTAAGGCTGCGCATGAGCGCTTGTCCGGCGATGGCTTCTTTCTGATCAAGGACCGGACGCCGCCCCGCCGTGATCTTGACCGCATCAAATAAAAAGCTGTCCGGTTCCCAGCCAAAGACCGGCACCGCTGAATCCTTAAGTTTATGGATGTAAAGAAGCGTCGCGGAGGAATCTTCGACCGCTGGATTGTTTTTTATTTGCTTGGCGATACCGGCATCGACCCTGCTTAACAAAATACTCAGCTGGTCCTTCTCTTGAATGATCAGATCGATCTGACGCTTGCTGTAGGTGTCCTGAAATGAACTCTTAATGCTTTCTCCCACCCCCAGCATCATGATGCACACGCAAATACCGACGCTGATCCCAAGGATCGTTAAAAACACGCGTATCTTTTTCCGGAAAATATCTTTGATAATAAAATGGACTATGTTCATGGTGGTCTCTTACGAGCCCAGGATATCTGCGTAGGCGTCCAGAAGTTTATCATTTTCCAGGTGAAGGAAGTGGCCCGCCCCCTTGATCGTCCTGATCTGTGAGCCGGGGATCTCAGAGGCCAATAAAATAAGATCTTCCGGGTCAATGATCGTATCATTTTCGCCCCTTAACAGGATGGTTTTGCAGGTGATGCTCTTTAGATCGATCACTTTATGCAGGGCCCCGCAGGCAAGAATAAACGAGCCGTGCTGGTAAAAGGAAGCTAACGCTTTTTGGTCCATACGTTCAAATTGGCTGATAATGGCGGCTTTTACTTTTAAAGGCAGGTCTTGGCCAAAACTACTGATCAATGTTTCGGCTATTTCCAGGCGGTTTTCCATGGGAAGTCGCGATCCCCGCGTGATCGTATCGATCATTGTTTGATTTGGTTTGGTGCCGATCCCGGCCAAAATAAGTTTTTTGGTCCGGTGGGGGTAACGAATGGTGAAACTCGCCGCAACTACGCCTCCCCACGAGGCCGAACATAACGTGAGCTTCTCTTGGATCCCGGCGGTCATAAGCAATTCATTTAAGATCTCAACCTGCTCGGACAGAGTAACATCCGCAGAACCCGCGTTAACCAGGCCTTTACCCTGATGGGGAAAATCAAAAAGCAGGATTTTATATTTATGAGAGAACCGGCGGACAAAGTCAATCCAAATCGCCATGGACTGCTGGATCCCGTTAATACAAACGAGGACTTCGGCTCCTCGCCCGTATATCCGGTAAGGAATTTGAAAACGGTCGATGTTGGCAATGCTTCTGGTAACCGGCTTGGCAGGTATTATCATTACTTTTAATTACTTTCTTTGTTGTCCTGCTAGAACATCGCCTTCATCCCGCCTGTAATAGTTTCAAACGGTACGACATCGATCTTTTTATGAATAGCTTTTCCATGAAGTACCGCTACCCCCAATGAAGTTGTGAAAGGCGCGACATTCCATACCATGAAAAATGAAAATATCAATTTATTATTTCATGGTAATCTCTCCGCCTTTCGGTTTCGCATTGGCAACAAGTGCGGGGTCAAGTGTGGGGCGGATCAGATAGACTTTTTCCCAGGTTTGTGCTTGCATGTTTAATAAATTGGTCCAATATTTTCCGCAAATTCTGCAGGGTTTTTTCCTCTTTTAATTGACCTTGTTCATCAAACGCGCTGTAAGCATTAGGTAAACCCACCATCGCGGGAAACACGTGTACGCCGAGCACTTCGAACGGTTGACGTGAATGCCACAAACTGCGAACACCACCCAAAGCGCCCGGAGAGGCCGCCAAAAGCAGCAAATGCTTGCCGCTTAAAGATACCGGCTTTTCGCGGGAAAGCCAATCCACAACATTCTTAAGAACTCCCGGAATACTGCCGTTATATTCCGGGGTGGAGATCAGCAGGGCATCCGCAGAGGCAATTTTCTTTCCAAGACGGATCGTTGTTTCGGGAATGCCGGAGGCGGCTTCAATGTCTCCATCATAGGGTGGCATGGGGTAATCCTTTAGATCCAGGAATTCGCCCTCAACCCCGGCTTCTTTGGCTAAACGCAGCGCTTCCCGGGCAAATTTTTTATTACAAGAGTCGGCCCGCAGAGAGCCGGCGAAAATAAGTAGATCCATTTTTTAAAACTCCATTCCTCTTTGCTGAAAATTACTGGGGGGTCGCTGGCTCAAACAGGTCAGAACCTGCCTGACGGCAGGCAGGCCTGTTTAATGGCCTCTTAACATTGGGCTAACTTAACAATAAATTAACCGGAACAGCCCATATGTTTTTGCCAAGCCTTAAAACATCGCGGCCATTGTAAGCCAATAATCCGCCAAGGCATTCTTTATTGCTGGCTAAATACGCTTTTATGCCTGCCAGATCGCTTTCTTTCCACCGGCTGCCGCTTTTTACTTCAATCGCGAGCGTTTTGCCACCCACCTCTATAATAAAATCGACCTCGTATCTGCCTTGAATATTCCAATAGGTAATCTTCGCGTCGGGATAATAAGCGGAAAATATTCCCTCTAAATTCTGCGCCACGTAACTTTCCAACAACGCCCCTCTTGCCATCTCGTTTACATTTGAATCTTTGATCTCCTCAAGGTAAGCGGACAGCCCTGTATCGGATAAATATACTTTAGGAGATTTAATAAGCCGGGTTGTTTTATTTTTAAAATGGGGCTGAACTCGGCTTAAAATAAATGAAGCTTCCATAAGCGAAAGATAGCGCGAGGCAGTGACAACGTTTAGTTTCGCGTCACGAGCAAGCTCACTTATGTTTAAGATCTTTGTATTCCGAAGAGCCACCAGATGCAAAAGATTTCGAAATGATACCAAATCCGCCACTTGAGCTAAGGAGCGTATATCACGCTCCAGATATGTTTGTTCATAGCCGCGAAACCACACCTCTGGCTTTTTTACCTGGCCAAGGCATACGGAAGGCATACCGCCTTTTAAGATTTCCTTTAACGAAACAGGATTGATTTCACGTTTAGGAAACGCGCCGGTATCAATAAAACACGCGAGGGCCGGTTTTTCTTTAATAACCCCTAACATTTCCCTTCGAGTAAATGGATGAAGAGTCATATAGACTGCCCTGCCAGCCAGGCTTTCGGCGACTTTTTTAAGGAGCAAGAAATTAGCCGATCCGCTTAAGAGAAATCTCCCGGGCTTGCGATTTCTATCCACTTCTTTCTTGATAACATTTAAGATCTCAGGATACTTTTGCGCTTCATCAATAGTAATGGGTTCTTTACCGGACAGGAGCTCCTCCGGATTACTGCGGGCTAATTCGAGAGTGTTAAAATCATCGAAGCTGACATACCTTCTTTTCTTTAATTGCGGCTGGTTTAAAAGAAGGGTGCTTTTACCCGTCTGGCGCATTCCGGAAAGCACCACCACTGGCATGTTTTCAAGCGACTCAATTAATGTTTTCGTAATTTCACGCGGTTGATAGATTGTCATAATTTAACATCTTATGTTACATCCTGACATATGTCAAGGCAAAATTCAATGCTCCTTATAACAGATTAAGGGTCAAAATGGGGTGAGTGACGGGATTTGAACCCGCGACCTGAAGATCCACAATCTTCCGCTCTAACCAACTGAGCTACACCCACCACTTACTACGTTTTTTTGTCCCAGAAAAAGTGGTTGGTCGTCCCGCATTCCATAATGTTTATTCCAGACATGCGGGGCACCCACCATTGTACGATAAAGCCGTGTCTGGATTCCCGACAGAAACATTCGGGAATGACAACAGTACTGAAAAGGGCAATACATTACCAAAAAACCCAAAAACACTCAACAAGAATAACGCCGCCCAACTGATATCATTTCTTGATTTTCAAATAGTCATTTGCCCATTTAATATGCCGCATCTGATTGTTGGCTGGCTTATCAAAACGGATCGACTTCGGGCAATCCGGAGTATTACGGACATAAAGCACTGCATCTTTCTCTGGACAATAAATCGCGTAATAATCGAATTCGTCTTTTGAATAAATTCTGGTGTGTACGCCGTGCTTATCCGCCCAGTTTCTCCTATACCGGACATCCACAGACCCATTCTTCCTTAATGTTGAGTATTTAATCTGGATCCTGAAAGTGGTGCCGTCCCGCCCAACCACAACAAGATCAAACGCTTGATGTTCTGAAAAAGGTATGCATGGCACATACCCCTTCATCGTAAGATCCGTAATGACCTTACAAAAACCTATATCTGCTTTATCTTTTGTATGATGCATCGAGTTAAATAAAAAACGCGCCTGGCACGGATCGAACGTGCGACCTACAGCTTAGCTTCCAGCATTAAGTTGCCTTAACCGTCCCGCAAAAGCGGGAGTTGCTGGCCGGACTTTCTCTTGGGCATCTCAGCCCCGCCGTGTAAAGTCTCTACACTCCCCACTTGGGTAGCTCGGTATTGCCCCCTAAAGGGTATCTACCGACTTAGCGACGTCCACTTCATGGGTTCTTTTTCCCCATGAAGGCTCCTGTTGAAGGCTGTTGCTCTATCCAACTGAGCTACAGGCGCATATGTTGAATAATCAGGCCTCAATCCTAACAAAATTCATCCGGCCTGTCCAGCCCCGCCAACGGCGGGGCCGGACGCCGAAAACATGGACCGCGGCAGTTGGAAACGGTCAATGACGCGCTGGTTGGGGCCGTTGCGTTTTAAAAAAATGATCGTATATCCATCCACGAACACCGGGGCCCAGTCCGGGTCGTCCACCAGCCGGACAAGGAAGGCCTGTCCCCACGGGGTCAGGTCATGCCGGTAAAAATACACCGCGTTAAACCCCCAGCGGCCGTCCGCTTTTTTCCAGACCTCTTTGTCCTCCTGCATCGGGACATACGTTCCCTTAAAAAATTCCGGCGGGAAGGCCTCCTGCCGATTGTCCACGAACACCGGCTCCCGGCCGTACAAATGATAGATCAAATATCCGCCGATATCGTAATTGCTGAACACCGGCCCTTGGATGCCGGTTTGCTTGAAAAACTCCGCTGACACATTCACCCCGGGGGCCAGACCCACACCGATGGGGCTGTTGCGCAAACCCGACGCCTGGATAACGCCCAGGACGAGGGCGGCGGCGAGCAAAAATACGCGGATGGTTTTCTGTATTTTTGGCGGTAACTTCCCCTCGGCCTGGCCGTAAAAAAAAGACCCCAGCGGGACCAGAAAAAACGCGAAGGGCGTCATCAGGCGCACGGCTTTAAGGCCGGCGCAGGCCGCGAACACGGCCAGCAGAATGAACGGCGCGTTGGCCTTCCATCCCCGCGCGCGCACGGCCAAAATGATCCCGACGACGGCAACGAGGACCAGCCCCAGATAATACGCGTATTCCTTCTGGCCCGGGAAACGGTCCATCATAAAAAACACCGTCTGATTTTCCGCAAGACGGTATCCGAATTCCTTAAAAATGTTCAACGGCGTCAAGGCGCCGGCCAATCCCGAGGGGTTAATGAGATCGACCGCCGACAGCAGGATCAGCAAAGGCCACAGGGCGCGCACACATACACTGCATTTGCGCGCATACCCTTCCCACAAGAATATCGCCGTCAGCAACGGCCCCATAAAAAAGAAAATATGGGTATTGACCCAAATGACCTGCGTTATTCCCAAAATGATCAAGACCGTCCGTTGCCGGACCTGCCCCAAAGACAGTTTGGTCAACAGATAAAAATACAGCCCCATGAATAAAAGGCTTAACCCCTCGGGGCGTATCTCCCGTCGGTCGGCCAGAATGGGCAGGGACAAAAACGCGAAAAAGATGGCCAGCGCGAAATGTCCGCGCAAAGCGGCCGCGCGCAAAAAAAAGAACAAAGCCCCCAGCAATACCCCGATATAAACGATGGACAGGCCCGTGAACCCGGCGCATTGATGCACGCCGTAGGACAGGACACCGAACAGCCAGTGATGGTTGATGAACGGATGATCGGGATGCGTGAAGGAATAAAAATTCCTGTGCAGGAGGTCCCATTGCCCCTGCAGGAGAAGTTCCCCGTTCTTGACGTGACGGCCGATGTCCACCGCCGTCAAATTGATGGGCCGGGCCAGGTCCGCGGCGAACAGGCCGAACAGAAAAACAAGCAGGAGGATCGTCAGGACACGGTCGCGCATTAGAAATCGTCCAGCAATTGGGCGGTGCGGACAGCCTTGCTCTGTTGAAGGATCTCCCGCGTTTTGATTTCGGCCTCGGCCAGAACAATGGTGCTTAACTTTTCATGCACACTGGGTAAATACCGCGCGTCCATACTGAAACGCCGCAAACCGATCCCTAATAAAAACGGCAGGAATTGGACGGAATGGGCCATGTCCCCGCAAACGGACACGTCCTTGCCGTATTTGAGTCCGGCATCCGCCACTTTCTTGAGCGCCCTTAACACCGCCGGATGATAAGGCATATACAAGTCCGCCACCTTTTCATTGTTGCGGTCCACGGCGAGCAGATACTGGATGAGGTCATTGGTGCCGATGCTCAAAAAGTCCGCTTCCTGGGCCAATTCGTCAATGATCTCAATGACCGAAGGCAATTCGATCATGGTCCCTATGGGCGGGTCTTTAATATATTTTATGCCTTCTTTGGCCAGGTCATGGGCGCATTCCTGCACAATGCCTTTGGCTTCCAAAAATTCGTCCACCGAAGAGATCATGGGGAACAAAACACGCATGTCGTGGCCGTGGCCCGCGCGCAGGATCGCCCGTATCTGCTGGATGAACACATCCTTGTGTTTTAAGGAAAAACGGATGGACCGCAGACCCAAAAACGGGTTCTCTTCCCTGCCGTAATTGTAATGCAGCAGGATCTTGTCCCCGCCGATATCGAGCGTGCGAAACGTGATCTCTTTGCCTGGCATGCCTTGCACAAGACGGCGGTAGATCAGATACTGTTCTTCTTCCAACGGAAAATTGCTGCGGATCAAAAACGGGAATTCCGTGCGGTAAAGCCCGATGCCGTCGGCCTTGAATTCGTTGGCGGCCTTCAGGTCCCCCAACAGATTGATGTTGGCCATGAGTTTGACGGCAACGCCGTCTTTCGTCTTCGGATGTTCCCGGATCAGGCGTTTGAGGCGGTCCAGGTCTTTGTTGAGGTCCTCACGGTCCAGGACCTTGCGGACCGTGTCCTCATCAGGATTGATATGGATGGTGCCCATGACCGCGTCCAAAAGGACCCGGGTGCCGCCGGGCACAGCTAAAAGCCCGGGTTCATCGGCGATGACCAGAGGAATGTTCAATGAACGCGACAGGATCGCCACGTGCGAGGTCACCCCGCCGTTGAGCAGGATGATGCCTTTGACTTTTTGCGAAAAAAGTTTCAGCACATCCGACGGAAAAAGTTCACGGGCAATGACGATGCGGCCCTCGAAATCCGCGTGAGGGTCTTTTAAACCAGTCATGTTCTCCAGGACGCGCCGGCCCATGTCCTTGACGTCGTAAATTTTTTCCCTCAAATAACTGTCGTTGATGGACGCGAATTTGCGGACATATTCCTGCACCACGGACACGACCGCCTGCGGCGGATCGACGCCATGGCGGATCTGAGCGGCGATGACATCTGAAAATCCTTTGTCCTTAAGCATAAGGATCTGCGCCGTAAAGATGAGCGCGGCCACGTCAAACAGTGTTGTCTCGACCTGCTCCTGAAGGTCCTCCAATTGTGCCTCGGTCGCTTGCACGGCTTTGTGAAAATCATCTTCGGTGTGCGTGTGGGAGGTCTGGGTGAACCGCTGCAGGTCTGTCATGGCCTCATCCACGACAACGGCATTGCCCAGGGCCACGCCTTCGGCCCCCGAACGGCCTTTGACGAATTTCAGGTCCGCGGCAACGGCGGGGGCGCGCTTTTGACGTTCCTTGTCGTTGAGGGTGATGAGAAGCCGGGCGGTCTCAATGGTGGCGGCCAATTGGGAGGTCACGGCGCGGAAGATCTGGATGTCCTCGGGCGTGAAATAATTTTTCTTCTCGCTCTGGATGACCATGACCCCTATTTCAACGGTGCCGCGCAAAATGGGCACGGCCAGGAACGATTCAAACTTCTCCTCGCCGATCCCGGGGAAATAACGGAAATGCGGGTTATCTTTGGCCCGGCCTTCGCAGATGGGCCGGCGCTCCTTGAGGGCCTGACCCGTCAATCCTTCCCCCAGGCGCATTCTCACATGCCCGACGCAAGACGGGTTCAATCCGGTGGTGGCTTTCAGGACAAGCTCGCGGCTGTCCTGATAATAAAGGTAGATGGAACAGACCTCGCAGGCCATGTGCCGGGTGATCATGGCGGTTATTTTCCTAAGAAAATCCTCCATGCCCGGCGCGTCATGGAAAAGCCCGGTCAGTTCACCGACATCGCAGATGAGTTTGGCGTGGTCGCGTTTCATGATGCCTCTATTATATAGACCTTCGTTTTGATTTCAATGTTTTAACATGGTATACTAAAAAATACTGATTTATCTGCTTCACGACGGGGGATAGCGCAGTTGGCTAGCGCGCTTGCTTTGGGAGCAAGAGGTCCAGGGTTCGAATCCCTGTCCCCCGATCTTAACAGAATGCCGGTGCTTATGAAGTGGCAAAAGCCCCTGATCATCATTGCCGCCGTCGTCTTTTTCCTGACCGCGCTGACGGTCTACGTGAACCGCGTCATCCTCCCGGTCCAGGCCAAGAAATTCGTCACCTCCCAGGCCGAGGCGTTCCTCAAACGCAAAGTTGAATTCGAAGCCCTGCATTTCAACTGGGTCAAAGGATTTATCGTCGAAAAACTCAAGGTTTACCAAAAGGGCTCGCAAGATCAGGTCTTCCTGCAAGCCGATCGCCTGTCCTTCGGCCTCATTGTCATCCCCGGGGCCAAACAATACAAGGTCACCATCCCGTTTATCAACCTGGAACATCCCTTTGTGCATATCATACGTCGAGGGGTGGATGAATGGAATTTCAGCGACCTCCTTGCGCCGCCGGCTGGGGGGCCGCCTGTGGCCGTGACCGTGACCGGGATCAATATCAGCAATGGACAGGTCCGCATCAATGATGTTTCCAACGGCCGTAACTGGACGGAAATTCTAGGCAACCTCAACCTGAAAATATCCCTGTCTTACAAAGGCATTGCTTTTGATGTGTCGGCCTCTTTACCCCGGACACAGGGCCTGGTCACCACCCGTGGGTATTATCAGCCGCTCAACCAGGACCTGCACGCGGACGTTGATCTCAAGAACATCCGCCCCGCCGAATACCTGCGCTTCCTGCCTCCCGTTGAGGGGCTGTCATGGAAGGCCGGCACCGTCGAGAAAGTCCAATTGAGCATTGACCATGGCGGGAACACCCTCACCGTGCGCGCCAACGCGGCCCTCAAAGGCCTGGATGTTTCCTTTAAAGACCAAAGCATCAAAAGCGACGTCGCTTTAGAAGACATTAAGGCCCGTCAGGACAAAAACGGTCTTCAGATCACCGCGACCATGACGACAAAGAATACGGATATCCGGATGGACGCTCAAACAGTCCGCGGGAACTTCACCCTGAAGCCGCTGATCATCCAAATGAAAAATGAGCGCAGCATTGAAATGCTGACGGACATCAAGGCGGACAATGCCGCCGTTGTCCTTGACGCACAACAGTCCTTGACCGGCAACATCACCATGAACGTCGAGGCCTCTTATCCCCTGAAAGACCCGCAGGCCTTGACCTATACCGGGCACGTGAGCGTGGCTGATGGCCAGGCCAACGGTTTCCCCTTCGCGCCATTCAAGAACATCAGCCTCGACGCCGCGTTCAAAACCGATGAACTGACCATCAAAAGCCTTGTCCTTCAGGTATTGGACACCGACATCAAAGCAACGGGAACAGTATTGAATTTCAAGACGCCTGTCCTGAACATCCGGGCAGGAGCGGACAGGATCAACCTTGCCAAACTCAAAGATGCGTTCCCTCAGATCATGGATCAGTACGGGCTTGAAGTCAGCGGAACAGCATCGTTCCAGGTGCAATTCGAGGGTCTTGCCGGGGACCCCTCAAGCGCGAAGATCAAAGCCACGGCCGAACTTGCCGGCGTGAACGTGGCCAGCAAAACATTCAACCAGAGCGTCACGGGCATCTCCGGACACCTGGATGGCGCCCCCGACGCGCTGACATGGAACAATTTTACCGGGACTTATCTGGGCAAGGCCTACACGTTGACCGGAGGCCTTAATGATTTCAAGGATCCCGTCATCAAAACCACGCTGGACGGAGCAGACGTGCAGTTAAAAGTTGATATCCGCAAAAACGGGGACACCCTGACCATCAATGAATTGACCGGAAAATATTTGAACATCGCCTTTGGCGCCAGCGGCAATGCCGTCCTGTCGCCAGCCGATCCGCCGGTCCTGAACATTAACACCACAATGACTTTTCGTCTGGAAGACGTTGCCGTTCTTTTGCCCGAAGAACAAAAAAAGGCCTTTGAGGCGCTTAAACCGTCCGGCACCCTCAATGTCAACGCGGCCATCAAAGGCCCGGTACCGGACTGGAAACGTTGGACCACCGATGCCACCCTCCAAAGCGCGTCCGTTTCCATTTTGGGGTACACGGCCAATGACCTTCACATCACCGTCGGCCAGCGCGAAGGAACGATCAGCAACCTGACGGCGGACGCCAATGTCTATGATGGAAAGCTCCATGCCGTGGGTTCAGGCGACCTGAACGGCGCGGGTATCCCCTTTGATCTGGCCTTGAACATTGACGGGCTGGACCTGCATAAACTTAAAAATGACATCCCCAACCTCAAGGCGGAAGAGATCAACGGCAAGTTTTACATGACCATGTTGTCCAAGGGGATGCTGTCTGATATCAAAGGTCTGGAGGCCAAAGGGTCTTTGGCCATTCGGGAGGGCTTCTTAACGGAATTCAAAATATTCAAAGGGCTTTTGGATGTTCTCAACGAAGCCCTGCGCCTGGGCCAGTTGATGATCACCGACGTGGAGGGCAATTTTACGGTCAAGGACCGGAAGATCATGACGGACAATCTGCGCATGAAAAGCCCGACCATCGTCCTGCTGGGCCAGGGGTGGGTGGATTTTGACCAGATCTGCGATCTGACGATCGTGGTGGACATGACCAGCGGAATAGTGCCGCCCATCGCCCAGGACGTGCTTCAGACCTTAACCGTGCATATCTACGATAAGATCACCAACCCGAAGTTTGACAGAAAGATCTCCGTCCCCAGGGTCATCAACACCATCCTCAAATCGATCTTTGAATGACGTCCTTGATCTTTTTGAGCGCCCGCGCGCGGTGGGATATCTTTGCTTTTAAAGACGGTGATAATTCCCCAAAGGTCCTGCCGTAACGTTTTAAAAGAAAAACCGGGTCAAAACCGAAACCATTGGTACCGCGCTCTTCTGTAGTGATATACCCGCCGCATGTCCCCTGCGCAACGCTGATCTCTTTGGCCTTGCCATCCACCAGGGCAACAACGCAACGGTAACGCGCCCGGCGTTTGGACATCGGCATGCCTTGAAGCATTTCAAATAATTTTCGGTTTTTGTCTTTCTCACCGGCCCCCTTGCCCGCAAAACGCGAGGAGTAGATCCCCGGCGCATTCCCCAGCGCCGCAACTTCTATGCCGGAATCGTCGGCCAAGGCCATCTTGCCGGTGGCTTTGGCGACGGCCACGGCTTTCTTTAACGCATTGGCCTTGTAGGTCTTTCCGTCCTCGACCACGTCGGAAATCTTAGGATAATCCAGGAGAGATGTGACTTTGACGGGCAGGTCGGCCAACAATTCCTTGATCTCATTGACCTTGCCTTTGTTGCGGGACGCGACGATCAATTCTTTCACGGCACCTCTACGTGTATGCATACTCCGCGGTCACGGTCGTAGCGATGCCGCCGCGCGGGTTCATCACGACCTCTATTTTCATCCAGCGCGGATGGCAGGCCCTGACACAATCATCCAAAAATTTATTGGCCAGATGTTCGTGGAAGATGCCCACGCTACGGTAGGACACGCAATGCATCTTCAAAGATTTTAATTCCAGGCAGGTCTTGGCGGGCTTGTAACTGATGTTGATGGTGGCGAAATCCGGCAGACCTGTCTTGGGACAGATGCAGGTGAATTCCGGGATGGCAATGTCCACCGTATAATCGCGGTCGGGATATTGATTGTCCCACACCTCGATGGCCGGGGTCTTCAATTTGCGGATGTTCTTTTGCAGGCCTTCGTAGGAGCTTTTCATTCCTTCCTTCCTATGGCGTGGTGCGGGTGGCTTCGGTGGGGGCCCCCCGGCGGCGCGCAGCTGGTGCGAGCACCGACGGGGGTGACCGAAGACAGGACCCGCCCTTGCCATTATCTTAATTTCATGAATTTGTGGATCTGGGGCAGTATTCTAACATCGCTCAAAATTTTTGCACACTCTTTTGCCAGGTCCCCGCATTTGGCCACGACGCCCTGCTTCATTTCAAAATAATTGGGCTGAAGGATGAACGGGATGCACGCGTCAACGCCGGCCACGAGCAGGGCGGCTTGCCGCACGTCGGAGGCCTCCGTATCATTGGTGATGACCGTCTTGATGAACACCTCTTTGCGCCGGGCGATGCGCAAAAAATCCTTATGTTCCTGCCAGAACGGCTTTTCTTTCGTTGAACTGGGCAGTTTGATGTCCATGGCGATGATGTCCATGACATCGATCACTTCGGCCAAAGCATCAGGAAGGGTGCCATTGGTTTCCAGATAATTTTTCAGGCCCATGGCTTTTAAACGGGGCGCGAACGCCCGGATAAAGTCCTTGTGCAGCAGCGGTTCGCCTCCGGTCAAACTCGCCGAGTGGCATCCGGACGCGCAGGCGCGGACCTTGGCCTCAACTTCATCCGGCCCCATCTCCTGATAATTGCGCACGGTGTCGCCGATGGAATTGGGCGTATCACACCACGTGCAGTGCATATTACATTCGAAGAAACGGACAAATACTTGCCGTACTCCGGCATATGTACCTTCTCCCTGCACCGACGGGAATATTTCCATGATTTTTGCGTTCATTTTGTCCAATCACTAAGGGCGGGTCCTGTCTTCGGTCACCCCCGTCGTGCTCGTTCCTGCGCGCGCCGGGGGGCCCCCACCGAAGTCACCCGCACCACGCATGAATCTTGCAATCCCGACCCTGCAAAACCCTTGGCTCGTAAACGGCAGCTATCGCATACGCCGCAGGGTTTTTGTCCGCCTTGATAACACGACCATGTCAGATGGGTGGGCACCTTCAGCCGTTGGGCCAGGCGCACGATCTGTGATTTGCTCAAATGAATGAGCGGCGTCTCAACCTTGATCGTCCGTCCCTCAACACAGGCCTTAAGCCCGCGCGCCAGCACTCCGGCATAGGCCTTGAAAAACTCCGGACGGCAATCAGGATAGCCCGAGTAATCCACGGCATTGGCCCCGATGAAAATGACCCCGGCCCCCACGGCCTCGGCAAAAGAAGCGGCGAAACTTAAAAAAATGATGTTCCGGCCAGGAACATAGGTCACGGGGATATCTTTGGCATCCAGACGCCGGCCCTCGGGGACCTTGACTTTTTTGTCCAGCAAGGCGGAGCCTTTCCACGGTAAGCCGATGCGGACGATCTCATAGGGACAACCGGCGGCCTTGGCTACGGCAACAGCAGAACGTATTTCCTTCTTATGCCTCTGGCCGTAATCAAAGACCAGGCAATGACAGGCATACCCTTTTTGAAGGGCATGATATAACGTCGTCGAGGAATCAAGCCCCCCGGACAATAAGACAACTGCTTTATTCATAATAAATCACGCTGGCGGTTTCGCTTTCCCATACGCGCACGTGCTTGAGTTTCAGCGGCCTGACAGCCGGGGCCAAGGCACGATAAACGTGGCGGGCCAGGTTCTCGGTGGTGGGATTAACGCCCTTGAAAGCGGGCAGATCGTTCAAATACGCGTGGTCCAGAGGATCCAGGACATCCTTCAATTTTTTCTTCAGGACCTTAAAATCCGCAAGCAGGCCCACCGCATCCAATTGGTCCCCGACGACGGCAATCTCCACATGCCAGGTGTGGCCGTGCAGGTCCTTGCAGGGACCTTCATACCCTGCCAGCCGGTGGGCGGAGGCGACATGGTCTTTGACCGTCACTTCAAACATCGCGGTACCTTTGGACATTCTTGACGCTGTTGCCTAAAAATCGGACGGCCAGGCGTTTGAACAATTCCGGCTCGTCGCTGACCAGATAGGTGTGGCGGGCGGGCTTAAGGGCCATGCGCAGCAGTCCTTTGCGAACGAGGATGTCTTTCACGGCACCCGCCACTTCCGTGGCGGAATCCACCAGGTTGACCTTGGGCCCGACGACACGGCCCAGCACCCCTTTTAACAGCGGGTAATGGGTACAGCCCAAAATAAGAGTGTCCACCTTGGCCCTCTTCATGTCCTTTAAATATTCTTGCGCGACCGAAACGGTCACCGGGTGGTCAAACCACCCCTCCTCAACCAAAGGCACGAACAGCGGGCAGGCCTTGCTGGTGACCATGATGCGCCCGTCAAGCTCGAGGATCTTGCGGACATAGCGTCCGCTTTTGATCGTGCTCTGGGTAGCAATGATACCGACTTTTTTGTTCCTTGTTGATACGGCCGCTTTGCGGGCGCCGGGCTCGATGACCCCGACGATGGGCACGGAAAATTTCCTTTGAAGGGTCTCCAGGGCCAAACTGGAGGCGGTATTGCAGGCCACCACCACCATCTTGACCTTGTATTTCAAAAGGATGGTGACGATCCGGGTCGCAAAACGGATGATGGTTTCTTTGGACTTGTTGCCGTAAGGCACATGCGCGGTGTCCCCGAAATACACCACCCGCTCATTGGGCAGGGCATGGGTGATCTCCTTGACCACGGTCAGGCCGCCGAGACCGGAATCAAAGACACCAATGGGAGCGTCGGAACTAAAGGGCTGTGGCATAATCAATGATGCTGCGGGTGATGGCTTCGGCCATGCGCTGACGGTATCCGCCGGAATTAAGTTTTTCTTCTTCCCGGGCATTGGTCAAAAACCCCGTTTCAACCAGGACGGCCGGAGTGATGGTGTTGCGCACGACAAAAAACCGGGAGGCCCTTGCCCCGCGGTTGGGAACGCTCACATCGCGGGAAACGCCGCGGGCTATCTCTTCGGCGAGTTTGCGGGATTCGCCGATCTTGTGGTCGTACATCATCTGCGCGACGATGCCGGCCAACAGCGGCGAATATTCCATGTTCAAACTTCTGGCAAAGACCTTTTCATTCCTCTGACGCTGGTCCTCGTCCAGGTCTTTCTGGTCAACGGTCTTGACGTAATAGGTCTCCACCCCCCTGGTCTTGGCCGACGGATTGGAGTTGGCATGAATGCTGACGAAAAGATCAATGTCCGGCCGGGACGCGATCACGGTGCGATCGGCGAGCGGTATAAATTCATCACGGGTGCGCGTCATGATGACCTTGAAACCGGCCCCTTCCAGCAGGCCCCTCAATCGTTTGGCGATGTCCAGGACCACGTTCTTTTCTTTAGTGCCGGTCGTTCCGGTGGCACCCGGATCTCTGCCGCCGTGGCCCGCATCGACCACAATGGTGCGGACCTTAGACATCGACATGTCGGCGACCAGCCCCCTGCGTCCCAGCACCACTCCAAAAGGCGCCAGGACCCTGGACTCAAAATCCTCCGGTACGTAAATAACGCTCTGCCGGCGGCGCAAGGGCGCGCTTAAGATGACCTTTTCCTTGCCGACTAAGACCACCGGACTTCCGACGAGCGCTTTGGCCATGGCCCCTTTGTATTCCAACAGGACCACCTGTGTTACACCGTCAAATTCCCAGGCCACGCCATAACGGTCGCACACGCTGTTCAATGACACTCCCGGCAACGGCGCGCTCACGGGCAGGGGCACAGTGGCACAACCGCTGACGAAAAACAAAAGACATGAACATGCCATCGCCTTTAAAAGACGGACTGTCATTGGGTTTGAGGGGGCTGCTGTGGTTGTTCTGCGTCAACGGCCTGCGCGCGCGGGATCAGAAAGATCACGGTCTCGGTCTTTTGCATCCAGCGGCCCTGGTTACGAAAAACCAGACCGACCAAAGGCAGGTTGCCCAAAATGGGGAATTTATGCATTTTGGTGATCTCGGTTTCCTCCGTAAGTCCGCCCAGGATAATGATCGTGTTTTCCTTGATCGCGGCCTGGGTCTGGGTCTTTAAGGTCAGGGCCACCGGCGGCTTGCCCCCGTCTTTGAAGATCACCCCGATGGCCGGCTCGATGACGATGGACGGGCCCGCATGGACCGAAGAGGCAAAACGCAGTCCAAGCCGTACCGTCTGCTCCTTGCCTTCGCCTAAACTTAAAGTAGAAGCCAGGGGTTCATCCATCGTCAAGCGCACGCTTTCCTGCGGGATCTGCGACATCTTTCCGACGGTGTCCAAAGCGTCCAGCAAAACCGCGTAATCCTCGGCGGAAACGGTGCCGGCGCTTAAACGGTATCTTTTATCCATCCAGAAAGAATTGTCCTCTTTTTTTAAGGGGAGTACGTGAAAATCCGAAACAATGGCCTCCCAGTCCACCCCGTCGCGGTGTTCATCATTGAGCACGATCTGGACGACGTTAATGTCCAGCGTCAGGCTCTCTGACGGTCCTTGCTGGGCAAAAATAGCAGGGGAATAAAAAACGACAAAAAATAAAAGAAACAACATGCGGCGCATAGTGGATATCCGAAAGCAAATCATGTGTCATTTTCGTACAAATTCACGGGATGGTCAAGAATTTAACCTGTTAAAACAAATTTGGCCGTAAAAAAACCTTCCATGCGCCCATCCGGCAATACCCTTAAACAGCGCGCCGCTTGAGGGGCGACGGGTGTTTGGGCCAGATAAGACGGCACGCCGTCCAAAGCGACCGGCTCCAAAGACAGGAGGCCTTGTGTCTTGCGCAATAACCAGTCCACCACCGCTTCATTTTCTTCCACGGCGAACGTGCACGTGGCGTAGACCAAAATCCCGCCGGGTTTTAAAAGACGGCTGGCGTTCAGGAGCAGGCCTTTTTGCTTGTGCGCCATTTCATGGACCTTTCGCACACTCCAATACCGGGTGGTCTTGGGTTCATGGACGTTAAAACGGCCCTCCGAACTGCACGGGGCATCCACCAAAATACGGTTGAACAGGGTCCCGCGGCCGTCAAAACGCTGTCCGTCCACCATCTTGAGAGTGACCCGCGCGCCCATCAAGTCCACGACGGATCTTAGCCGGAAAAACCTGTCCCGCACCGGTTCGTTGGCCACCAGCGTGCCTTCATTGTTCATATGAGCGGCGATCTGTGTCGTCTTACTGCCCGGCGCGGCGCATAAGTCCAAAACCGTTTCCCCGGGCCTGGGATCCAAAACCAAAACCGGGATCTGGCTTTCAACACCCTGGCTGTACAATTTTCCTTCCGAAGCCCACGACGACGCTAAAATTTCCTTAAGCGATGGTACCGGCACCCACAAAGCGTAGGAGCACCACGGCACCTCCTGCCAGGAGATGTCCATACCTTTAAGGAATGCTTTCGCTTCCGGCACCGTGGTCTTAAGGGTATTGACGCGAAGTCCCGCGTGGGTCTTTGCAGAAAAAGAACCCTCGACCTGCGGCAAGAGGGGAACTGGAATGATGGAACGCAAGCGTTCCAGGAACGGTTGGGGAAGCGCGAGAGAGGTCACTTTCTCATCCGCGCGGATAACCGGCATCATTATTTCAGCCCTTTTAAAGCCTCATTTATCCTCATCAGCGCCTTGTCGAGATCAAAATGCTCACGTTCGCCCGGCGTTAATACGTCAAATAATTCATTTTCAATCCGTGAACGCATGTCCTTGATTTCATCATTGGATCGCCCGAGATTGGTGCGATACTTTGCTAAATCCGGATCTCCGCCATCTTCCTTAATCTTTTTCTCAAAAAGATCTATCACTTCCTGGTCCGCAAGGTTGAATTGATTACGCAAAATAAAATCGAGGTCATAGAAATCGCGCGGCGCGATGGTCTTCCTTAAGGCCGCGGCCCGGAGCTTTTCACTCACGATCTCTTTTAAGGACAAACAATTGACCTTGCCTCCATCAAATAACGGTTCTCCGGTAAAGGGATGCAAAAAATTATGTTGGACTTGGCGTTTCTCTGTCGCGTGGATCGGATTATACCTAAGGCCGATCTCAAATTTAATTTTTGCTTCGACCTGGCGTAGAGCTGATTGATAAACAAAATAATATACATACTGCTTGGATTCGTTGCGCCCAGGATTGTCCGATCCATCGATCTTTATATCTAATGGCTCCACAAACTTCTTTATATGGTCCTTCACCGACTGGATACACTTGCGTCTTTCGCCGCGCGTCGCTTCGTACTGTGGGAGCTTCATACTAAAATCAAGATCTTCGCTCAAACGATAATATGCGTAATAAATCTTATTTAAGCATGTCCCTCCTTTAAAAATGAGGTCTTCTGAAAGCTCGTGCACCCGGGAAAGGACCAACGTTAAATAGTAATCTTTTTCCAATAGAGGCAATAAAAACTCTTTCTTCCTGGACGCTCTTTCAAGGGTTTTTATAAATTCTTCTTTATTTTTGTGGATCATTAACAATGACTCTCCATTTTTTGTTGAGCGTTCCTTTGCGCGATCCAGTCAGCGAACTCAGCGCGGTTTTTGCCACGCTTTTGATAAGCGGGCTAAGGGTGGTTTCGGTAATGCCTAAATCATCAAGGATCAGGCCGACGCGTTTTCTGGTCGTGATATTTGGAAAACGTGCGGCGTATTGAATGAGCTTCTTGATATCACATTTCTTTTCTTCAACAACTTGTTTGAAGATCTGGACGGCGTTATTAATGCCGCCGACCGGCTTGTTAAAATAAAGAAGGTCGATGAGCGTCCTCTCTTTAGAGCTGACGAGGGCATCCGTATTTTTCACTTTAATGATTTCCCGGCCATAGATGCGGCTTTCCGGAATTCTTATGAACTTATAGGAAATACCGCAAATGATCCTTTCCATACGTAAGGTTGTATTAAGAACATATACGGTCTGAAAAAGTTGTTCCGAAAAACCGTAGTAATTAAACATGGTTGAGTAACCGACGTAGTAATTCTTTTTTGGGAAAAAAAGCGGAGGAATGAGCAGTTCATCGATCCCTGTCCCTTCCGGGCCGGCTTCAAGCGGGGAAAAGGCATAGACGCCGCGCTTTATAGGGTCCAGTATTTTTTTCCTTTTGAGCCTGAAAACAACCTGTTTTCTATCCTCTGGGGCGAGTTTAAATAATTGATCGAGATCCTCTACAGTGACGATCAACTTTTTCTCGTATGTTAAGCGGGCGACGATATTGGTCTCGATCGGGCCTAAGGTCTTTGATGTATTTTCAGGTATCATAGGTTATCTTTAGAATAACTCTCATACACTTTTTTTACATGACCAATTTATCACATCTTCTCCCTTTGTCAATAGAAAATAAGCCGCAGCTCACCCAATATAGCGAAAGCCCCATATGGGGGTATATTTCTATTTTTACATTTATGCCCTATGGGTAGTTTTCTTTGAAATGGAAATAAAACGATACGGTATTCGGGTGTCAAGGATCGCGCTTGCCGGGAGCGGACATGTGGTATATACTTTCACCATGCGCGCACATCATCGGCACGGCCAATCCTTGATCGAATATTCCCTCATCGTCCTTTTGGTCATCCTGGGGATCGTGGTCATGGGCCCGTATGTCCTTCGCTCCATCAACGCCCATTTCAAAATATGGGACGAAGAGATCCAGGACTCCCACAACGAACGCATCGTTGACCCCGGCGCTTTAAGCGTCCCTGGCCCTGGAAGTTAAATTCTTCCGAAAGAACAGCTCAACGACGACACCGGCAGCCATGCCCACGATAAAGCCGTAAGGCAAAGCGCAGGCCATCAGCCCCACCATACAAGCGACCCACAAGCCGGCCCTGTCCGACGAGAGATCCCGCACCAGCGCCATCAACGATAAGGCCTCGACGAACAGGATCGCCGCCAGGACAGGCATGGGGAATATCTGGATCACCTGCGCGAAGGTCTGGCTGAACAACAGCCCCAACAGCAGATACATCCCGCCGTAGATGAGAAGCGACCCGCCGGTGCGCGCGCCGAACGTGTAATGCCCCATCATCCCTCCTGAACCGTGGCAGACAGGCACGCCGCCGAACAAAGGGCTCACGATGTTCATGAGCGTATAGGTCCATCCGATCTTATTAACGGTCAGCGGCCGCTCGGGGAAAAGGTCTTCGTTGAGCTGACGCGTGGCTAAAATGGAATTGCCCAAAGACAGAGGAATTTGCGGCAAGGCCAAAAGAATAAAACCTGTTCCCACCGCGCCCCACCCCGGCATGCGCGCAACGGGTAAATGAAATCCGACAGCGCCGGAAAAACCCGCAGGATTGATCTTAAATACAAACGCATACACCAACCCCAAAAGAATGGCGGCGAGCGCCGCCGGAAACCGCCTGTTCTTTAAAAGCACCAGGATGAGAACGAAAATGCATCCGCCCCAAACGTATCCGATAACGCCGTCGCGGGGCAGATAATCCTTCAGGGCCAAAAGGGCCAAACTGATCCCAAGCCCCAGTTGAATGCCGCGCACGACGGACTTTGGGATATGACGGGCCAGCCGCGACAAAGACCCGCTGACGGTCAGGGCCAGCATGATGAGGGCAATGGCCAGGCCTCCGCCATAAATCGTGTCTGCCGGTATTTTCTGGGTGATGACAAGGAGGGCAACGGCTTTCAGGGGCTGGACAGGCATGGGCCGGCGGTAAATGATGCCGGTCATCACCTGCATGACGCCATAGACGGTCAGCACACAGGCCGGGTCAAGGCCGGAGGCCAGGATCATGCCGACCAAAAGCGGGAAGTCCGTGCCTATGTCCCCAAAGGCGCCGGCCCATTCATTGCGGTTAAATTTCATGCCCGTCAGCTACGGAATTCGGCGAACAGATCAGTGCTCAAATAACGCTCGCCGGTGGACGGAACAACGGTCACGATGAGCTTGCCTTTATTCTCCGGGCGACTCGCCACCTTGATGGCCGCGACCACATTGGCGCCGGAAGATATACCGCATAATATTCCCTCTTCGCGGATCAGGCGTTTGGCCATGGCAAAGGACTCTTCATTGGTCACCTGGATAACCTCATCCACGAGCTTCATGTCCAGAATGCTGGGAATGAATCCCGCGCCGATCCCCTGAATTTTATGGGGGCCGGGCTGGCCGCCGGAAAGGACCGGGGACGTGACCGGCTCTACAGCGATCGCCTTAAAAGACGGCTTGCGGGGTTTGATGACCTGCGCGACACCGGTGATGGTGCCGCCGGTGCCCACACCCGCGACCAGGAAATCCGCTTTCCCGTCGGTATCGCGCCAGATCTCCTCGGCGGTGGTCAGGCGGTGGATCTCCACGTTGGCCGGATTGTCAAACTGCTGGGGCATGAAATACTTCGGGTCCGAATCATGGATCTCCTTGGCCTTCCTGATCGCCCCTTTCATGCCTTCCGCGCCCGGCGTCAAAATGAGTTCAGCGCCCATCGCCTTTAACAGCGCGCGGCGTTCCAAACTCATGGTCTCGGGCATGGTCAAAACGAGTTTATACCCTTTGACCGCGCAAACGAACGCCAGGGCTATACCGGTATTGCCGGAGGTCGGCTCAATGATCACCGTGTCCTTTTTGATCTTTCCCTTTTTCTCGGCATCGCGGATCATGTTGAACCCGATGCGGTCCTTGACGGAACTTAAAGGGTTGTAAAATTCCAGTTTTGCCACGACCGTGGCCTGGCAGCCCTGGGTGACCTTGTTGAGGCGCACCAGGGGCGTATTGCCGATCAGTTCCATAATGTCATTTGCGATTTTCATTCCGTTCTCCTTGTTTGTATTTTTTCAAATAAACCATCATCAGCGTGATCGAAGCCGGGGTAACGCCCGAAATGCGGTTGGCCTGGCCCAGCGTCGCCGGGGTAAAACGTTTGAATTTCTCACGGACCTCTTTGGACAGGCCCGGCACCGCTTCAAAATCAAACCCGTCGGGAATGCGGATGTATTCAATGTGGCGGAACTTCTCAATTTCCTTCATCTGACGGGAAATGAACCCTTCGTATTTAATGGCATACTCGACCTGGGACGCGGTTGAGGCGCCGCAATCCTTGAAACTGTCATCATAGGCCCTGATCGTGTCGTAGGTGACTTCCGGCCTTTTGAGCAGATCATAAAGGCTTTTCCCGTCCCGTTTGACATGCCGCAAATGTTCGATATGGCGTTCAACGGTCTCGTATTTATCAATGACCTGTCTGTATTCCCCGTCGGACAAAAGCCCGAAGGCATGCCCGTATTTGGCCAGACGGATGTCCGCATTGTCCTCGCGCACGATGAGCCGGTACTCCACGCGCGAGGTGAACATGCGGTATGGCTCCTCGGTGCCCTTGGTCACCAGATCGTCGATGAGAACACCGATATAAGATTCATGACGGCCGAGGACGAACGGCTCTTTGCCCTGAACCTGCAAGGCAGCGTTGATGCCGGCCACGAGCCCCTGGGCGCCGGCTTCCTCATAACCCGTGGTGCCGTTGATCTGCCCGGCCAGGAATAAACCCTTCACCCTCTTGGTCTCCAGCGTCGCTTTCAATTCCGTCGCCGGGATAACGCCGTGCTCAATGGAATATCCGGGACGGACCATGACCGCCCTCTCCAAACCGGGAATGGAATGCACCATCTGTTCCTGCACACCGGCAGGCAAGCCCGTCGAGATGCCGTTGGGATAATACTCGGACGTGTCCAGGCCCTCGGGTTCCAAAAAAACGTGATGACTGTCCTTGTCGGCGAATTTCTTTAACTTGTCCTCGATGGACGGGCAATAACGCACGCCCGTGGCCTGGATCTGGCCGGAATACATGGGCGACAAATGGAAATTCGCGCGGATGATGTCGTGCGTCTGCGATGTCGTGCGCGTGATATGGCACGGCAAAAGTTTCTGCGTCTTGGGAATTTCCGGCGTGCGGAACGAGAACGGCACCGGCGGCTCATCGGAATCCTGGCGGACCAAATTTTCAAAATTGATGGTGCGCCCGTCAAGACGCGGCGGTGTTCCGGTCTTGAACATCATGACCTCAAATCCCAGGTCCCGGATGGAGTCCGCCAGCCGGTTGGACGCATCTTCCCCGACGCGCCCGCCGGGTGTGATCCGGGAGCCGAGGTGGATGCGGCCGTTGAGAAAAGTCCCGGTCGTGATGACCAGGGTCTTGGTTTCAATGACACTGCCGTCCGCGGTCTTGATGCCCGTGATCCTCCCGTGGCGCACGATCAATTCTTGGACCTTATCTTCTTTAACGGAGAGGTTGGGCGCGCGGGCCACCGCATTTTGCATGTAAAGCCGGTATTGCTTGCGGTCCGACTGGCAACGGGAAGAACGCACGGCCTGTCCCTTGGACGCGTTCAATTGACGGAACTGGATGCCGGTGCGGTCAGCGGCCAGGCCCATTTCCCCGCCCAAAGCATCGATCTCCTTGACCAGCTGGCCTTTGCCCACCCCGCCGACGGCGGGGTTGCAGCTCATCTGGCCGATGGTGGAAAAAGAAAACGTCACCATGAGGGTTTTGGTCCCCATGCGGCTGGAGGCCAGGGCCGCCTCAATACCGGCGTGTCCGCCGCCGATCACGATACAGTCATATTGATTAGACATAATTTGGTGATTAGAAATTTACAGGAAAATGGGGGAACTGTCAACTGATTATGACGAGGGGGCGCCGCAGGATTCGCGCACGATGAGTTCGGGGATCAGGACCTTGCGGACAAGGCCTTCCTGCCTGCCCTGCATGATGTCGTAGAGGACTTTAACCGCTTCTTCCCCCATGGCAAACAGCGGCTGTTTGATGGTCGTCAGCGAAACCGGGCCGAAAAGACCCGCGGGGTTGTCATCAAAACCGACGACGGAAATGTCTTCGGGGACCTTGATGCCGTGTTCCATGGCCACGGAGATGATCTCAAGGGCCATATCGTCGCTGGCGGCGAAAACGGCCGTGGGAGGATCATCCAGGGCAAAAAAACGTTCGCCGGCCGTGCGGGCCGAGCGGCGGGAATAATCGCCTTTAAAAACATATTTCGGATCAAGCGCGATGTCTTTTTTCATCAGGGCCTTCTGGAAACCCTCCAAACGGTCAATGCCCGCCTGGGTCTGGATATTGCCCGTCACGGTCGCGATGCGCTTATGTCCCAGATTGATAAGGTATTCCGCGGCCATGGCCCCGCCCTTGACGTTGTCCACCGCGATGTAACTGACCTCCAGGTCCTTGACCATGTGATTGATGACCAGGCACGGGACCCCCTGGGAGAGGGCCTCCTCGACCTGGGAACGGTTCTCGATGATGTCGGCGAAAATAAGCCCGCCGGCATAATTGGATTTTAAGGGATTGTGTCCGTCGGTGATGTGAAAGATGAGGTCGAGGCGCAGGGTCTCACAGCCGTGGCCGATGCCGCGCATGAGTTCCACCGCGTAAAAGGAATGGAAAATGCCGGGAAATCCCGGGATGACAAACCCCACCGCGGTGTTGGCCCCGCCCTTGGCCAAACGCTGGGCCGTCGGATTCGGTTTGAATTTCAGGAAACCGATGGCTTCCTGGACGCGCGCGGCGATGTCTTTGTTGACGGTGGGAAATTTATTCAGGACGCGCGAAACCGTGGTGATGGAAACCTTCGCGCGGCGGGCCACGTCCACAATGCTGATCTTTTTTGGAGTGTTCATCAATTGCTCGCTACTTGTGCTGAGCGAGCCCCGAAGGGGCGAGTCGAAGCATTAGCGGACAATGTCTCCGACCTTCAGCTGCACGGACTTGTTCTTGATGTCTGCGGCGGAAATATCTTTGCGGACCTGAATGACTTCCAGGGAGGCGATGTCATTGCCGCCGCGATACACCTTCAATGCCTGTCCGACCCGGCTGCCGTCGGCCTCACCAAGGTCAACAATGACAAAATTATTGGTCTCATTGATGCTGATGACGGTGTGCTGTTTTTCCCTAGGGGCGGCCGCCGCGGGACCAACAGCGGGGGCAGGGCCCACCGGAACGGCATTGACAATGATCGGAGACAATTCCACTTCAGTCGGTGAAGGTTTTATGGGAAGGTCGGTGATCTTCTGGTCAAGGTTCTGCTTGATCTGCCAGATCTCGTCGATGCGGCCCTGGATGACGCTTTCCGTCTGGGTGAGCTTCTTACCCATTTTGTCTTTGTCTTCGCTCAGGCGCGTGAGGCTTCTTTCCAAAGCCACCTTGGTCGTGGTCAATTGTTTGATCTGGTCCTGCAATTGCTGATTCTGATCTTTTAATTTATCGGCGCGCTCATTGGTCATCTTCTGGTCATTGCGGGCGCGGGCCACCTCAACGGAAAGGTTGTTGGCGAGGTCCTCGCCGTATTTGATCTTGCGGACGATCTCTTCTTTTTCGTTTTGAATGGTCTTGATCTCCAACTGCATGTCGGAATTCTTCTTCTTTAAGTCCACGATCTCCAGGACGCTCTGGTCGAGGTCGGACTTGACCTTCTCCAGTTCCAGCTGCAGCACGGCCTTTTCCTTAAGGACCTGGGCCCAGTAACCTTCCCCCTGCGGCGCGGCAACCGCGGCCGGCTCGCGTTCTTTATAGACGATCTTTTCGGGCTGGTTGCGCAGTTTTTTCATCAACTCGTCGCGCTCGCGGCGGGTGGTCTCCAGACGGCTTTTCCAATCGTCGCGCTCGCGGGCGACCTGCGCCATCTGCCCGTCGACGGCGTCATACTTGGACTTGAGCTCGTCATATATGCCCTGGACTTCGGCCTTCTCCTTGTCCTTCTGCGCGACGCGGTCGTTCATGGCCTTGCTGTCGTCCTGCAATTTCTTGGTTTTGGCCAGCAGCTGGCTTTCTTTATTCTGGTATTCGGTCAGCTGGGCCTGCAGGTTCCGGTTCTGCTCTTCCAGGGACCTTTTCTGGGTAAAAATAGCGACGGAGATCACGGCGAGGACAAGCAACAAAGCGGCAAGTAAAATAATGCCACGGCGGACGGCCTGGGACATAAATTCTCCTTAAAAGTTATACAGACACTAAAGAATATAACAAATGCCCAAGCCCAAGACAAGGGATTTTACGTTTTTTTAAAAATTATTCAAAACGGATGTTGTCGAGAAAGAAGGTGCAGGGTCCGGGGTTGGCGTCGACACTGGCGATCCACGCGAAACCGCCGATGATAGAGGATAAGTCCTTGCCGCGCAAATCGATAGAATACTCCCGCCAGTCCTTGGAGAGGATGACCGGGCCGATGGAGGCGGCATCGGTGTCGGGGAATTCGCGGCTGGAGCCGACACCGCCGATCTTGAACTCGGCGATCTCTTCCCCGCCCTTTTCCCCTTTGGCCCAGAACACGAGTTTCCTGGCCCCGTTGAGATCATACCCGCCTTTGCGCTCGCCCCAATTGTCGGCCGGGTTGAGCCAGTACACCCCGGCCCAGCGCCGGCTTTTGGCCGAACAGGCCGTGTCGTAAACGACCTTGATGCAGCTCTTGCCCTCGGCGCAATTTTGGGTATACGCATTATCCTGCTTGATGCATTCGCCGGTCGGCATGTAACCAGACGAAATATAGCGGTTGGGCGAAGCATTGTCGCGGTAGACGATGAAAGGGACAAAAGCAACGGCGTCCCCCTGATCTTTGGCCAAAGCCAAAAGGGGAACGCCGGTCAATAAAACCAGAACAAAAATCCTAAACATTATCCAATTCACTTAACTTCTGTTGGGCAACTTCGGCGGGTTTCCAGAACCAGCCAGCCGGGTCCCAGCACTGGGCGTAAAAATACTCGTTGATGACCTTCTTGTAGGCCTCGGCGGCTTCCTTTTTCTTGCCGGCGCTACGGTAGGCCTCGCCCTGGATGAACAAAGCGGTCCCGACGTCATTAAGCGCCCAATAACTGAAGGTGCTCTCTTTGCTTTCCCAGGCATATTCTTTCAAAGAGGCCTGCATCTCCTTGGCCTTGGGCGCATAAAGTTCCAGGACCTTGTTCGTATAGATCACGACCGCGTTGAGGTCATTGGCGGCCAGAGCGGTCCATGCTTTTAACGTCAACTGGGCGGACGTATAATCACCGAAATCCACGTTCACGCCGGCCTCGGCCATGGCGATCTTTTCCTTGGCGGCCTCGGCGGGTTTCCAGAACCAACCCTTGGGGTCCCAGACCTGCCCGAAAGAATATTCATTGATCAATTTGCTGAAGGCCTCTTTGGATTCGGCTTTCATGTTGGCCCTGCGGTAGGCCTCGCCCTGGATGTAATAAGCGGCGGCCACGTCATTGAGCGCCCACAAATTGAAAGTGTCGTCCTTGGTGGGCCCCGTGACATAATCTTTCAGCCCGGCTTGCATCTGGCGGGCCTGCTGTGCGTACAGCTCAATGCATTTGTTGGTGTAGGCCAACACCGCCTCAATGTCGCCTTTTTCCAGCGCCGGCCACGCTTTGGAGATCAGGGTGACCGAACGGTAATCACCGAAATTATAGGCCTCTGCTGACCAAACCGGCAAGGCGCCGGCACAAACAGCACTCAACAATAAAACCGTTAAACCTAACTTCTTCATATCCAACCTCCATCTTGATTGTTATTCAAACTGAACTTACACCCTAGAAGTATAATACATCTTTCCGGATTCGGCAAGCCCGACGCGTTACACCCCGACCAAACGCTCTTCTTCCTTTTTGGGCGGATCTAAACCAACCAAAGGCCAAATACTCACCACCGGCGTGACGCGAAAGATCACCGGCGTCAAACTGTCAATGCCTTCGCGTTTGATGCGCTCGATCAGGGCCGGGTCAACCTTCATCTCAACACCGCTCCCATCCTTACGGACGCTCCACTTCATGTTTCCGGCGTTCAGGTCAATACCACCCTTGGCCGCCATCGCCTGGTCCGGGCCTTTGGCGCCGGACACGCTGTCATCTGTGACCACGCCGACAAATATCTCCAACGCATGTATAAGATCTCCCGCCGGTGACCCTGCCCCTATTGTTTCTATTTGCATGGCGTTTATCCGCCGGTAGTGCCTGATATCCTCCATGGTCACAATGTCACGCACAGCCTCGGGATCAAGGATGCCATCACTGATCAGGTCCGCCAGCCCCTCCATGATCTCGGCCCTGGGCGGATCTATTCTGGTCAGTTCAAATAAAGGAAGGATGTGCTGCGGGTCCTTGATAACCACTGCCTCACCGAACGCCCCAAATTTTAATTCAAGGATCTTTTCAAAAAGAATCCTCTTGGCATTTTGATAATCCGTGCCAGTAATATGATCCAGGATTTGAAGGGCCATGTTCAAGGCTTCGCTCTGCGACCTGGGCTGGTTCGGTCCCATCATCGCCTGGTCCGGTGCTACAGCGCTTTCTCTGGGAAGTAAGGATGCTATTCTCTCTATTAATGATCTCGCCTGCCGGATATCGGCGCGTAGGGCCGGTGCAATGGTCTGATAATCTTCCGGGGAAGAACCCGTAAAAACAGTTTCCAATTTTTCTAAATCTATTTTCCATATAGCCAAATAATACTCTAATATTGTGTGCGCCTCCTGAAGGCTTCCTATGCTTTGCGGGGTCAACCCGCTTTTATTTGTGGAATACCACCGCACAATCCTGCCTGCGCTCTCCATTGTTCTTTCTACGAGCTCCATAGACCGCTTGATTCGTACCACCATGCGTGCAACTTCAAGATCCATCATTCCATCCAATGTCCGTGGCTTGCCCACCATCGCCCGGTCCGGGGCGGCGGCTGCGACAGCACGGGTAATACCTTCCCGCAATTGCACAAGTTGTTCTTCTTGATCACCGGGATATCTTTGTTGTTGCGACCTCACCCACTGCCGAATCGAATCTGACGTTTCATCCATAAGAGGAACCTGTTTGCTGATCATCTCATTGATGACGGCAATAACGGTTTCAGGCGAAGTCCGCTCATCCCCGGGAATGGACGAGACATGAAGAAAAACTCGTCTTTTGACCGTGGATCTCAATTTGCTGGATATGGGCTGGTCCGGCGAAGATCCAGTCATGGAAATCGCTTCTCTCAACCCTATTAATGGATCGCGTTTTTCTTGACTGAGTTTTTCTTTTGTACGGTCCACCCAGGCACGGATCCTTCCTGATTCGGACCTTTGGGGTGAAACGCCTTCAATCATGTCGGTCATTTCCGCCACAACCGTTTCCGATGGAATCCATTTTTCAGGCCTGGCGCTGCCAGCCGATACATTGATCCATAATTGTATTTCTACCGGTATCTGAACCAATGCGGCCGGCCTCGCCGTCATCGCCCGGTCCGGGGCATCGGATCGGCGTGACGCTTCCTTACCCTGAAGCGACGTTGCTTCACCAAGATCTCTTTTAAAGAGCCTTAACGCGGTTCGTACATTCCCTATCAATCTTGACCTCTCCTGCGCTGTTAAATCTTCCCTGGGTTTTCCGTCCGCATCATTAAGCGTCAAATAATAGTTACGTGCCCCGGAGTCGAAAGTTATCTCCATAACAGAAAAAGGCTCTTTACTGTTTTCGCTCCCAACAGGGAAGTAATATCCTTGCGCAGCCAATAAAAGTATGACTCTCTTAATAGTAGCCTCCTGAGATCCGGAAGGTCTTTTGGGTCTTTCTTCCACCGATGATGAGAGCCTTTTCCTCATTATGGAAGCGTAAGAATCATTTTCCCTCATTATGGGGGCCAAAAAATCAATGATTTCATCAATTTCTTTGACAGGAACATCCCTGACGAACCTTTCCCAATGGGGCAATCTTAAGACCGCCCCCTTGTCCGTGAAAAAAAATATTCCCCGTAACTTCTCCGGCATCTCGTTTATCATCGCCCGGTCTGGTGTCGGCGTCACAGCCACAACATGGTCCATCATCCCTGTTTGAAAAGACACCAGGGCCCTGTCTTTTGGCAAGGCGTTGGCCAGTTTCTGCGGATCGGTTGTCATGGCCACATCATGCGGAGCTATCTGCATCCCACCCGAAAAATACTTCCTCGGTATCGTCGTGCCTTTGGCTTTGTCTATGTCCTCTTTGATGTAATTGAACACGCCCTTCTTGTAGGCGGCAAGGTACTGGTTGTAGATGGCTTCCACATCGTCCTTGGATTGGATTCCCGCTTTCGCGGGAATGACATCCCTTTCTATGCCTTTGACCTTTGATTGATTGGAATAAACCTGGTTAAGGAGGGCTTCTTTGAGGTTTTTCTTGTACCAGGAGGCAAGGATGAGGGAGTTGAATATTTGACGAAGATTAGCGAAGTTCTTGCCGGTGTTGACTTCTTTTTCTAGTTCGGGGAGGATTATTTGACGCACGATGTCGCTTGCCAGAGTGTGGGCATCCATGCGTGGTGCGGGGCGCTGGTCCGGCGAATAAGCCGGACCGCTTAGCGCGCCTGCGAGCTGGTGAGCAGGCCGGGTTCCATCGTGGCTTTGCAGGACCCGCCCTTGATGCTCAAGGGCCAGGTAATCCTCTTCCAACATTACTTTAAGATGGCTGTCGGTAACGAATGCGGTGTTGTTGCGTTCAAACACCTCTGCCTTGTCTGCCATGATCCAGACCTTGTTGAAGGTGTTGACGGGAACTTCTGTGGTGCCGTAGAGTTGTTGGGCTTTGGTATAGACCTTGTCCCAGAATGTTTTTCCTAAGGCCTTTTCAGGATAAATGAGTGAGGCGGTGATCTGTTTGAGGATATAGTCCTGGGCTAATAGGTCACGGCCCATGTCGGTCTTGGAGAGTTCTTCGGGGATGGTGCGGTCTTTCTCATATGGAGATAAGTTGACCCAAAGGTCTTTTTCAGGAATGGCTAAAGAAGCAAGGAAATATTTGATTAATTTGGTTGATTCATCTTGTAGGGAACGCAGATCTGCGTTCCCTACGGACAATCCTGAATCACCCACATCCACGATAAAGTCAAACAAAAAGGGATTGTCTTTGTGGACGGTCAAGCCCTTGATCATCACCGGCTCATAGGCAGGACTTAAGTTGACCATGGTGCCGGGGATGGGAAGATTAAGGACGTCGGCATGAGCTTTGGGAATAGGCCCCAGGGAGGTCAGGAAAAAAGCAACAATGAGGGCAATGCTCAGGGATTTTTTAAACATTGATTTAATCTCTATGTTCTGGATTCCCGCCTACGCGGGAATGACATCCTTTGGGCCGGGAAACGTTTCCCGGATAACGTTCAAAGATAACATGCTTTTGGGGAATGTGCAAATAAAAGGAAATGACGTAACAATATTAATATCAATTAGTTACGACTAAATTAAAAAATATTTCTGAAATTATTCCTATGGAAGGTCAAAAATGCGGGGTATTCAGTTTTTCCAAAGTTCCTTATAAGTATTGTGAACCTTTCTGGGTTCGCGCAGAAAAGGGCTGCTTTTGCCGTCCCCCTGGCCGAAAATACCGAACCATTCCTCATAATAATACCCGCCCGCGAAAGGCCCCACCACATCGGCCTTGGTGTCGTGGATGGATGGTTCATAATTCTTCCACCATTCATCCAGCCACTCAAAGGCAATGCCGCCGATGGCATTACCTGCTCCGTCCCCGTAACCGGCGCTGTTGTATTGGATGTCTAACCAGTTGCCGCGGTGATAATCGGCCTGGGCCTGCTGGGCCTCTTCATAAGACATGGGCGGAGCAAAGGCCGGGGCACCGTATTCGGAAATGAACGCCGGCTTGTCCGCGACCTCGGCCACCTGCTGCCAGAATGACCCAAACCCGTAATCGCCCCGATACACGTTGCCGGCATAAATGTCCACGTCCGGCGCGAATTGGGCGAACTTATCCAGATACAGAGTGTCCCCGTTGCACAGGGCAACCGGATGATCGGGGTCCATGGACTTGATCATAAGCGCGAGTTCATTGACGAATTTGTAATACGCGTCCGGTTTTTTGTCGGCATTGGACGCGACCCCGTAATTGTTCTCATTGCCTAAGATCCACATCAAAATGTACGGCTCGTCCTTGTATTCCATGACCATCTGCCGGACGCTGTCCATCATGGCCTTGAGATGCTCTGGATTTTCATAATCGGTCCCCTCCGACCAGGATGCTCCGGACCCGATGGCGTATTTGCCGATGAAATCCCCCAGGACGACCATCAACCCGTGGTCCTTGAACATTTTTTCCAGGAGCGCTTTGTTGGGTTTCATGGGGTGATGGTACAAGCGGATGGTATTGACGCCCACGTCTTTCATCAAAGCAAAATCACCGACGGACGGCTCATCAGGGTCCTGCTGATCGTTGTGGTTCTTGTCCACCCACGCCTCATCAGGGGCGTCGATGAGCCCGTTGGCATTCTCGTCCTGTTCCATCCAATTGGTCAGGGTGCCCTTGTCCGGGCTCTGGCCGACCTTGTTGGGCATATAGCTCATGCCTTTGATCAAGAACGGCTTGCCGTCAACGGTCATCTGCCAGGGACCGCTTGAATATTTGACCAGCTGCACCAGGCCTGTGCCAACGGTCTTGACCGGTTCGCCCAACGGGACTTGCATCTGTTCCACGCGTAATTTCGTGCTGGCCCTGGTGACGGTCCCGGGACTGGTCATGGTCACGTCGTTTTTCGGGTCATTGTCAAAAGAATTCAGGATCTGAATTTTCGCCCCCTTGAATTCCAGTTTTAATTCCGGATGCGTGCGGATAATATACTGGATCTTGGCGACGGCGGCCTGGCCCGGATACCAGGGAGTTTGCCAATATGTCCATGCAACCGTCTCTGGAAAGAACACGACAACGGCGTGGTAGGCCTTGATGGCCTCATGATACATTTTGGCCTTTTCAAAAATGACGCCCATATAAAAAAGCCGCGTGCCCCAGGGTTCCGGGGCCGTGGCCCATTTGAAAATAGCGGCTTGCATGTCATCGGTATTGACGAAATCCCAGTGGCTGCCCTCCAGCCGGCCTTCCTGCAAGGCCTTTTTGTACGCGGGGTCCCGATACATGTCCGTGAGGTTGGGATAAATAGCTTCTCCGGCGGCGGCCTTAAGCCCTTTTGGGTCCGTGACCTGATAATGATAACCTTTTGTGCCGGCATTAAGGAAACGGCCGTACTTCAGATAATCCACGACCCGTTTGCCCGGGAAAGCAAGATGAGGGACCGTGCGCGGGACTTTGCGCTCAACAGCCGCTTCCTGGTCCGGGGCCTGGCCGGACATGGTCTTGATGCTCGCCTGGGCTTTTTCTTTGACCGACCAGAATGAACCGCGGCTGGGGTCCCAACTCTGGGCCCACGGGTATTGCGCGCTGACCTGCTCAAAGAGGACCTTGGCCTCGTCATTCTTGCCTTGGTGCATCAAGGTCTCGGCCTTGATGAACATGACGGTGGCCACATCGTCCATGATGCGATAACTTTCAGCCTGGTCCCGTGGGGGGAAACCGGTCAAACGGCCCGCCTGCAGGCGGGCCTCGGCATCGTAGGCGGCGATCATTACGTCGTAAAGTTTGTTGAGGGCGTCGATATTCCCCTCGTTGGAGGCCTTCCAGGACAGGCGGACGAGCTCTTCAGAGGATGTGGCGGCAGGAACGTCCTCGGCAAAGGCACAAAAACCCCATGATGCAAGAAAAACAGACAGCAAAATTATGGGGACATAATGCTTAATTCCTGATGAAGTGTTGTGTTGAATTAAGTATTGTGTCCCCATAATTCTAACCGACCACAGCTCCCGAAGACAGGCCTTTGATAATATGTTTCTGCATGGCCAAGTATACCATAACAATAGGCACTGCCGCCATGGTGAGGCCGGCCATCAAGACCGGGTAATCAACGCTGTTGGCTCCCTGAAAAACCATCAGCCCCCGTTGCAAGGGCATGAGGCTGGTGTCCCCCAACAGCAGGGTTGCCAGGATATATTCATTCCAGACGGTCAGTGAATTGAAGATCACAATGACCGCAATGGCCGGCCGGGCCAGGGGCAGGGCCACGTTCCACCAGATCCCCAGTTTGGAGCAGCCGTCGATGCGGGCTGCGTCTTCCAGGTCACGGGGCATCTTGTCAAAAAATGTTTTCAATAAAAGAATGCTCATGGACAGCCCGACGTTGATCATGCACAGGATATAGCCGATACGGGTATTGACCAGGTGCAGTTTGGCCATCAGCACGAACAACGCCACGAAGCTTCCCGGCAAAGGGATCATCATGGCCGCAACGAACAGGTAGAACAGGACGTTCTTGCCCGGGAATTCCAGCCGCGAAAAGGCAAAAGCCGCGAGCGAAGAAATGAGCACGATGCCACTGACGACGCAGGCCGTATAAATGACGCTGTTGAAGAAAAACCCGGCCAGATGGCCCTTGGTCCACGCGATGGCGAAATTACCGAAGTTGATGTGATGCGGCAGCAGCCCCGTGTCAACGAAGATGGTCTCATTGCTCATCAGCGAGCAGCGTATCATCCAAAAGAGGGGGAACAGGCACACCAGCGTCACTGTGCCCAGGAAAAGGTGGATGAACGTCGATTTGGTCATTCTCCAGAGGATGTATCTGTTCACGCGCATATCTACAATTGCCTCGTCCTGTCCGCCAGTTTTTTCAGGATGAAAGAGATGCAGATGAGGGTGGCCCCGAAAATGACCGCCTCGGCACAGGCATAGCCAAAGCGGTTGGTGCTTTGCATCGCCGAGAAAATGCGCGTCACGGGCACGTCCGTGTGATTGACCAGCCCCTCGCTGACCAAGGCCAGGATAAGGACAAAGACCTGCATGCACCCCAACACCGTCAGGATGACGACCACCAGGATCACCGGCAGCATCATGGGGACGGTCACGTTGGTGAAGGTTTTCCATGCCCCTGCCCCGTCGACCCTGGCCGCTTCATAGAGCTGTTTGTCGATGGTCTGCAGGCCGGCCAGGAACATGATGAAGCCCCAGCCAAACCCTTTCCAGGCATTGACGACGGCGATGGTGGTCAGGGCCGTCTTGGGGTCCCCCAACCAGTTATGCACCAACTGGGGGAAACCCGTGGCATACAGGAAATGATTCAGCAGTCCCACGGGCTGGTTGTTCTGCATTTGAGGGTTGAGGATCCAGTTCCAGATGAGACCGACAACGACTTCCGAAAGCACCGGCGGGATGAAGAAGACCGCGCGGTAGAAGCCCTTCAAGCGGATCTCCCGGTCGCAGGCCAAGGCCAGCGCGAACGCCAGGAGATTCTGGAAGATCAAGGCGATGAGGGTGATGTATCCGGCGTGGCCGATGGAATCCCACCAGAGATGGTCTCCCATCAGCTCTTTGTAATTGGCCAATCCCACGAAATGCATGGGGCCGATCCCTTTCCATTCGAACAAGGAAAGGTTGATCATCTTGTAAAACGGGTAAATGTAAAAAATGCAGAAAATAGCGACGGCGGGAACAACGAACAGGAAATTCTCCAAATGGTCCCTGGCAACGGCGGCATTCCTGAACTTCCGGTCCATGCTAACGGCTCCCTTTGGACATTTGACGGTCCTTGACCCGTTGCACATCAGCGGCCACCTGCCCAGGGGTTTTCTCGCCGATGATGATGTTCTGGATGCCCTTGTCAAGAGTTTCCGCAACCAGCGGATCTTCATGGACCGGCCAGGTGTTCGGGTGCGTTGAATTTTCCATGCCCTTGGCAAACTCCTCGAGGATGGGTGGGATCAACGCCATGGCCTCGCGGTTTGCGGGCAAATTGTTGGTATTCTTGGACAGCACCGCTTGCTGTTCCTTGGCGGTCAACCACTTCAAGAACGCCGTGGCCTTGTCCTTATGAGGAGAGGTGCTATTGACCACAAAAGAGGAGCCGGCCCCTCCCCAGATCTTAAGCGGGAACGCCGTGTCCAATGGCGGCGGGAGCATGACCCCGTAGTCCAGTTTCGGATTCATGTCCTTATAAACATTGACGCACCAGGACCCGTTGAAGGTGAAAGCGGCGCGCTCCAGGGCGAAATCCTGCTCGGCGTATTTATTGCCCTTGGTCACGATGCCTTCCATGAGGGCATTCTTGCCGCGTAATTCTTCGAAGAGCCCCAAGACCCTGATCCAGTCAGGGTCAGTGTACTTGACTTCTCCCCGGTAGGTGGCGAAAACCTTCGCTTCCCCCATGATATTGAACGCATAATTGGAGGCGAAACAATCCAGCAACCAGAGCTCGCCCCAGCCGGACACGAACGGTGTGATCCCCACACGCCGCAGCGCCTGGCAGTCCCTGATCCATTCGTCCCAGGTCTTAGGCGGCGCCGTGATGCCCGCCTTGGCTAGGAGTTTCCTGTTGTAGAGCATCTGCTGACTGGTCACGTCGATGGGGACCCCGTAGATCCCGGGCTTTACCCCATAGATGTTGCCGGCGTCAAAGCGCCTGTCGGCCAGGGCCTTGTCAAACAGGCTGTTCTTCCACCTCCCCCCGTCCGCTTCCATTGCGTTCGTCAGATCGGCGATAAGTCCCGCCTGGATGAAATCAGCCACGATGGATTTCTTGTCCAGAACGCCGTAAATGTCCGGCAGGACATTGCCCTGCGCCGCGGCGATCACTTTCTGCGAATACGCTTCGGAAGGGGCGAACAACTGGACCGTGACTTCGATGCCTGTCTCTTGTTTGTATTTTTCCGCTAACTGCTCGAGGGTGTCGTGACGGTCCGTCATCCAGTGCCACAGGAGGATGGTATTGCTTTTAGAGGGGGACGGGGAGCACCCGGTCAGGGCCATCAATATCCACGCGCAACAAAGGGCAAGCGGCGCGCCTCTTGGCATACTACGTTTTCCCCCGTCTTTGTTCCAGCTGCTTGCGAATATCGTAAGCCCTGTCCTCGGAGATCTCGAAGGTCGCGATAAAATAGATCGCGATCAATGAGGCCGCGATGGGGATGCCGATATCAAAAAGCCGCAGCCATAACAAGGTATGCGCGGTCTGGGCGCCGTGCAAGGATTCCTTGAAGCCCGTCCAGTTGAGCAGAAAACCGGACATCAACGAGGCGGCCGCCTGTCCGAGCTTGATCATCCACCAATAAATGGCGCCGAAAATACCCTCCCGGCGGGAACCGTTCTCAAGTTCGTCAAAATCGCAGACATCGGCCAGCATGGAGGTGACAACAGTGAAGATCGACCCCAAACTGAAGGCGATCAATGGCGCCGCCACCAAGAGCAGGTAGGGATGCTGCGGGTTATAACCCCACCATTTCATGGCGTACCCGACCATGGACAAGGGAATAGTAATGAGCAGGGTGTTGCGCTTGCCGAGCCTGGTCGCGATCCACGTGATCAAAGGGAAGATGACAAAGAAGCTCGCGACCGCCGCCACCGTCCCGTTCCACCCAAGCAGTTGCCCCCCCTTGCCGTAATCGCCGCCGAACACGTAAAAGAAAATGACATAGGCCGTGAACGAGGAAGCCAGCATGAACCCGTTGAAGACCAGGAACGTAATGGTGCACAGCTGAACGAAGGGCCGGTTCTTGAAGGCGATCTTGCAGCCGGAGAAGAAATCCTTCATCACCTCCATCGCCTTGCGTTTCTTGACACTGGGCAGATGGGTAGAACGCTCTTTGTTGACAAATACCGGGAAAAGCCCGCCGGCGATGATGAAGACGCCAAAAATAACCGCTAGCACCCGTACGCCATGCACGAGGTCCTTGCTGCTATACATGAATGCGAACAGCCAGGGAGAAATGACCCAGGCGATCTGGCCGATGGTGTTGCAGGCCCCCTGCAGACGCGTGCGTTCGTGATAATCAGGGGTCATTTCAAACCCTAAGGCAATAAAGGGAATGGCGAAGAAGGCGAAGGCGACCACATACAAGCACTGGATGATCAGAAAATACCAAAAACTGTAACTTTCCGGGCTTTCTTTATGCAGCTGGAACATCAGGATGAATAAAAGGCCTGAGATCACGGCCCCGAATAACATGAAGGGCCGGCGGCGTCCATACCGCGTGCGGGTATTGTCCGACGTGTAACCGATCAAGGGGTCGGTGAAGGCGTCGATCAGGCGCGGGACCGTCCCGATGATCCCCACCTTGGCGGGATCCATCCCCAAACCAAGATTGAGGACCAGGACCATGGCGGTCAAAGCCGCCGCCTGCATCTGGTTGACAAGTGCTCCTATGCTGTACGCGGCTTGTTGAAAAAATGGAATGCGGTCTTCAGGGGCGGTGACGTGGTGAGAATGCGCCGGGACTTTTCCCATAAAACTCCTTCATCCTGCTTATGGAGAGATCAACGCCTGTTTAAAAATAAGAAAACGGATTTTAACAAATAAACGCGCATCACGCAATTAATACTTATCGTGTTCCCAACATCACATCCAGGACAAGCGGCTTAGCCGATGCAAGGTCGGCGCGCAGGCGGGAACGCCTGATGAGCGTCTCCCCCCGGGGGGAACGTTCAAGGCCTAAGGGCTTTCCCTGAAAGCTGATCTCTTTAATAGTATAGGACCCGGCATCCAGCTTCTTTGGATTACGGTATTGCACCGTGATCGTGTGCCCGGCAAAAGGACAGGTCACGGACGCGTTGCCCTTCGCGTCAAATTCTTCCCTGACTAATTGCGGAGATAGGGCCAGGTCACCGCGAAGACCGCGCACGCCGAATGCCTGCGTCAATTGGGTCAGGACAAACCAGCTGGCAGACCCGGTCAAATAATGGTACATCCCCCGGCCTTCGGGATCAAAATATTCCGGGATGCCCGGATAGATCTTACTGCGCCTGCCATCGACGGCCATGCGGGTGATCGAACGCAGCACTTCGTGCCCCTGACGGGCAAAGCCGCGTTCATACAGCGCGTACGCGTACATCACCGTCATGTGGCTGAAGAAGGCACCGTTCTCCTTGGTGCCGTAGGCAAAAGCGAACGCCCGCCCCAGATCCGGATAATGACGGATGCCGAAATCGGTATTCAAACGGTATCCGCCCAAATTCTTATCCCGCAGAAATCGATCAACACTTGTCATAATGTCCTCGATCTCCCTGGTCTCGGCCATGCCGCTCATGATGGCGAAAACCTGGGCCGTCAAAGTCATGCGCACCGTGCCGTCTTTTTTACCTTCCACCCGTTGGGCCTGATTGTCATAATACCCATTGAACCAGGTGTAGTTCTTGCCCTTATCCTCGACAGTAATTTTCTCCTGATGGCGCAAATGGGAAAAAAGCCAGCGGCCTTTGTGGCGCAGGTCTTTGACAAGGCCCTGGACGCTGACGGACACTTTTTCCCCGCTCAATGCCGGCTGGACGGCCCTGAAATAACGGTCGAACAACAGCTGATGTTTGTCCCTGGGATGGTCGTAATTTATGGGATCGCCGCTAAGGGTGTCCAATAAAAGCAAGATTTCTTTGGCCACTTCAACGGCCGCAATGCCTTTATGTCCGGCCAGGCCCTCGATGATGTCGGCGATCTTCAAAAGGTTGCCGCCGTAAAAGGCCGTGAACGCCGCGCTTTCCCCGCGCGCGAAAGCCATGTCCAGCCCGTCATTCCAGTCCGCGCTTTCCAGGCGGATGCAATTGTGTTCCCCGACGTTAAAGAACTGGGTCAGGTTCTGCACCAAAATGTGCTCGAGGACGGTGCCTTCGTACGTATGGCCTTTTTTGTCCACCAGTTTATGGCCGTAGCGCGCCAGCCAGCCTAAGTCTTTCTCAAAGGTCCTGAACATTTGCGGGTCGCGGAAATACGGGACCTTTTCCAGAAGAACATCAAAATCGCCGCTTTGGTTGATATACAAAAGCAGGGTCACCAGCGGCCAGCAGCCGTGGTCCATCCAGACGCGGGTGATGGCATTGCGGTCCGCGATGAATTCCCCGGGTTTGGCGCCGATGATGGTGGCATTGCTGCCGTCAATGCGGATCCCCGCGCAATTGTTGAGCAAAGCCCCGCGCACGGCGGAGGGCTCGATGAGGATGAGCGACAAAAGGTCCTGCCAGATGTCGCGCCAGCCCTTGCCTCCCTTGCCGTAATCGTGGTCAGGCAAAAATGAACAGCCGAAAATACGCCGCAGGATCGGCTGCAGGGTGACCCAGCGCATCCAGGCATTAAAACCCTCGTCGCCGGTCTTAAAACGGATCGTGCCGGTCTTGTCCTCCCAGAATTTCCTGTTGAGCGCCCAGGCCTCTTTGAACGCTTGGGGAGAGGCGAAACGTTTGAAGAACGCGCGGGCCCCGGCAGCGTCAGGCGCCAGTCCCACAACAATGAAATATTCTTTAGTCCCTCCGGGTTTCAATGTGATCTCTTTGAAACGCAAAGCACCAACGGCTTCCTTGCCCTGCAAGGCCTCATCAGAACATTGAACGGGTCGATGGCCTTCCATGACCGCCTGCGGGGCGTCCAGGTTGCCGGCATCCCCCAAAAACGTATCTACCGTCGGAAAAGTTCCCGATGGGGGCGCGCCGGCGCCATCGGCGCCGTAGACAAAATACACGCACTGCGCCTGCCCGTGGCCTTCTTCATTAAAAACCATGGTGGGCTCGACCAGCACCCCGTCCTTGTTCTGTTGGATGCGGTGTAAAAGCGCGGTGACGTGTTCGTGGTCGTGTTTATTGGCCAGAGAACGGCCGAAAATGGGAATGGCCGCGGTGGGGGTCAAGGTGATGTTCCTGCGCGAAATGTTTTTGACCGTCACGCGCATGAGCTCAACCGTCTCATCGGTGACGGGAATGAAATGAACGGCCTCAAGGCTAAGCCCGCAGGACGGATGACGGCGGGTCACCTGGTGCCACAATTGTCCGATTGCGACGGTGGCCGTATCCGGAGCGCTGTCTTTGGCCAGCGAACAGGTCCCTTTGCCCTTGACGGAAACAAAAAATTCGCGCGACGGCCGGCGCAGGTCCTCACGGGACGCGGGTTTGGTGACATAATGCAATTTATCCAATTTGATGTCCCCGCTCAAAGAGGGCGTGATCGCGGATTTCAAAGAGGAGGCGTCCGCCCCGCATAGGGGGGCGTAAATGGTCTTGATCGCCCCCGCGGCCGCGGAAACAAACGTGATCCCGTCGGGGCCGTAGGTATAAAGTGCTTTTTCGTCCATGATTGGTTTTAGGGCTGGAGGGTCAGTTGAAAAAGGCGGCTCATCTTCATAAAATCCACCTGGGGAAATTGCACGCCGACATCCCACGCCGACGAACCGGCCGCCCTGGTCCACCTCACCCTGCCGGAGAGGACCATCGGCGAGGTGCCATCGGGAACTTCAACTTCCAAAGTAACGGGATCATCCAAAAACATCCGCTCGCGGGTGTTGATGCGCACGCCCTCGGCAGAGGCATCCCTTAGAAAAACATCGGTCCCGTATTCATTGCGTGAATCCTTAAATTTGGCGGGATAACGCGCCCAAAAACGTTCAAAAAGGCGGCGTTCGGGCATGAAAGAGATCCTTCGCGAAACTATCCCGCCTCGTCAAAATACCTGTCCAGGCGGGTTGGGGAACCGGAAAGGACTTCGGCAAAATTAAGCCCTATCCGGTAATTCTTGGAATCCGAAAGTTTACTCACCCATTTAACGACCCCCAGCACCAAAACCGGCTCGGCATTGGGCTTCAATTGGATCTCGATGGCGACTTTTTCGTTGACTTGATGGGGGTGGGAGGAAACAAAACCGATGCCGTTGCGGCTGATGTCCACGGTCTGTGTCTGGTCAAATGCGGACCCGGCTTTGCCTTCCACCGGCACAAAACAGTCCAGGCGGTCTTCGCTGCGCTTATTTTTGACGTCTGCCATACTTCCACCTACAAAGGTATGAAAAAATGATGACGGCGAAAACGCTTTCTTACTAATGGTATTGTAAAACATCCCGGCAAAAGTGCAAATAAAATCGCAACTTTTTATTTATTCCAAAATAGTTGGCCTGATTGAGGTTACCACAATCCTTGAATGAAAAAATAATATTTTTTAAACAATTTTTCTCTGATATAATCAAATCATGGCTGTTACCGACATTTGCCTGCTTTTAATCGAAGCGTTGGCGCTGTTGCGCGGCGCCAGCTGCGGGTTTGCCCGTTCAGTGATCGGCCCCTGTGCTCTGATCATCGGTACAGGTGTTGCTTTTCTCTATTATAGGGTGACAAAAGATATCGCTGTCAGCCTTGCCATCGGGCTGTTGGGCCCCATTGCCTTGAGTTTGATCCTTAAAATGATCCTGGGATCGATCAATGCCTCCGGCAGGGTCCAGTCGGGCTTCTTTTCACGGTTGGCCGGAGCTATGATCACGGCTTTGTGGGTTGCTGTCCTGGCGCTGCCGATTGTCTTTGTCCTGGCATTTTTGCCGCCGATCCATCCATCCATAACAGCCCTGCGTAAGGACATCCACCGGTCCTTTTCCTACTCTCTTCTGACGCCTTTTATTCCTGCCCAACCGGCCGGACATACTGATGCCGTCAAGGACCTGCATGAGGACGAACGCATGCAGGCCTTGCTCAAGGACCCGGGCGTTGTCAGGGCCCTTCAAAGAAGGGATTATGTCACGCTCATGTCCAATCCCAAGGTCATGGAATCCGCCCAGGACCCGCAGTTCATCCAGAAACTCCTGTCCGCCTACACCCAGATCCAGCAGAAAGATTAAGTAGGATTAAGGCAGCAGCTGCCTCTATTTACCGATGCAGAATGAGGAAAAGATGCGGTCCAGGAGATCGGCGTCGATGTTGCGGCCGGTGACGGCATCCAGCTGATTGATTGCGCCCTTGATCTCCTCGGAAACGAATTCCCAGGAAGTGCCCTGTTCCGTCAAGGTGACGGCGTGGGCAAGGCGCTCTTGCGCGGACTTAAGGGCCTGCACGTGGCGGATATTGCTGATCAGGATCCCCTGCCCGTCAAAATGGTTGGCCTGCCCCGCGCATGTGATGAGAGCGGATCCAAGATCCTCAATGCCTGTCTTTTTAAGCGCGCTGACGCGCACCGCGGGACTGTCGGGAAACAAGCGCCTGATGTCTTCACCCGTGACCCGCGCGGGAAGATCGCTTTTATTTAAAACAACAATGACCTTCCGGCCCTTGATCTGTCCGGCCAAACGCGTATCTTCTTTTGAAAGCGGCTCACCGGCGTCCAGGATCAAAAGAACGATGTCCGCGTCCTCCATGTGCCGCCGGCTGCGCTTGACCGCCTCTTGTTCCACGACATCGCGCGGTTCCAAAATACCGGCTGTGTCGATGATCTGAAAAGGAATACCTTTAATTTGCGCGTATTCTTCCAGCGGGTCGCGGGTGGTCCCGGGCATGGGGCTGACAATGGCGCGGTCATGTTTTAAAAGCACGTTCAGCAGTGATGATTTGCCCACGTTGGGCCGTCCGCACAGGACAATGCGCAGGCCTTCTTTTAAAAGGCGCCCCTGGTCCGCGGACCTCACCAAATGTTCAACTTCTTGTTCCTGCGCCTGCATCTGTTGGACAAGAGCATTCCTGCCCTTAGCATCAATATCATCTTCGGGAAAATTGATGAGGGCCTCAATGACCGTATAAATTTCCATCAACGCGTCGCGGATCCCGCCCAGCGCGGCGGACAATTCACCCTGCAAATGCGCATGGCCGGCGCGCAAAAATGCCTGCGTCTTTGCCTGGATAATATCCAGAACGGCCTCGGCCTGTGGCAGATCAATGCGGCCGTGGATGAACGCCCGTTTGGTGAATTCCCCGGGTTCAGCCAGGCGCGCGCCGGCGTCCAGCGCCGCTTCCAGGACCGCGCGCACCGCGGCCATACCGCCGTGGCAATTGATCTCCGCCACATCCTCGGTCGTGTAACTTTTAGGCGCGCGCATCACGGTGATCAATCCCTCGTCGATGGTCTTGTCCCCATGGACAATGCGGCCATAATGCACCGTGTGCGTCAACGCGCGCGCGATCTTCCTGCCGTTTTTTGTCTGAAAAATACGGTCAGCAACCGCCAGCGCCTGCGTGCCGCTCAAACGCACAATGCCGATGCCCCCCTGGCCCGGCGGGGTGGCGATGGCGACGATCGTGTCTTCTAATGATTTGTATTGATACATATGAATTACGGGGACACCCACCGTAACCCGAATTCAAGTCTACGGAATTCAGGTTACGGTGGATGTCCCCATTATACTCCTGGTTTCAGCGATGACGAATACTGAACCGGCCACCACGATCACATCATTGTCCTTGGCTTCGGACAATGCCAGGTCCAGAGCTTCGTTGACTGTTTGGGTCACGGACCATTCTTTATCCTGAAACAATGTTCCGGCCTCGTCGCGGCCAAACGTATACGCGCGCGGGTGGTCGGCCCGGGTCAGAATAACGCGCGCGGCCATTGCCTTTAATTCCCTCGCCATCCCCTGAATATCTTTGTCCAAAGATACGCCCAGGACCAGGATCACCGCCCGTCCGGAATATCCATCCGCTACTGTTTTGGCCAAAACCCTGGCCGAGGCCGCGTTATGCGCGCTATCAACAATGACCACGGGTTTTTTCTGCAAGACCTCAAATCGCCCCGGCCACCGGGCCCGTTTTAACCCCTTGGCGATCGCCTCATCGGGGACCTTATACCCCCAATGGCGCAATAACTCGATCACATGCACGGCCGTGGACGCGTTGACCTTCTGATGTTCTCCTTTTAAAGAAACCTTCAGGTCCTGATATCTGGCCGTGTCCACCACGATCGGCGGGATACCGAATTCGCGGCAGCGGTTCAAGATCAGGGCCATGACTTTTTCGTCCTGGGGCGCGATCACGGCCCTTTGGCGGGAACTTTTGATGATCCCTGATTTCTCGACGGTGATCAGCTCCAGCGTCTTGCCTAAAATATGCGTGTGGTCCAGACTGACCGGCGTCAAGACCGCCACCAGCGCGTCCACCGCGTTGGTCGCGTCCAGGCGCCCGCCCAAACCGGTCTCCAAAATGACCCAATCCAGGCGCTGCTGACTGAAAAAATATAGCGCCGCCGCGGTCAATACCTCAAAATAAGTCAGGAATGAACCCCGGTTCATCATGGCCGCGATGTGCCCGCGCAGGACGCTGACGGTCTGGGCCAGCTGTTCCTCGGTGATCATCCCGGCAAAATCTTCGCGGCGCTCAACGCTGTCCTTGTCCAGAACGCGGATGCGTTCATTGATCCGGTGCAAATGCGGGGAAGTGTAAAGGCCGACGCGAAAACCCGCTGCCGCCAAAATATAACTTAAAAATACGCACGTTGAGCCCTTGCCCTTGGTGCCGGCAACGTGGATGATCTTGAGATCTTTGTCCGGCCGGCCCAGAAGATCCAATAACTCGACGACACGGGCCAGATTAAAATCCTTGTCCTTAAGCTGATGCAGGGTGTTCTCAAAATTCGTAAAGGAATTCAGGTATTGGTGGGGATCAAAAGCAACCATCAGTGTTTGAAGTGGCGCACGCCGGTGAACACCATGGCGACTTTGCGTTTGTCCGCTTCTTTGATGACATCCAGGTCCATGATGGACCCGCCGGTCTGGACGATGACCTTGATCCCGGCTTTGGCCGCGATGGTGACGGTATCGGGCTTGGGCAGAAAAGCGTCGGAAACCAGAACAGCGCCTTTGGCCGCTTTGCCTGCTTTGCGCAGGGCATGGATGGCGCTGTCAACACGGCTGGTCTGGCCCGCGCCGATGCCGACGGCTTGCGTGCCCTTGATGACGGCAATGGCATTGGACCTGACGTGTTTGATGAGTTTCCAGCCGAACAGCATGGCTTCAAGAAGGGCCTTGTCGGGTTTTACTTTGGTGACAACCTTCAATTCTTCGGCCTTCAAAATACGATTGTCTTTGTCCTGAAGCAACAGCCCTCCCATGACCTTCTTGAAATCGTATTTTTCCTCGGGCAGGCTGGAGATGTCCAGTTCCAAAAGCCGTACATTCTTTTTTTGCGACAACAGCGCGAACGCTGCTTTTTCAAATTGCGGGGCCACGATGCATTCCATGAACCCGCTTTGAACGATGGCCCGGGCCGTCTTGACGTCGACGGAACGATTGAGGCCGATGATACCCCCGAAGGCGGACAAAGGGTCGCAGGCAAAGGCCTTGCGGTACGCTTTGTCCAAAGACACGGCCTGGGCCGCGCCGCAGGGACTGCTGTGTTTGATGATGACGGCCGCGGGCCCGTCGCAATCGCGCACGATCGCCGCGGCGGCCTGAATGTCGAGGATATTATTAAAGGAAAGTTCTTTGCCGTGCAATTGCTTCATGCCGGCCAGGCCCGGCCTGGCCCCGCCTGCCCCGCCGACGGCGGGGTCGGTATAAAACGCCGCGGCCTGATGGGGGTTCTCGCCGTAACGCAGGTCCTGCATTTTGGAAAAACGCAAAAGGATGTCTTTGGGGAACTCGGAAAAAGCATTGTCGCCTTTGAAACGGCTGTGCAAGAACGCGTGGATGGCGGCGTCATACGTGCCGGTGCGCTCAAAAACTTCGAGGGCCAGATTGACCAGGACCTTGCCGGACAGGATGCCGCTGTTGTTTTTCAATTCCTGCAGGACTTCCGAATAGCGCGCGGGATTACAGATGACGGCAACACTTTTATAGTTCTTCGCCGCCGAGCGCAGCATGGCCGGTCCGCCCACGTCGATGTTTTTCACGGCATCGTCCAGCGAGACGTTCTTTTTCTGTACGACGTTCTCGAACGGGTACAGGTTCACAACGACCATGTCAATGAGGCCGATGCTTTGTTCTTTGAGTTGTTTGAGGTGTTCGGGATTGTCGCGCACGGCCAAAAGCCCGCCGTGGATCTTCGGATGCAGGGTCTTGACCCGGCCGTCGAGCATTTCAGGAAATCCGGTATAATCGGAAACTTCAATGACGGGGATTTTCAAGGCGCGCAGGAATTTGGCGGTGCCGCCGGTGGAGATGATCTCAACGCCCAAACGGTCAAGGCCCTGGGCGAATGGCGCCAACCCGGCCTTGTCAGAAACGGAAATGAGGGCGCGCTTGACTTTGATCACGTAGAAGGGGTTATCGTTTGCCTTTTTTGCGCTTACGCTCGGAGGGCTTGCAATAGAAACGGCGTTCTTTCAATTCAACGAGAAAACCATCCTTCTGGCATTGCTTCTTGAACTGCCGCATGGCCTTCTCGAAACTGTTCTTGTCTGAGATCCTGACTTCCAGCATCGCGTGTCACAACTCCTTCAAGGGGAAACAGGTTGGTGAAGTGTGTATTATAATAGGAATGCCCGAATTGTCAAACGCTTAGTAGGTGGGGTCCACGTAGGTGTATATTTTGCCCGCGAAGTTCTTGAGGACGTAACGGCCGTTGTCTTTGGAAACAATGTACTCGGGCGAGATGGGGATCTTGCCTCCCCCGCCCGGACCGTCAATGACGTAGGTGGGCACCGCGTAACCGGTGGTGTGCCCGCGCAGGTTCTGCATGATGTTGATGCCCGTTGCGACACTGGTGCGGAAATGCCTGGAGCCGATGATGGGGTCGCACTGGTAAATGTAATACGGCCGCACGCGGATCTTCAAAAGTTCGTGCATGAGTTTTTTCATCACGACCGGATCGTCATTGACCCCTTTGAGCAAAACGGTCTGACTGCCCATGGGAATGCCGGCGTCGGCGATCATGTTGCAGGCATGCTTGACGCGTGGTGTGATCTCCCGGGCATGGTTAAAATGGATGCTCATCCAGATCGGCGAATACTTCTTGAACATGGCCAGGAGTTCCGGCGTCACCCTTTGGGGCAGTGTCACCGGGATGCGGGTGCCGATCCGCACGAATTCAACATGGGGGATCGCCTTGACGCTGGAAATGATGTACTCGAGCATGCGGTCGCCCAGGGTCAAGGGGTCGCCGCCGGAGATCAGCACATCGCGGATCTCCTTGTGCCCGCGGATGTAGTTGAGCGCTGCGTCGTACGTGGCAATGTTGAGCGTATGGTTGCCGTCGCCGACCATGCGCGAACGCGTGCAGTAGCGGCAATACATGGCGCACATTTCATTGACCAGGAACAAGACGCGGTCCGGATAACGGTGCACCAGCCCGTGCACGGCGGAATCCTTGTCCTCGCCGCAGGGGTCGCGCATTTCTTCGGGCGCGGTCTCGAATTCAAAGGCCTGGGGCACGGACTGCAGGCGGATGGGACAGCCGGTATCCTTGGGGTCGATCAAGGCCGCGAAATACGGCGGGATGGACATGGTCAATTTGTCCCCCGCCCCCTTCACCCCTTTTTCTTCGTTGGGGGTCAGGGTCATGAATTTGGAGATCTGCTCAAAGGTGCGGATACGGTTGCGGATCTGCCAGCGCCAATCCTCCCAATCCGCCAGGGTCGCTCCCGGAAAAAACTTGATGATGCGTTTTTCACCGGCGGACAAAGGGATGTTGGGAAGGTCCAAAGAGACTATTTCTTCTTGAGCGGGCGCGGCAACAGGGTTCATTTTTTGTACGCTTCCTCCCTCTGGAGCAGGCCCGTACGCACCAGGGCCTCGTCCAGGATCTTGTTAATGATCTGGTTGTACGTCAGCTTGAGCGCATTGCCGAAGAGCACAAAAACGTCATCGGGGCTCAAATTGGGCAAAGGGTTTATTTCCAGGACATACGGCTTACCTTCCTTGTCCATGCGAAAGTCCACGCGCCCGAAATCACGGCAGTCGACGCTCTTGTAAGCACGGATCGCGATGTCCTGCAGTTTCCTGGCGAGATCCTCGTCGATAGGCGCCGGACAGATGTACTCAACGCTTTTGTCCACCACGTGGGCATAGGTGTAAAACGCGTTGCCCAGTTCGGTCTTGCCGTCGATGGCGTATTGCACCACCGGCATGGCCTGCGGCGGGTCATTGCCGATGATCCCGACGGTGAATTCGGTGCCCTTGATGAATTCCTCCACCAGCGCCGGCTGTTTGTAATTCATGTTGATGAAATCGACCTGTTTCTTCAGGCGCTTGAAGTTCTCCACGCGCGAGCCCGGCGTGATCCCTTTGGAGGTCCCTTCGTGCAGGGTCTTGACGAACAAAGGGAAACCGATGGTATTGAGCTCGCCTAAGTCATCCTCCGCGGTCGCCTTGAAGTAGCGCGCCGTCGGGATGCCGTCGGCGATAAAACATTTCTTGGCCGCCACCTTGTCAAGGGTGATGCCCAGCGTCAGCGCGTCCGCTCCGGCAAAAGGGATGTTGAACAATTCCAGGATGAGCGGCACTTGGGCTTCGCGGTTGCGGCCGCGATGGCCCTCGGCGATGTTGAAAACAATGTCCACGCCGGGATCGGGCAGCATCTTGAGCAGGTGTTTCACGCCGCCGATGAGTTTGACCGTGTGTCCCGCCGACTCGAACGCCTTTTTCAGGCATTCGACCGTGCGCGAGCTGTCCAGTTCGGCAGCCGCGTCAACAGGGTCGTCGGAAGACGCCTGCCAATCGCTTTTAAGATCGTAGGTGAGCCCTATTTTTTTTCCCATATGAAATAATTGTGCCATAACTTTACCAAAAATTCACCGAATATCTACAAAAAATTTTAAGAACCCGTTTTTCCTAAACCATCCGGGCAAAACTGAAACCAGCCATGATCAGGGTGAGGGTGATGACAACGGCCACCGTGAACCAGGCCACGATGTTCATGGCGCGCTTGTTGACGAACTCCCCCATGATCTGTGGGTCATTGACCAGTTTGAGCATAAAAATGAGAATGAACGGCAGCAGCACTCCGTTGCCGACCTGCGAAAGGTACATGACTTTCAATAAAGGGAAATCCGGGATGAGGACCATGCCTGCCCCGACGACGATCATGGCCGTATACAGGCCGAAGAATTGCGGCGCCTCGTCAAAGCGTTTGCTCACCCCCTCGTTCCAGCCCATGCCTCCGCAGATCGAATACGCGGTGGACAAAGGCAGGATGGACGCGGCAAAGAGCGACGCGATCAAAAGACCGAACGCAAAGAGCCATGTCGCGTGGATGCCGGCAAAGGGCTGCAGGGCCACGGCCGCGTCCTTGGCGTCCTGGATCCCGACCCCGGCCTGATACAGCGTCGCGGCGCAGGCAATGACGATGAAAGCCGCCACAACGGGCGCGGTGACGCAACCGACGATGACGTCCAGCCGCACGAGTTTATACTCCTCCGGCGGCACCCCTTTTTCCACCGTTGAGGATTGCTGGTAAAATTGCATCCAGGGCGCGATGGTGGTCCCCACGAGACCGACGAGCATCACAAAATAACCGAGATCGAACGTGATCTGCGGGGCCACGGTCTGGCGCATCACCTGGCCCCAATCCGGTTTGGCCATGAAGCCGGAAATGATGTACGCCACGTAAAAAAAACAGGCCAGCAGAAAGACCTTCTCGACGGATTTATAGTTTCCCTTGACCACGAGCATCCAGACAAAGAACGCGGCCAAAGGCACCGAAACATATTTGCTGACCCCGAAAATTTCCATACTGGCCGCGACCCCGGCGAATTCCGCCATCACGTTGCCCATATTGACGGCCAGAAGGACCAGCATCAGATAGAACGTGACCTTGACCCCGAAATTCTCGCGGATCAGGTCCGCCAGTCCTTTGCCGGTGGCGACCGCCATGCGCGCGCACATCTCCTGCACGACGATCAGGGCCGCCGTGATGGGCAGCATGGACCACAACAGCGTGTAGCCGTAATGCGCGCCGGCCAGAGAATATGTGGCGATGCCGCCCGCGTCGTTGTCCACGTTGGCCGTAATGATGCCCGGACCCATGATGGAAAAAAACAGGATGATCCTGGCAACGGTCGGATGCTTGCGCACAGCGTCCAGAATATTCTTCATTAAAGTTTTTCCTTGTATTTGCTCCACACCAGCGCGATCAATTCTTCCATGACGTCATCGATGGTGATGACCCCCTGCAAAATGCCCTCGTGGTTAAGGACGGGAATGGAAGAAAATTTGTAACGCTCCAGCAGCAGCGCCACCTGCTCGATATCATCTTCCGTGTAAACATGCACGTCCTCGGGATAACATGTCCGCAATAAAGGAGTGGCCGGTTGCGCGTTGATGAAGCGCCGCAAGGACGTCGTTCCCAGGTATTTATGGTTGTCGTCGATGATGTAAAGAAAAAAAATGCTCCCGGGAAAATCGGTGTTGTCCTTGATCTTCGCAATGGCATCCGCCACCGTGGCATCCGGCTTGAGGGACAGGTATTCGGTGGTCATGAGCCCGCCGGCAGAATCCTTGGCAAAACTCAGCAGTTTGCGCAGTTTTTTGCTGGCTTCCAAGCCGAACAAACGCAGAAGCTGATGGGTCTTGGCGCGCGGCAGTTTCATCAAAAGGTCCGTGGCTTCGTCCGCCGGGATGTTTTGAATGAGGGCCGCCACCTCAGGCTCTTCGAGCTGGTCGATCAATTCTTCCTTGCGCGCCAGCGGCATGTCGGTGAAAACCCTGTTCTGCAAAGCCGCGTCAAAGGACTTAAAAAGCGATACACGGGCAAAAATGTCCAGGTCCTGCATGATATCTGCCAGCGCCGCCGGCGGAATGCCGGACAATTTATTTTTGGTGACGTCTAGCTTCAGCACGCTTTTCATGCGCCCCAGTTTCGGCAGGACCTGCGTATTTTTCCAGGGAATAAGCTCTTCCAGCGTCAAATACGGGGATTGGCGGCGAAAAAACCATACCAGAAGGTCAACGGGCCCGGTCCATCCCAAACGGCGCACCAGACCGCGCAAACTGACGTCCACGTGGGCGGCATAAATAAGGTTCTCAACGCGCAGCAGGTGGATGTCGTTGACGCGCACCACCCGCTGGTCGTCGGTATCCACGACCTGCTGGTCGAGGATGTCGCGGCGCAGGGTGAAATCGCAGCGGGGATGGTCTTTGGTAAAAACCATTTGGGCGGCGCTCGTCTTCAGCCGCACTTCTTCCTCGATATAGATGAGATCGTCCCACGCGACGCGGGCATACTCCTTGTCCAAGAACCCCCGCCGGACAATGAGTTCCGTGGCCTTGGGATAAATGTCCCCCTGGGGGTTCATGGCAATGTCATGCACTCCAGCCACCCACTGCCCCTGGGAGTCCAGGACATCCATGCCGATCATTTCGGAGAAATATAAAAATAATTTCATCGGTGGATCCCCACATTGACCCGCCTGCATATTTTGCTGACGGGGCATCGCGAACACAGCGGTGAAACGGGTTTGCACACGTTCTGGCCCCACGTGACCAGCATCGCGTTATATGCGATCCAGTATTGCGCCGGCAATTTTGCCCTTAAAGCAAATTCCGTTTCCTCGGGGGTCCTGGTTTGAACATACCCCAGGCGATTGGAGATCCGGTGCACGTGCGTGTCCACGCAAATGCCGGGTTTGCCAAAGCCCTCGGTCACAACGAGGTTTGCCGTCTTGCGGCCGACACCCTTAAGGGTCAGCAATTGCTCCAGGTCCTCCGGGACCTTGCCGTTGAAACGTGTGCGCAGGTCCCGGCAAACACCGTGGATGGTGCGGGCCTTGGTCCTGTAAAACCCGACGGGGTATATCAATTTTTCCATTTCCTTGACCGGTATGTTCAAGAGGCCGCGGATATCCCTGGCGCGCGCGAACAGACGCTCGCAGGCCGGCAGGGTGGTTTCGTCCTTGGTCCGCAAGCTCAATAAGCAGGAGATGAGCACCAAAAACGGGTCTTTCCATTTTTTCCCGACCAAGGTCACCGACGGGTCCGGCCAATCGCGCATGGCCACCTTCAAACGCCTGATGACAACGGCGATCTGTTTATTGCTCAACATAACCCATCTCTTCAAGCATTTCCGGATCATCCCGCCATCGCCTTCGCGTCTTGACGAACATTTCCAAAAATACCTTGCCGCCGCAGAGCTCTTCCAGTTCCGGGCGGGCCTCGATCCCGGCTGTTTTCAGGACATCGCCTTTTTTCCCGATGACGATCTCCTTCTGGCTGTCGCGTTCAACAAGGATCAGGGCCTGCACGTGCAGGGTCTTGCCCTTGCGCGGCTGGGCCTTTTCGATGATGACCGCGATCGAATGGGGAACTTCCTCACGCATGACGCGAAAAAGTTTTTCGCGGATGATGTCCGCCATGGCCATGCGCCGCGGCAGGTCGGTGATGGTATCTTCCGGATACAACATGGGCCCTTCGGGCAAACGCTCGAACACAAGGTCAACGAGTTTGGACACGTTGGTGCCTTTTAATGCGGAGAGCGGGAACAGGACCAAATCCGGCATTTCCGTCACTGTTTTGCCACGCATGTCCTCCCATAGCTTGATGTAGTCGGGAACGTATTTGCCTTTGGTCACATCCACCTTGTTCAATCCGACGATCACGGGCTTGCCGCAGTCCTTCAGCTGGGACACGACATGGCGCTCTTCCTGGCCCACATGTTCGCTGGCATCCACCAGATGGATGACGCAATCGACACCGTCCACAGAGCCGGCCGAGACGCGGTTCATGTGCTTGTCCAGGGCATCACGGCCCAGATGCAATCCCGGCGTGTCGATAAAAACGATCTGCCCGCGCCCGTCGGTGTAGATGCCGCGGATCTGGTGGCGTGTCGTCTGCGGCACGTTGGAAACAATGGACACTTTTTCACCCAACAAAGCGTTGAGCAGTGTGGACTTGCCCACATTGGGCCTGCCCACGATGGCCACCATCCCGCATCTGATCGTTTTATCCTTTGCCATGACTGCCTTCGCGGTATTTGAACGCGGCGATCACGACGCCGGTAAAAAGGACGGCATTCACGAGGCTGAAACTGCGCCAGACAATGTCCTTGGACATAAAACCCGACGGCACCATGAGCAGGGAACACACCCATACGCCCATGACCCAGACCATGGAAAGGTCCGCCGACGAGCGGCGTTTGACGATCCGGATGATGAGCGGGATGTTCCACAACGGTAAGCCGATGGAAGCCACCAGGCCCACCTGTTCGACCAAGGTCATAAGATCCCTTTTGGGTTAAACGCTGAAAAACCTGACCAGACGGTGCGCGCGCCTTTCAACCTCGCGCATGGTCAGGGGCGCTGTCATGGCCATCCCGAAACCCTGCACGTTAAACGACGCCACGGTCGTGGCGTACAGCAGTGCCTTGCGCAACGACCTCTCATCGGCCTTGCGCGCCTTGCTCAAATACCCCATGAGCCCGCCGGCAAAGGTGTCCCCCGCGCCCGTCGGGTCCACCACTTTCTCGACCGGATAAGCGGGGAAAGAGAACATGAACCGGTCGCTGTAGAATAAAACCCCGTGTTCGCCTTTTTTAATGACGATCATTTGGGGCCCCATCCGGCACAGACGCTTGGCTGCCGCGATCAGGTTATGTTCGCCGGTCAAAGCGCGGGCTTCCCCGTCGTTGGCAACGAACAAATGCACCATTTTCATCAGCCGCCTTAAAGATCTTTGTTTATGCGTGATCCACAAATTCATGCTGTCCAGGCCTATCAGACGGGGGTTTTTCAAATGAGACAAAAGTTCCATCTGCAGGTCCGGGTCGCAATTGGCCAAAAACACGTTGGGCATGTGCCGCTGATGGTCCGCCACCTCAGGAACGTAATTTTGGAGCACGCCCAATTCCGTTGCCAGGGTCAGGGCCGTGTTCAGGTCTTCTTTTTTATATTCTCCCCTCCAGCGGAATGTTTTGTCCTGGCCGATCTTCAGCGACGTCAGGTCAATGCCTTTGCGACGCAGGAAATCGAGATGGCGTTCTGGAAAATCCCGCCCCACGACCGCCACCAGATGGACCTCGGTGAAAAGCCGCGCGCTCATGGCAAAATGGGCGGCGGACCCGCCCAGCATGTCCTTTTTGCTCCCCGACGGTGTTTTAACATGGTCTAACGCCACGGTGCCAAGGACCACTAAGCTCATATCGCTCCTTTAATTTTTCTTTTTTCCAGCCGCTTGATGAACGCCTGCACATGCGCGTCCTTCAGGAGATTTTCCAGGTCGCCATCCGAGCGCAAATGCCGGAAATCATCGTAGCCCAACTCGATGGCTTTGGACAAAGCGTTCAATGCCGCGCGGGTCTGGTTCAACAGCGCGTAACTGCAGGCAAGATTATAAAAAATAACGGGGTCATCCGGTTTGAGCCCGGACAGCCGCACGTCCACGTCCAGGCCTTTTTGCCAATACCCCGCCCTGGTATACAGATCACCGAGCGCGGCCAGGGCCTGGATGAAATCCGGCGTGTCGGCTATGATTTTCTCATAGAAGCCGATCTCAAATTCGGCGTCTTCTTTTTTACGCTGCGCTTTCGGCGCGTGTATCTTGCGCATCAATTTCCTTTCGGCTTGTGTTTCAAATACAATGCGATGCGGCGCACCGCTTCTTTGAGGTTATCATAACTGGACGCGTAAGAAATGCGCACGTGATCGGTGAATGACTTCCCGAAAGCGACCCCGGGCACCAGGGCCACCTTCTGCTGCTGCAAAAGGTTTTTGGCGAAATCCAGGGAGTTCTCCCCCGTTGATCTGATCGACGGGAAAACGTAAAACGCCCCCTGGGGCATGACACAGGATAGCCCGATGCCGTTGAGGGCCTCGACGATGAAACGGCGCCGGCGGTCGTATTCTTTTTTCATGGCCGCGACGTCTTTGGCCCCATTGTTCAGCGCTTCCATGGCCGCCATCTGGCCGGTGATGGACGGGCACAGGATGGTGTACTGGTGGATCTTCGTCATGCCCCCGATGATGTCCGCCGGGCCGCAGGCATATCCGATGCGGAAACCCGTCATGGCATAGGCCTTGGAAAACCCGTTGAGATAGACGACGCGTTCGCGCATGCCGGAAAATTTCGCCAGCGGGGTGTGCTCAAAATCATAGGTCAATTCGTCATAGACCTCGTCGCTGATCACGATCAGGTCCCGCTTTTGAGCCGCCTGGGCGACCGCTTCCAGTTCTTTTTTGTTATAGGACGCGCCGGTGGGGTTGGCGGGATAATTCAACAACAGCGCTTTGGCGCCTGCCCCCGCGGACTCGATCTGTTGAGGCGTGACTTTAAAACCGCTGGCAACCCCCGTCGGTAAAGTGATGGCCGTGCCTCCGGCGAGTTCCACGACAGGACCATAGGCGACATAGGAAGGATCCGGCACCAGGACCTTTTCCCCGGGGTTCAAAAGGGCGCGCATGGCCACGTCCAGGCCTTCGCTGACCCCGACGGTAATGAGGATCTCCTCTTCGGGGTCGTAGACAAGGCCATGACGGGCCTCCAAAAACCGCGCGATCTGCCGGCGCAGTTCGACCATGCCCTTATTGGAAGTGTACGACGTGTATCCCTGCTCGAGGGACTGGATGGCTTTTTCACGCACGTGCCACGGCGTGACGAAATCCGGCTCGCCCACCCCCAAAGAAATAACGTCCTTCATCCCGAGGACCAGGTCGAAAAACGCGCGGATCCCCGAGGGCGCCAGCTCATGAACTCGTTTGGAAATACGCATAAAGATCCTAGTAAGAGATGGTCTCGCGGCGTTCTTTTTTGGGCTGATGCAGGACCTGTCCCTGTTCTTTGTATTTGCGCAGCAGGAAATGCGTGGTGGTCTGCCTGACGTTGGCCATGGAGGACAGTTTCGCCGCCACGAAATCAGCCACCGTCTGGATATTGTCGCCTTCGACCACGACCAAAAGGTCGTAACCGCCCGAGACCAGATAACAGCTTTGGACCTGCGGATAACTGTAAATGCGCTCGGCGATACGGTCGAACCCCGCGTCCTTTTGCGGGGTGATGCTCACTTCGATCAACGCGCACACCGGCGCGCTTTTGTTTGTTTTCGTTTTTGCCATAAAAACCTCCCCCTATTGCGTTTTTTCCAATTTTGCCTCATTGGCTTTTTCAATTTTAAGTTCTTGACGCAAACGGTCCAGTTCATTTTCTGGCTTGGACGCACCCCGACGGGACGCCTTGATCTGCCTCTCCAGTTCCTGGATACGGACCTGCTGGTCGCTGCGGCCATGCCTGGTCTTTAAAAAATCGGCCAGCGCTGCGTTTTTCCCGCCCTGCCCTTCAATAGAAGCATTCAACTGATCGGTCTCCTCAAGAAGTGCATGATAGTCAGCGTTCAACCGGGTATTTTGCGCCATCAATTGGCTGGATTCGGCCTTGATGGTGTCCAGGGTCAAAAGCCATACCGCGTCCACCGGCTCCTCCTGCGCCCCAACGCGCGCCGGACAGACAAGGCACAGGATAAACAATAAAGAATAAATATTCTTATTCATAATAACTCTCTCTAAGGCGTCATTATAACGGCATCACTGCAAAAGGGCAAGGCGTATATCAGGGAATTTCAGCGCCTGCCCGTCGACCGAGGCCAGGGGCATGACCCCGATGAGGGCGTTGGTGATGAAAGCGCCGTCGCTATGGATGACGTCTTTGGCCGTGAGACTGCGTTCGCGCACCAGGATCTTGTGCCGCAGGGCCTGACGGATGACGCGGCCGCGCATGATCCCGTCAAGACATCCGCTGCCCAGCGGCGGTGTCAGCAGAACACCGTTGTGCAGGACAAAAATGTTGGCCCGGCTGGCCTCGAAAACGTGTCCTTGGGCGTTGAGTAAAAGGGCTTCGTCAAACCCTAAGGCCGCGGCCCGTTGGTAAGCGTCGGCAAAAAGGAAATAGTCCAAGGACTTCACCCTGGCGTGCCGCAAAGAAGCCCTCCGGCGGGTCGCCGCTGTCACGACCCTTATTCCCCGGCGGTATTGTGACATTGGAGGAGGTTCGTATTTGAGGGCCATCGCGGCATAACGCAAACAACGGCCTTCGCGCCACACCAAAATGCGCACCCGGGAATGCGCACAAGGGCCTTGTTCCAACAATCGGCGCAGAACGTTTTTCCAGCGGCGACGGGACAGGGGATCTTCAAGGCCAAGGCATTTGAGCCCATCGGACAGGCGCCGGAGATGTTCGTCACAAAAAATGATACGGCCTTGCCGGGCGCGCATGGTTTCGAACACACCGCGCAGACGCCGGCGGCCCGGGGTCAGATCGTCCAGGAGTTGGTCGTCGGGCTGAATATATTTGCCGTCTAAAAAAATGGTCATGGCATCCCCAGGGCCTTTGCCATGGCCCGGGCCTTGAGCACGGTCTCTTCATATTCCATGAAGGGATCGGAATCCGCGACAATGCCCCCGCCGACGTTAAAGGTGATGCCGTCAGGGGCAACGATGAGGGTGCGTATCAAAACGTTGAAATCCATGTCTCCCGTAAAACTCATGTACCCCAACGCCCCGGTGTACGATCCGCGGCCGGCCGTTTCCAAACGCTCGATGATCGTCATGGCCGCGATCTTGGGACAGCCCGTCACGGAACCGCTGGGAAAACACGCCTTAAGGACATCAAACCCGTCGCAGCCGCGGTGCAATGTCCCCTCAACGGTGGATGTGGCCTGGAACACGGTCGCGTACTCTTCAATGGCGCGCATCTCGGACACGCGCACCGACCCGTAATCGCAAACCCGGCCCAGGTCATTGCGCTCAAGGTCGGTGACCATCAAAAGTTCGGCGATCTCTTTGGCGCTCGTCTCCAGCTGACGGCGAAAACGGGCATCCTCCACGGGCGTTTGCCCGCGCGGCCGCGTGCCTTTCATGGGCCTGACACGCACGCGCCTGCCGTTGACGGCGATGAACTGCTCAGGGGAACTGCTCAAAATATGGTTTTTCCCGTCGGTGAAATACGCGCTGTGGTCCGACGGGGAAATACGGCGCAGGGCCCCGTAGACAGCCATCGGATCAATGCCGGTACCGGAAGCGCGGATCTCGCGGGACAAATTGATCTGATAAATGTCCCCGGCACGGATATGTTCCAGCGCGCGGCGCACGATGGCCGCATACCCGTCTTTGTCAAAATTGCTTGTCAATTCAAGCGGCGGCAAAACAGGCCGGGAAGGTATTACGGGGGGGTTGTCCAGCAGGCGTAAGATCTCCTGCAGCCGTTGCGGCGATCCTGTTGATGTAACGTGGATGGCCCCTGCCGCGTGATCGATGCCAATGATGGTGTCATAAAAACCAAAAAAGAACCTCCGGTCATATCCGATGTAACCAACCATGCCCCCGGGCAAAGGATGGGGAAAATCCTTGGCCTGGACCTTGTGCTTGTCAAATGCCGCGCGCAAACGCCCGAGGTCTTGAAGGAGATGTCCCTCGATGATGCTGGATGGGGAAAAACCGATGAAAGAAAAACGTCCGGCAGGAGTTTGAATGCCGCTGTCTAAAAAAAACGCGTACGGCCGGTCCTTAAAGGCCGCGAAAATCTCAAACGCGCCGGCCTTCAGGGGCAGGGTCCGGTGAAGAAGATCCATAAGTCATACGCTCATTAAAACAGGGAGTCCTGGGCGACCTGGACCAGTTTGAACAACGGTTTCTCAACGCCGAACTTGGTGAGGAATGTGCCTACGTCGTCGGCATTCTTGTCCGCGGCCATTTCCATCATCCGCAAAAGCACGGCCACGGTCAATTCCACGTCCGCCATGGCGCGATGGGTTTGGGTGACGGTGACCCCCAAGGAACGCGCCAGATAAGAAAGTTTATAACTACTCAAATACGGCAGAAGTCCCTTGGCCATCTTAAGCGTGTCCACAACGGGCGTATCGTCTTTAAGCCGCCGGCCGAATAAGGACAGTTCATAACACAAAAACCCCATGTCGAAACGCGCATTGTGCCCGGCCACACAGCCGCCGGAAATAAAATCGATGAGATTCGGCAGGACCGTGTCAGCCGTGGGAGCATCCGCGACCATGTCTTCGGTGATCTGATTGATGTTGGTGGCCTCCGGCGGAATGGGCCGTTTGGGGTTGACCAGGGAATAAAATTGGTCCACCACCTTTCCCCCTTTGACCTTCATCGCGGCGATCTCAACGATGCGGTCCCCGTCCTGCGGAAAAAGACCCGTGGTCTCCACGTCAAAAACAACAATTTCAGCGCTGTGGATTTTCAACGTTAAAGATCCTTAAATTTCAGTAAGGGTATACAAAGCAACCTTCAGCACGGGATGGAACAATTCCTTGGCCCTGGCCACGCCGGGCATGCCGAAATCATCCATGGCGTTGACGAACTCGAAAGGGCCCAGGGCCTCGTCCGCGCACAAACGGTTAAAAATATAAGACGCCAACCCCGGCCTGGCGAGGTCAGCGACCTCAAAAAGCACGCAAAAAGTATGATCGTTCTGCGGATATCCAAACGTGTACGCGGCCACTTCCCCGTCGATAATGACCACGCGCCCGATCAGCCCCAACGCCCCGGCATGCGCGATCACGAGGGCATGCACACGGCGATTATCCTCCAGCATGGCGCGGTGAACGTCCTCATCACGGCAACGGGCACGTTGGGCGGCCCAGCGTTCATAAAGGGCTATGCATCCCTGATAATACCGGTCCTCATACTGCTCAAAGATCGGGTACTGCCTGACCGCCAGATTCACATCATGGCGCCGGGACTTGTACGCGTTGCCGCGCAGGCCCGCAATGTCCTGCCTGCGGTAAATGTATTCATCCGCTTTGTGACGGCTATTATACTCCTTGCAAACGAGCGCGGGCAATTGGTTATCGCAAATATTTTCCACGCGCGCCAGACGGTTTTTGCCCATGCGTTTGAAACATTCTTCCACCGTCGCTATATCCAGCCCACCGCCCACGGGAGGCGTATACAGGAAACACCCCTGCGGCTGATGCGCGAACACGCACAAACGGTCATGGATGACCTCAAAGGTGAAACGGAAAAAATCCTGCCAGGCAAAAACGGAGGAAAAATGATAGCAGGACACGCGGCGTTCGTCGCGGGCCAAAAAAAAATCGAACAGGGGCTTATGGGCCAGCAGGTCCTGGGTCAATATCACAGCCGCAAATCCTTAATGGTGAACAAATGCTGCAATTCAGAAAAAAATATAGAATAATCGTGGAGCAAGGCCGCGTTGCGTTTAAGGAAATCCAGCACCGCCGGGGTCTGGAAATATTCTTTCAAATATCCGATGTATCCGTCCAGCACGGCCGACCCCTCGGTGTCCTGGACATACGGGCAGCTCAAATGAACGTAGACATCCATACCTTCGGACGAACGCGAAAGAACGAACGGATACAGCGCGCATTCAAAAGGACGGTTGTCGTAGATCTGGCAGGTGTGGTCACCGGGATTGAAAAAACGGCACAGGTTCTCTCCGCAATGGCGCAGGGTGCGGATATGCCCGTCATCATCAAGCCAGTCCTTGCCGGTGATCTTCAGCGCAAGGCCGGCGGACTCTTCGGGGCCCAATTTGGGCCTCCAGGGTGAATCCGCGGACTTAAACCGGCAACACCCGTCGCATTGCAAACACACCGGCGAGGGAACGAATTGTTTTAATTGTTCGATCATTTCACAATACTGCCTAAAGCCACATCCTTGTCCGGCATCAAAAGGGCCATGCCGTTCTCATCGGAAGCGGCCAACAGCATGCCGTTGGAGGTCTCTCCGCGGATGACCGCGGGTTCCAAATTGGCGACGAGGATAACACGCCGGCCGACCAATTGCTCGGGCGTATAGGCCTTGCGGATGCCGGCCACGACTTGACGCACATCCTTACCTGTGTCCACCTGCACGACATACAAGCGGTCGGCATTGCTGTGCTCTTTGACTTCCTTGATCTGGGCAACGATCAGCTCAACCTTCCTGAATTCCTCGATGGTGGCCATATGGTCTCCTTTATTCTTTGCGTTTCATGGCCACAAGGTATTTCCCCCGGGGCCCCGGCGCATAATGATCGCGGATATACGCGGCAATGGCAACGACATTGGCATTGCTCTCCTGATAAGACACGGGAATTTTGTCCTGCAGGAAGACCCTCTCCATAAACACATATTCCGGCTTGTTCTCCTCCAACTGGCTCAAGGTGTCTTTAAGAAAATTGGGGCTGTGGCCTGCGTCCGCCGGATAAGCCCTCAAACGCATTGGCTGGGACGTCAACAGCGGTAAATGATAAAAGAACGGCGGGCGCCGGGCCTGCATCAAGATCTTGGTCTCAAAACTGCTTAAAACCGCGGCGCGCTGTCCCTCGGCTGTCAGGGACCGGACAAGTTTTGCGTCGTCGGAGAAATCGAATTCATGACGGAAATAGCCCTTCAATTCCCCATCCGACTTGAAATCATCTTCGGTGCGGATGTCCTCAACGGTGTCGCCCAAAGAATTCACGGGGAGCTTGTCCTCTTCCTTCATGGACTTGACCAGATGATTGAAATACCCCTGCCGGTCCGGAAAGCGCTGGGCCACGGTCAGGTCCACCATGGGGTTGCGGGAAAAATTGAACATGTTCGGATAACTGATGTAATTGTGGTTAGTGGTCAGGGCGTAAACGCTCAACAGCAAAGACCCCCAAATGATGCGCCGCCGTCCCGCGGCGTCCAGGCGTTGGACCCAAACGCTCAACCAGAAACCGGCAAGCAAAACGAACGGCAGGCCGTTCATATAATAACTCGTGAGCGCCGAACGCACGACATAATATTGGTAATTGGCCAGGCCGTAGACCGCGATCACGGCGGCCAGGACATATTCCGTGCGGACTTTCTTCAAATAGACCATGGCCCCGGCGATCAAAAGGGTCGCCAGATACGCCAGCGGCAAAGCAAAACCCATGAAGGAGGCCCAGAAATGTCGGTATTTCAAGCTCTCATAAATGGGCAGAACGCCGCCGGCGTGGCCGTGGGCGAAAAATGACAGATATTCCGTCATATTGTGCCAAAAGGTTTTTGCCCATACAGGACCCCCTAAGGTCAGCCAGAACAGAATAAAAGCGCTTAAACCCGCCAGCGGGATGCAGGCCGCGGCGATCATTTGAAGGCGTTTGGTGGAAAAATATTGCTGCCTAAGATGCGGGACTGATAAAAGCACGGCCGCGTAAAAATAGAATGTCAGCAAAACACAGATACCCGTCGAGGTCATGTAATACAAAGCCACACCGCTGTACACGGCAGCCGCGATCAAAAACCGTATTTTACCCGTGCGCAAATGCGCCAGCAAAAGTCCCAGCCACACGATGTCCAGACCGAAACGGACCGGGGTTGTCGAAGGATAGATCCAGCACAAGGGGCTGACCCCGTAATGGAACATCTGCAAACGAAAGGCCGTGAAAAACACGGCCAGCGCCAGGGGGATGCTGGTCAGCCAATAACGCAGAAAGCCGTACAGCAAAAGATAATACCCGATGACCCAAACCATGATCATGATCAATACCGGCACATAATCAAAACCGCCGAAGAGTATGGAAAGGCGCGCCAGGACCGCTGGCACCCCCACCCCGTATTGGGAGATCGTGTCCACGTAAGGCAACTGGCCGTTAAGATACGCCCAACCCGGGGACATGATGAAGAAATCAAAATGGTGGAATTGCTCGCCGATGAACAGTTGGGCGGCCACGGCCTCAAGGTCCGGGACGTAGATCAAAACAATGATAACGGCCAGGGATAGGGCATCCGCCGCAACGGATGAAACGCGTAAAGCGCGAAAACAGCACAGCGTCTTCTCTAATATAAGGTTGATCTCGTGCCAGAATAATTTGACCAGGACAGCTGTCGCCGCCAACAGGACCAAAGCCCGCTGGGCCAGAAAAGGACTGTTGTCATAAATGGTCATTTTATACGCGGCGCTGACCAGTAAAAATGTCAGCACGCCTTCAACCGACAAATATGTCAGCCGGCCGCGCCACCATCCCTCTTGTTTCAATTCATCTTTAAGCCAGAACAGCGCGGCCGCCTGCCCCAGCAAGGCGGTCAGGATGAAAACGGCGAATAAGGCCATGTCCCATTTGGGCTTGACGCTGGCGGCCCATTCCGGCAAGACCTGGTCGGCCATGCCCGGACCGGGCGGGACCGATCCCAACAGCAACGCCAGTAGCACAACGGCTTGCATACTGATCAGACAAACGATCACAGCGATCAGCGAACGATTGGCATTCATCATGTTCATTTGCGCCGCCATACGGCAAAATACTTCCCCTGCCCTGCGGGTTCATAATGATCGCGGACAAAGGACAGCAGGATCGCCATCCCGGCCGTGCTTTGATAAAATTCTTGCGGCAAAGACAACAATTTCTTCTCCACAAAGATATGGGCTGGCGGGATCTGCTCAAGCTGATCGATCGTCTCTAAAAGATCGTCCTTGGTTTTCAAACGCAGGCCGCGCACCGACGGTGATCCCAAAAACGCGGACAGCATCAGCGGCGCGTGTTTGAAAAATGCCGGGTGCCCGGCCCGGGCGAGCAGGGGCAATTCAAAACTGCCGATCACAGCCGCCGGCTCATTGGCTTTAAGCGTTGCATGGATCAGGGCGGCATCGGCGGTGAGATCTAGAGAATTCTCCAGGAACTGACGTTCCTTGCTGAAATTCTGGCCATACATGTTGACCGCGTGCGGATAGGTGACAAACAGCCGGTTGGTCAAAAGTGCGCCCAGCGCCGTCAATGCCAGCGCGGCAAAGACCAGTTTACGGTGGCGCAAAAAAAACCGGCCCACAAGATGGTTAAACCAGAAACATAACAGCAAAACAGCGGGAACAGCCACGGCCCCGTATGAAAACAGCGTCGGATGCGCGATATAATTCGTATAGGTGAGCAGGCCATAGGCGGCAATAATAGTGATCACGGTATTCCTGACGGACAAAAGAGTAAAGACATAAAAAACCGGCAAAGAAAACCCCATAAAGAACGAAAAGAATTCCCGCGCCCTCAACGCATCATACATCGGCACATTGCCCAGTCCCTGCCAGGAGGCGATGCCCACGCCCGGCTGCAGGATGGCCTGCGGGAACAGCCACGCCGCCGGTGCCATGCCGTAATGGAACAGTGTCAGCTTAACGCCCAGCAAGACCGCGAACGCGGCCAGCCAAAAACTTTTCAACCATTCCTGAACGATAAAAAACAAGGCCGTCCAGAAGACCATGACGGCCATGAATAACAAAAATACCATCCGGGAAGGGCCCATTCCGTGGAGTAGACACCAGCGGGAGAGAAAAAAATCATCCCAATGGTTGAACTGGTCCCACGCGTAACTCAACGCGCTCACATCACCGCCATTGGGCAACAATAGAACAAAAATGAACGCCGCGAATGCCGCGCCGGCCGCGCGCTTCTGCCATACGGACGGCGTAAAGGCGAGCCATTGAGGATAAAATCCGTTGCAAAAACGGCGGATCTCCGGCCAGAAGACCTTGGATAAAATACTTAAGGCCACAACGCCATAAAAGAACGGTTCCACCCAGCGGCCGTTCTCATAAGGCAGAACATTATAAAAAGGATAGCGGTAGGTCAGTCCTTTGAAAAAGGCGAAGAGCATGAGCGTGAGCCATAATGCCTCGAGGGCCAGAAACTGCATCCACCCCCGGCGTTTGGAGCGGTCCTCCAGCCGGGGACGAACAAACACAAAAGCCGCGGCCATCAAGACGAGCGCGGCACACAGGAAGATCAGGTAGAGGAAACTTTCGCGTTCGGGCTCAAGACCCCCGGGCACAGGCCCGGACCAATGGATGGGGATAAAACTGCAGATGTGCGCCGTGATGACCAGGGCCTGCCCTGCCCCGACGATGGCCAGAATGGCCAAAAAAACGATAGTGATCACGTGCTTTGGACGGCGGAAAGGCGGGTGTGTTCGAATTTGCGCAAATCATCGATTTTGACAGGGCGCGCATTGTTGCTGTTGTAGTTGTGCTTGTCGATGCGCACGACTTTGTTGAACAGCTGCACGAACGTGTACGCGGACTTGCTGAACGGGAATATCTTCATGTTGCAGTAATTGCGCACCACAAACCCCACCACGTCAAAAACAATGTTCGGTTTCCAATAGATCAAATGCTTGACGATCAGCGCGCGCAACGCGGGAAACAGGTTCGCCACCGGCGCCAGGGTCAGGATATTGCGGTGGATCCTGCGCTGTTCGTCGGTCACGGTATTGAGCATGGACCCGGACTGCATGCTGATGGGAAAACTTTCCGCGAAATCATCGCTGCCTTTGACATAGCCCTTGGCCCTGGAATATTCCCCCAAGGCCGTTCCGGGAAACGGGGTGAACACCGTAAAACCGGAATAGAACGGGCGACAGTCCAGGGTGAAATTCAAAGATTCCAGGTCCTCTTTCAGGGTCGTCTCCGGCAAGGCCAAAATGGTGTTGCTGAACACTTTGATGTCGTATTTGCGGTAAAGATCAAAGGCCTTCTTGATGGTCGCGTCCGCCACATAACGGTCCAGGACCTTGCGGCGCACGTCCTGATTGCCGGACTCAATGCCCAGCATGATGGAATGGCATCCCGCCTTCTTCAAACTGCTGATCAAAGGCTCGCTCGCCAAATTAGGATGGATCAGGAAATAGAACGGCACGCCCACCCGTTTGGGGTATTTGTCGCAGAACTCCTCGACCCAGGCATCGTATTTCATGACAAAGGTGTCGTCGCCGAAACGCACAAAGTCCATCTTGTGATTCTTTTTCACCTGCTCGATCTCCTGGATCAAATTCTCGACGGAGCGGCGCCGCAGGACCTCCCCCTTGTCCTTGTGCATCTTGTTAAAAGCGCTGTTAAAGCAATAAGAACAGCTGTACGGACAGCCGCGGGTGGCAAAGAACGATTTCATGGGGATGTATTTGAAGGGCGCGATGCCGTCCAGCAGATCGCGGTCTGAAAAAGGCAGGGCGTCCAGGGCTTCAACCAAATTTCCCTGCGGGTTCTTGAACTCCCTGGTGTGCACATTGCTCAAATGGGAAATGTCCCTGCCCAAATAGAGATTTTCCAAAAGCTCCGCGACCACGTGATCGCCTTCGCCGACCACCACCGCGTCCAAAGGCCAGGTATTGATGATCTGCGGATAATACGTCGGGTGCGGGCCTCCGGCGATGATAGGCATGCGCGGATAGCGTTCGCGGATCCCGCGAACCAGGACGTTAAAACCACCGGCCTCCGTGGACATAAAGGAACAGGCTACCGCGTCGATGCGCTCTTCGTCCAGCTTGCGCCAGACGTCCCCGTCATCGATGGCGCAGACAAAACTTTTATGGCCGCGCGCCTTGGTGATCCCTGACAATTGCAGGGTCCCCATGGGTTCTATGATGGAAAATGTGTCAACGACGTAGAGGATATTCATATTAGAGAAAACGACTAAAAAATATTATACCATAAAATACATCCGGCAGGAATAAAAATCGGCTTTATGCCGCCGCATCATAATTTTCGTTTCATCGCCACCAGATAAACCCCTTCCCTGAAGGGCTCATAATGCTGACGGATATACTGCAGCAAGAGCATCAACGGCTCATTGTTTGTTTTATAGAAATACCGGGCTGGAACGTCCGGATCAAGGTACATGCGCTGGACGAAAACCATCTCTGGCTTGAGTTTTTCCATCCGTTCAAGTTCACGTTTTAAGAAATCCTTGTGGTACATGGTCGCAGTCGAAAAACTGCGCGCGCGCAAAGGGCGGTTCTCGAAAAACGGGACCGCGTAAAAAAATGGTTTGCGGTCGGCGGCCTGCAGGATACGCCAGTCCCAGCTGGAGAGCAACGGCACGCGTTCACCGGGTGATGTCAAAGAAGCAATAAACGCGCCTTCGCCGGAGAAATCGGCCTCTTTACGGTAATACGCCTTTAAGGTCTCGTCGTCGGGGAATTGATATTCGAACACAAAGCCCTGGTCCTTCTCTCCCAATGAATTCACCGGCCTTAAAAATTCCTCGAGGATCCCCGCCTCCTGGTGGAAGAAATACGGCCGCCCATCCTCGGGTAAAGGTTCGGCCACCAGAGGATCGACCATCGGGTTGCGGGAAATGCAAAACATATTGGGATGGCTGATGTAATTATGGTTGGTCAACAGGGCAAAGGCCGTCAGCCCCAGCACCGCCAGCGGCGCACGCCTTTGCCACACTACAGGAAGGCGGTCGATCCCCCGCTTGATCCAGTAAAAGCAGAGGAACACGAACGGCAAGGCGCGCATGTAATAATTATTTCCCACGCATAAGGCCGCAAAATGCATGTACATGCTATAGCCGTAAACCGCCATGATCAATAAAAAGAAATGTTCCTGCCGCCCCCGGTTCTGCAGTACTTTGATGATCACATAAATAATGGTCCCTAATTCCACCGCCGGCAAGACCAGCCCCATCCAGTCATCCAGATATTTGGCATGGCGCCAGCCGTTAAAATACGCGCTGAATACAAAGCCGTCCAAAAACAACCGCTGGGCTTCTGACATATTATGCCAAAACAGACGGCCGAACGCGTACTTGCCCGCCACCCAGGCATAAAAGGCAAAGCCGCTGACCAACGGGGCTGCGTAGATCAGGCCTGTCTGCCACCACTGCGATGTCGAACGCATAACGTAAGGCCGCCATTGCCTGGACACCAAATGCAGGGTCAAATAGGCCCAAAAAGCGAATATCAAATCGAGTCCCGTGGAGACAATAAAGAACACGGCAAATCCGGCGCTCAAGGCGGCCAGCCACAAAAATATTTGCCGGTGGGTCCTGATGTGCATGATCATGGCCGCCAGGAACAGCACGTCCGTGCCGAAACGCAATGCCGTTGAGTTCGCGTAGGTGAAGGTCATCGGATAGGCAAAACTGTAGAACATCTGCCATTTGATGCCGATCAAAACCGCGGCCAGGCTCAATATAATGCTCCCGATCCAATAGCGCAGGAACACGTAAAAGAAGATGAAGGACAAAATACTCAACACCACGATGATATTGAAAACGGTCAGATCGGAAAAACCGCCCAGTCCTTCGGCCAGCCGGGCTATGATCAAGGGCATACCAAAGCCATAAGTTGTGAACGTGTCTATATATAAAAGGTTGCCCATGTGGCAGGCAAACGCGGGTTCCATGACCATCATGTCATAGTGATGGAAATGTTCCCCCATGAACATTTTGGCCAAGGCTGCCTGGGGATCCGGCACATAGATCAGCGCCGCAATGAATAAAACACATGCCGCGTCCGCCCAGAACCTCAAAGGACCGGTCCAGACCGGGTTAAGGACACATCGCATGATCGCGGCGCCCAGCCGGCGCACCTGCGGCCAGAATACTTTATTGACGACGCTCATGACGATCAAGACCGCCAAAACATTTTGGGCCAGCTGGGAACGGGGACTATAAATGAACATTTGCCACAAGGCGCATAATTGAAATGTCACCAGGAGCGTTTCCATCGCAATAAATCCAAACCATGGCCGCATCAGTTCTGGCTTTGCCCACCGGTCCCGCCACCGGATCACCCACACCGCCTGCGCCGTGACGGCTGCGGCGATCCCCCAGGTATAAACAGCCGGCTCATGAACAGGGCTATAACCAAAAGCCTGGCGGATGTAAATGACCGCCTGAACGATCTGCACAACCACCATCCACGAGGCCAAACCCAAATTAACGGTCATGTGTTGCGGATCTCCCAACGCTGCCGGACGCCGCAGGCGCTCATAGCACGTCTGTACCGTATAACAGCCCAGGACAACCAGCGGCAAGGATATGAAATAATACATGCGCGGCACAGACAAGTACGCATAAGCCCCGTAGCATAATAACCCATAGACCGCCCATGCGACGGCCAGCCAATGACGGGCCATGGTTTTAAGCAAAGCGGTCCGCGCACCCGTGACCAAAATAAAGAACAGATAAAACAAGGGCACGGCCAACCCGGCGGTAAAAATAAAAAAATGCCTCGAAAAAAGCGGTGTATACCAGGGGACATTGTCCGTTCCCTGGAATGCCGCTATCACCTGTCTTGCCAACGCAAGCACGATTTTTGTATCCGACCATCCGCATTGAAGGGCCGCCAGCCACACCAACCAGGGGAGAGTCCAACATAGTTTCGCCTTGAACCTGTTCTTCGATTCACCGAAAATCCCCGGTGCCGTAAAAACCATTATCATAACGATCTGCGGCAATGCGTAGAGCGGCTCCCATACCAGCATCAACCCCGTCAGCAATGCGGCCCCAAGCATGTATCGCCATTGCTTTTGCCGGTAATATAAAGCCATCAGCAGCAACAGCGCCGCATCCATCCGAAAAGCCGCTCCCATCCCTGCGTAAATGAAGATCCATTTGACTGCGCAATAAATACCAATGGCGGCGATCAAGGGATTGACCCCCCACACCCTTAAGCCCGTATATAAAACTGCCATATATAAAGAAACCTTGACGCCCGCCGGTACATGACCGCGGGTCAACCACATCAATACGGCCGTAATGGCCGCCAACAAAAATGCGTCAATGATCCAGCGCTGTTGACCCAAAGTTTGTCCCAAAGAACGGCTTTGGCATAAATGCAATACTTCTTTCCAAAATAACCGCGTGATCAAGGCCATGCCTATACCGGCATACAATATTCCCCAAGCCCATGGCGCCGAATGTTCGGTGACAATTTGGAACACGCCTGTCACCTGCCAGGCGATCAACAAAAAGTTCAACCATACATACCATTTAAGTCCCCGGACAAAATGCGCATCATCCAAACGGTTGCGGAATAAACGCCAGGAACAATAAGCCAATAAGACATTGAGAACGCCGAAGATCCGATACAACAACACCTGGCGGGTCAAAAAGAACCCTTCCTTGACCTTGTCGAAGGCCCTGGTCATAAAATAAGATGTGTCCACCGGCGCATGATGGGAAATAACACCGAGAATGATCAAACATTGCAGGCTTTCGCAAAAGACCGCCGCAGCCAGCCAGGCGATCGCACGATCATTTTTTTCAGACCTGTCCATTTTTCTCTTCCTTATTGAAGACTATTTCGCCGCATAGCGATCAAATACTGTCCTTGGGCAAACGGCGTATAATGCGCCTTGACGTAACGCAAAAGCCCCATCAGTCCCGGCGCAGTTTCTTCATACCAGTTCCTGTCCGGATCAAGGAGCATGATTTTCTCCATAAATACGACCGGCGGCTTGCGTTGTTCAAAATCCGCGATGATCGTACCCAATTGTTGGCGGGTGTGCAATAAATCCACCCCAAAAGAACGGATGCGCATCGGCCGGTCATCCAAAAAAGGAAAGATATAAAAGAACGGACGACGCTTGGCCTGCATGAGGATCATGACCTCATAACTGCTGATCAGCGGCACATGGTCCTCCGGAGAAGTCAACGCATCGATCAATGCGGCGTCAATGGTAAAATCCGTATACTGACGGAAATAGGCGATCAATTCCCGATGATCCTTGAATTGCCCCTCGGTCACCCATCCGTCATCGGCCTGGCCAAGGGAGTTGACGGGTAAAAAATTCTGTGGGGGAAAATAACGGTGTTTATGAAAAAAATAGGGACGGCCATCCGGCAGAGGCCTGGCTACCCGCGGATCCAATAAAGGATCACGGGAAATGTTCAACAGGCCCGGATATGCGATAAAACTATGGCTGGTCACCAGCGCACCCAGCGCCGCCCCGGCAATGGCTCCCTTGAGCCTGCGCTGCCACAGCGATGCCGGGCAGGATAATGCTTTCGCCAACCAATAAAATAAAATAACAAAGAACGGCAGCGCTTTCGTGTAATAATTATTGCCCAGGCTTAAGACCACATAATGTTCCAGGCTGCCCAGCCCGTACACGCTTAAGCCCAATAAAAACCACTCCCGACGGCAACCGTGACCTCTTAAATAATCCAAGCCCACCTTGATGATCGTGGCCGTATACGTCAGAACGATCACGCAAAAGATCAATGCATCCCATGTTTGGTCCACGATGGTCCTCATCATGGGGGCTGTGCTCACCAGCATGAGAATCCGGAATAAATCTTTCACATTATCCCAAAACACCGGCCGGAAAAACCATACCCCGCAGGTAAAAACATACAATACCACGGCGGAAATGATCATCAATGCCGTTGGCCAAACACAGGCGACTACGCGCCGGCGAAGCGTCTCCTGCCGCAGGCCCGCCATGATAACCATCACAGTATGGGCCATGCCCAAATAAAATCCCGTCGAAGGGACATACCATAATGCCGCCCCCGCGGTGAGACTGGCCCCCGCCAGCCAGCGCGCATCTTGCTTGTCCATAAAATACAACATTTGAATGAACCAAAAGACATCCAGCCATTGCCGCGCCACAGTGGCCTGAGGATAGGTGAACACCACCGGAAAAGCCAGCTCAAAGGCGATCTGCGCTTTAAAGATCATCGCCCAGCAGGCGATTGCCAACCAGCGCCCCGGCAGCCAACGGCGTAAAAACACATAGACCAGCACAAAATATACGGTGCACAGCCATACCACTGCGGCTAACCCGTGCACATACGAGACCCCTCCCATCAACGCCATTAATCCGTTGAATACGGCGATGGATCCGATCCCGTACTGGGAACGCACATCCACATCGAGCACGCCGCCCTGCAGCATACCCCAGGCCGGAGCCATGATAAAATGGTCAAAATGATGCAAATGCTCACCCAAAAACATGTGCGCCAGCAGCGCTTCCGTATCCGGCACGTAAACACAGGCCGCGATCACACCCGCGATCAGCACATCCGGCCACCAGCTTTTAGGGCAAGGCATCGGTATTCTCCGGACAATGATCCATAATAATGGCTGGGCGATCGTCAAGGCCCCCAATGCCTTAAACCAAAATCTGGCCAGGTCTGCGCGATAGTCGTAGACGACGAGTTTAAACCAGGCCAGCGCCATCAGGGACACGAGCGCCAGTTGAAAAACAGCAAAAGCATAGGAAGGACGAAGACGCAAAAAAACAAGGCCCGCGAAAATACCAAGCGCGGCAAGAATAAAAATAACATAAACAATGACGGAAAAATCCGACGGCTGTACCCGCATCCTCCACTGCTCCCCGCTCCACACGCACAATAGCGCGGCCTGCATGCCGCATAGGACAGCAACGGCATTACGCGAAGAAAGCGGCCATGGTTTTTGCTTGGCCCACCATAACACCGACGCGAACAAAAGCGGCAAAGACGCAAACAACAGGGCCCCGGTGAACGGATAACGCATATAGCCGAAAAACAAAACAAGACCGCAAACGGCCAGCGCGGCGCATCCGCGCATCTTGTTTTCAAACGCATGAAATAAGACCGCCATATAGGCGATGGGGACAATAAAACTGAACGTGAACGCGGCAACAGCGCCATAACGCAGCGGAAAGAAATACGGTAATTGCGGGACATGCGGCGGCGGCCAGAACAGGCCGGCATTCCACCCTAACGCGAAGGGTGAACCATTCACTATTTTATTGAACGCCGCCCAAAACCCCAGCATGGCCAGGGCCCCTACGACGGACAGAAAACGGACCAGGGTTTTAGTCAAACGCTCCTCACGCAGGCGGTGCTTAAGGAAAAATGCGGCGGCGAAGGCCAATAATATATTCAGAAAAATAAAGGCGCGAAAAATGAATAGATCGTATTCCCTCAAGAAATGCGGACGGCCCCTGGGGAAAATATCGGCCACCTCATACGTATACACGGCAGGCATCCAGGACGCGATCAGGCCCATGACCAGCAGGAATTGAAGGCCGGCCGCCAAAACAGCGGCAGTCAGAAGCCAGGCATTGATCTGTTCCCTGCGGTCCATGATGGTTTTATTCCTTGCGTTTCATCGCCACCAAATATTGCCCGTAGTCATCCGGCGTGTAATGGTCCAGCACATAGTCCCTGAGCAGCATAAAACTGGGATAGTAAAAATAAAAATACCGGGGGACCGGCGTGGTCAAAAATATTTTCTCCATAAAAATATACGGCGGCCTGTCTTTCCGCAGGCCGTCAAGGACTTTATTCAACTGATCCGTGGTGTAAATGCTGATGGTCACAAAATTACGCGCGCGCATGGGATGGGAGATCACCAGCGGAAAATAATAAAAATACGGGCGGCGCTTGGCTTGCATCAGCATCTTAATCTCGAAGCTTGAGATGAGCGGCACCGCTTCTTTGGGTGAAGTCAAACGGTCGATCAGATCGGCATCGACGCTAAAATCACCCTCTTGATCGTAATACGCCACCAGACTGTCATCCGACGGAAAATCGGATTCGCGCACGAATTTCTCATCGCTCTCTCCTAAGGAATTCAATGGCACTTTGAGCTGGGCATTATAGTCCCTGAACAGGTGATTGAAGTACGGCCTGTCTTTATCCAACGGCTGTGCGACCAAGGGATCCGTAAGCGGATTGTGAGAAAAATTCAGTCGATTAGGATAACTTAAGAAATTATGATTCGTCCACAACGCCCACACGCAGACAGCCAGGATGACCATCTTGAAGTGACGCTGTGTCTGCAGCTCAAAACGGTCCAAAATGACCTTGATCCAAAAACATAAGATCATCACATAAGGAATGGCCACGACATAGTAACTGGTGACCGCTGAACGGGCGATATAGTAATGGTATGTGCCCAGGCCATACAAACAAAGAAAAACAACCAGCATATGGCGGCGATGGATCTTCCCTAAGAACAACAGCGTTCCCACGACCAGCAGGGTCAACAGATATACACAGGGAACAACAAAACCCATCAACGACGCCAGGTATTGCTTGTCGACCAAGCCGGTGTATATGGGCGTCATCCCGAACCCGCTTAAAAAATATTCGACGAACTCCCCCATATTATGCCAGAACGATGCGGACATGACCGCGTCTCCGATCAAGACGCGCATCAGGACCAGCGCAACGATGACCGGCAAAACAACCAAAATCCCCCAGCAAGGCCACCGGCGTAAAGTAAACCCGATGTGTTCACGCCACGAACGCCGGAACAAATGGATCAGCATATAGGCCGCATACGCGGCGGTCAAATAAACACCCTCCGTCGGAAGATAAAATAATTGCGCCCCGCAGGCGCAGGCCGCAGCGGCTAAAAACCAAGGCGAAGGCCTTTGAATATGCGCCGCAATGGCCATCATGCAGAGAATGTCAAACCAGTAACGCATCACCGTGGCGCTGCCATAGGTGAATACGAACGGGTATACGCCCGTGTTGAACATCTGCAACTTAAGCATGTAGAGGAGACCGGCGGTAGCTAAAACAGGGCTGTTCAACCAGCGCCTTAAGAAAATGAAACAAAGAATATAATAAATGATGGTGCCGTACATCATCACCAGAAACCCGTTCTCGTAACTGAATCCCCCCAAGAGTTTCATGAGAGACCCCAGAACAACGCCGAGTCCCGCACCATACTGGCTGATGGTATCTATGTTGGGGACGCAGCCGTTCAGGTAGGCCCAAGCAGGCCCGTAGATAAAACTGTCATTGTGGTGAAACTGTTCACCGAAAAAAAATCTCGCAATGACCGCGGGCACATTGGGGACATCAATGAGCAGGAAGATCAGCAGCGGCATCAATACCGTCAGCAAACTCCTTAAAAACGGCACATTACGTCCGTCGGTCAGAAAATCCCATAATGCCCTCATGCTCCGGTAAATAAAGGGCCAGAATATCTTATTTAAACACGCCAGGACCAGCGCCAGGACAAACGCTGTTGTGGCCAATGCCGGCCGGTCCGCATACACTGTCTTTTTAAATAACGCGGACAGTAAAAAGAAAACCAAAACCGATTCAACGGCGACAAAACATTTAAGGCGGGACATGAATTCCTTGTCGCTGCTACGCTGATGCCAGGCCCGTATGAATATCGCCATCAAGGCGATGCACGCGAAAACGAAAAAGCGGAAGATCGCCGTTTCCCATTCGGGCTTAAGCAAATACTGCCATTCGGGATAGACGCTGCCTGCCAGCGGCGCGGGCGGCGGGACAAAATGCAGCAGCAAGGACAAAAACACCGTCAACTGCATGGCTTCCAATATGGCTAATAGGGATAACCAGAACATCATCTAGTCCTTGCGACGATAAGCGATCAGATACTTGCCCTGTTCTTGTGCCGCGTAATGCGCGTCGACGTGATCTAAAAGCGTGCCGAGCGCCAGCCGGCCTTTGTGGCTCAACAATTTCTTCTCGACGAAAATATACCTTGGCTGTCTTTGGTTCAGGTCCTGAAGCGTTTTATCCATGCGGCCGTAGGTGTGCAGATAAATGCCGCGCACCTCCGGGGAATTCATATGCGCGGATTCCACCAGCGGAAAATAATAAAAGAACGGCTTACGCCCGGCCTGCATCAATATCTTCGTTTCAAAACTGCTGATCAATGCTACCGGCTCGTCAGACGCGGTCAAACGCCGGATCAGTGCCGCATCTTCGGAAAAATCAAATTCCTTTTGGTAAAATCCTTTTTCCGGTTTCCAGTCAAATCCGGCCAAATTCAAAACATTGGGATAATACGTGAATAAATAACCCGTCATTAGGGCTCCCAGCGCCGCGCAGGCCAGCGCGCCGGCACATATCCGCCGCGAAACAATACCGAGAACTGCCAGCCCCCTGCTGATCCAGAAACAGATCACCATGACCAGAGGAACGCACACGGCATAATAACTGGTCACACCGGAGCGGTGGATGAAATAATGATATAGTCCCAGCCCGTAAACGCTTAAGACAACGGCAAAAATATGCCTGAAGTCGGTCTTTCTTAAAAGACATAAAGCCCCGGCATAAATAAGGGTAAAAACGTACACGACAGGAACGGCGAACCCCACAAGGAACGCGAAGAACTGCCTGTCCTTCAACCCCTCGGTCATGGGCAAGGCCCCCCAACCGCGCAGAAAAAGAGAAGCGTGCTCGAAAGCATTGCTCCAAAATTCCGCGTGAAAAAACGTACCGCGCTGCAGCGCCCAAAACACCAAAAAGGCCGTGCCCGCCGCAATGAACAACATCTTCATCAACGGCACAACAACACGCGAAAATGGCCGAAGATATTGATATCCGAACGCCGCGACATAGACCAACAATGCCGCTAGCATATACACCCCCACGTCCACCATCCAGGCCAAGGCGAAGCCCGCAGTGAAGGCCGCGGCCCATAACCATCGCGGCTGCGAGGTCTGTATGTGCCGCCACAAGCAAACAAAGAAAATAATGTCGGGCCAATGGCGCAAAGGTGTGGCGGTCGGGAACTGCCAGACCAAAGGCGCAACACCCCAATGGAACATCTGCAATTTGATCGCCAGCAGGACCCCGAAGGCGGCCAGGGCCCGGCTGTTCAGCCACTGGCGCACAAACACGTACAGCGCCGCGTAATAAAGGAACGTCACAGCCATGACCAGCATGACGGCGGCCGGATAATCAAAACCGACCGTGTGTTTCAGCAGTTCACCGGCCATGATCGGCAAAGCAATGCCGTATTGGCTGATGACATCCTGATTCAACGCAAGCCCGTTCAAATGCGCCCAGGCCGGGGCCATGAAAAGACCGTCCAGGTGATAAAATTCATCGCGCACGAATATCCGTCCCAGCAGGTTCGCAAAATGACCTGGCCATAAAAGAAACCCCAACAGTCCCAGGAACCCCAAATCCCAGCCCCACGGCCAACGCAATCCCGCCTTTTGATCGATCCGGCCATAAACCGTTTGTGCGAAACGCCGCAATTCCGGCCAAAAAACTTTCGACAGGACGCCGCCGGCGATACCGGCATACAATAATCCCCTTGCCCAGGGCGGATCGCCCCACAACAAAATCTTAAACACAGCAAACACCTGGACAAATGCCCAAAAACCGCTGACGGCCGCGAAAGGATATAATTTCCAGCGCATTTTTCCGTCGGACAATTGAGCGCGGAATACGAACGTCAAAATGGCCTGGAGGCCGATGGCCGTCAATACCGCAAGCCTATAAAAGAACATCTCCCTCTCGGGACGCACATCATATAACGACAACGGAAATAATTTCTTCACGAAATCGAAAGCAGGGATGGGGATAAAACTGAAAATGAGCGCGATGACGATCAGCGCCTGCAGGGCTTCCAAAAAACTCACCAGCGCCAGGGCCGCGGCATTGGCCATGACCTCGTCTTTGAACAACCGCTTCATTGGCATTTAAATCTTTCCTTCCGCGATCGGTAACCCCTGTTTCTTTTCCGATGGAATACAAAAAATGTTCTCGGCCACACGAACGCCGTCCAACTGCGGGCGCGCCATAGAAAACGAATGGAAAGAGTCCTCCTTGAATGCATAAATGAACATTTCATAACCCAGAGGCCTCAAAAGATCATCCTGTTGCCGCAACAGGTCCGGATTGTATTCCAGCATGATAAAAGGCCGGCAGCGCGCGATCGTCCGGCCAAGGCCCAGCAGGACCTCATACTCAAAACCTTCCGTATCGATCTTGATGATATCCGGGGTCAACGCCCAGTCATCTAAGCGCACGATCTCAACACTTTGCGTCACGTATTCCACTTTATGCCCGGCGTGTTGGGCGAACTGCCGGAGCATGGAAACGCCGACATAGTCCTTATACAAAGACGCGGCCGTATAGACCGGGACGCCCTGATAAAAGGGCATGTGCAGGTCTTGGCGGCAGGTTTGTTGACCAGCCCCGACGATCCGGTAATCAAAGCCCTTCAATTTTTTCTTGAGGCGTTTCAACGAGGCCTCGTGCCAGCGATTGGGCTCCAGCGACAGGACACGATAATCGCTGTGGATGTGCTTAAAACCGATCGCGGAAATACCGTCATTGGCCCCCACGTCCAGAAAAAGACCGTCGCCCGCCCTCACCAGATGCCTGAAACCGTAATAACTCCTGTCGTGGGGCAGCAAAAACGGGACGTATTGGAAAAGACGGCGGCCCACATAACCGGTATAGGCGTTGAAACGCAGCAGGCGGGGCACAACGGCATTGAGCCGCCAATAACGGATGACCCGCTGACGCCACCGGCGGAAAGAAGCCCTCATTTTGCGCCCCGTTTCGTATCGCCCAGCTCTTTATAGCAGATCGCCAAATTGGCATAATTCTGCGGATCGCGGGGTTCTTGACGGATCATATAATCAAAATACACAACGCCGTCTTTGTAATTTTTGAAATACCCGTTATAAAAAATTCCCAGCAGATACCGCGACCTCTGGTCCTGGACTTTGGCATGGTCCACGGCAAACGTGAACACGCCGGCCAAAAGCGCGTAGGCCAGGACATTCCTTAAAAATATTTTCCGGATCATACCCTCTCTCTCCAAAGGACCAGCACTGTCGTGACAAAAAATGCCATGAGCACAACGGTGACAAAAATATACAGCCCTTGCCCGCCCCACGGGCTGTAACGGAACGCCACTGTGTGCGCCCCCGGATCAACCCACACGCCTTTGAACGCGCTGTTGGCGCGAAGCAACTGCGCGGATTTTCCGTCAATAAAAACCTTCCACGCGCCTGTAAAGGCATCGTTATAAACCAGCATCATCCGGCGGGGAAGGTCGGTCGCAAGGACCAGTTGATTGACGTCAAAATGTTTGACCCGCAGGGCGGCTGAATCCCCGGTCACGGGAATGGCCGGCTGGCTGGCATCGTCGTAGACAACGATCTTATACCGGCCGTAGTTGGCCAGTGTTGCCTCATCCGTTTTCTGGGAAAGATCAAACACCCAGCGGCTGGCGGCCTGCGGATAACCCACCCTGGCCGGAGCATCGGTCATGCTCATCGCGTACCAAAAATCTTCATAATGGACGAATTGATAAATACGGCATTCGCTGGTTTGCGCTTTGTCCGGCCTGACCCAGCCGAAAGAGGGGGCCACATGGTCATGGGGTAAAACACATTTAAACTCCGCGGCATTGGCCACGTAACTGACCATGACCTGTGCCGGCTGTGCGCACAGGACCGCGGCAAACAAGGCGGTCCAAACGGGGGTCTTCCAACGAACTCCTCCATAATACAGGAGGAACAGGACAGCGCTGACAATGACAGTCACGAACGTGGTCGTAATGACCCCGTCGTAGCGCAACAGAAAGGCGGAAAAAAGCGCGTGCAGGACGAGAATACCGACGATAGCGGCTTTGCGCTTGGCTGTTGTCTCCAATTTCAATTCCAACAGCGTTTTCATCTGGCCAACGGCAAAAAGCACGGCCAGCGGTATCAAAAACGCGGAAAAGAAAAAGAGATTGCGAAAATATTTAAAGAAAAATACATGGTCATACAAAAACCGGTATACCGGCGTCGCATCACCCAAAGCGATCAAGGCGACGAGGGCAGCGACGGTCAGTATGAACGCCGAGGTCCGGCTCAAACGCAAGAACGCGCCAAGCCAGATGAGCAGAACAACGAAGATCGGGATGAACAATGGAGAGTCCGAACCGTAGGTGAGCTTATCCAGATGCGTGAACAAAAACCCGAGGTCCACGCGTTCGCCCAAGGTCCCGCTGCGGGTCGCTTCCTCGTAAAGCATCCCTCCCTTCTGGTTCATGGTACGGTCATAGCATTCCTGGGTGGAAGAATACTGGCAATGCCGGCCCGGGGACACGATGTCATTGGAAGCATCCACCATCTTATAAGCCCCCAACGGCGCGGCCGCGATCAAAATGCCGGCCAATCCGACAGCGGCCAGAGCTCTGTTCCTATTCAGAAAACGGAAGGTGTCCGTCACAAAACGGACCGTGCCGGAAAAATAAAAAATGAACGCGCCGATCAGACAAACGCCGGCAAGGGTCAAAAAATAAAATGGCAGGTACGAAGTCAGCGCGATCATCAAGGACAAACACGTCCCCAAGAAATTTCCCGGTGTCGGGCGGGCCGCGAAACGCAGGCAAAAATAAAAGAACCACACCGCGGGCACGAAGATCTCAAGCCAGGTCATCTGGGTAAAAATGGACAGCCCTAAGCCGGAAAAAAGCAAAAGCACATAGGCCCAGTAGGCGCAGGCCTTATCTTTGAGGATCTCCCTGGCTAAAAGATAAAACCCCGCCAACCCTAAGGCAAAATAGACGATCAGATACGTCAAGAAACCCGCGTAATAATTCACGCCTGAAAGTTTGAGCACGACGACGAGTTGTGTGACGGGGTTAAAGAGATTGCAAATGGATAACGCGTAAAACGGCCGTCCCAGGTCCACGAACGGTTCCCAGAGAGGCACAACGCCGTTTAAAAGATTATTAAAGTAATATTTAATCACCCCGTAAATGGTGTGGGTGTCCATGTTGACGGGGATGGCGCCGAAGACGAAATCGCGAAGAAGGAAAACCCAGAGGGCAAACGGCAGGCAGAACTTGAGGATGCCGGACATGGCGGGTATTATACCTGCGTGAAGCGCTTACGACAATTATTTTACTATTCCCGGGGATTTCCTTTGAATCGTCTTTGACAACGCGCAAGGCCTTGCCTACAATATCGGTATGCTGTCTTTGTCCCGCCGCATGTACATGGTATTTCTCCTTTTGACCGTCATCAGCGCCGTTGTCCTCTTGTGGCCGTGGCATGATTTCCAGGAATTCCTGGCCCAGGGCGACCACGGCCGCGACCTGTATGCCGCCCAGGCGGTTTTGCGCGGCGATCTGCCCTACCGCGACTTCTGGTGGGTGTATGGCCCCTTGATGCCCTATTATTACGGGGCCTGCACGCTGGTCTTCGGCAAGACCATCGGCGCCATCCTTTTAGGGAAACTGATCATCAAGGTCATTGCCGCTGTCTTCATCTACGCGGCCATGGCTTTATGCGCCGCTCCTTTGACCGCGTTTTTCACCGCCGTCTGGTTCGTGACGTTCCATCAGGATTTCTTCTTCACCTATAATCATATCGGGGGCATCGCCCTGATCCTCGCCATCGTCTGGATGGCGCTGGCCTATGTCCGGCGTCAAGACATGCGCTCATTATGGACCGCGCTTGCGCTGACCTTTATCTTAGGGATGATCAAATTGAATTTCGGACTTTCCTGCATGGTCAGTTTGCTCGTCTGCGTCTTCATCATTGACAAGACAAAACAAAACCCCTGGGGTCTTTCCAAGAAATCTTTTTACGCGGCAGGGCTGGTCGGCATCCCCCTCCTGCTTTTGATATCCTACGCGTATTTCCTGCACACGCTGTCCCTTATGGAAATACGGCAATGCCTGCCCTATTGGGGCGACGATCAGCCGTATAACATCAGTCCCGCCACGGCGCTGGTGAATTTCTTCGCCATTGTCTTTAACAATATGCGCGCCACCCCGGCCAATCTGATCTTCGGGATCATCGTCAATTTGTGCGCCCTGCAGGTCCTGTATTTGCTTTGGGCCAAAAAATCGGGGCCCCAGGAACGCAAGGACCTGATCCTGACCTTAACTGTTCTGGGGGTCTTCTACGTCTTAAATTTCCACGAATATCTCAAAAGCGGAGTTTGGTATCGCGCGTTTTGGGTACAGCCCTTGAGCATAATGTTCAGTTTTGTTCTTATCCATCAGGCGACCGCGCGATGGAAAACAATACTGCGCGGTTTATTGTGGGTGGCGCTTGGGCTGATCGTCATCTTCTCTTTTAACGAGACCCGTGTGCGCGTTGACTCCTATAAAACTCCGTCGGCGCGGCTGGACGCCGGCAAGGGCCCTGTGTACCTGACCAACAGCCCGCAGTGGATACAGACCGTTGAAACGACGGCGGCTTATTTGAACAAAACATTGAAGCCGGACGAATTATTTTTTGCCCTGCCTTATGACGACCTGTATTATTACCTGACTGACCGGCGTTCGCCGACGCGCCAGCTCATTTTCTTTGACCATGTCAAGGTCCCGCCTGAACAGGAACGCTCGGTCATCGCTGAAATTGAAAAAAACCGCGTCAATACGGTGCTCATCTCCAGCCGCGCCAATGCCCGAGAGCACGGGCTGGGGACCTTCGGAAAAACGTATTGCCCTCTCCTGGCCCGTTATATCGGTGAAAATTTCTCCCCCGTCGCCCAGTTCGGGGATTGGACCAATGAACCCGGATGGGCGTGGAACCACGGGACCATCATCCTCAAAAGAAAAAAGGGAACACCATAAGGTGTCCCCTTTTTATTTGGCGGGGTCGACGGGAGTTGAACCCGCGGTCTTCAGCGTGACAAGCTGATGTGTTAACCAGGCTACACCACGACCCCAAAATTTCAAGATTTAGACGGATAGTTTAGTATCGGGGGTTGGCTTTGTCCAGAAAAAGTTGATCCGACCGACGAAAAAATGGGCGGTGTAGGGATTGAACCTACGGCCTGTTGAATGTAAATCAACTGCTCTAACCAAGCTGAGCTAACCGCCCTTATTCAGTTTGCTATTAAAACGGCTGTAGGTGAAATAAACGATGAGCCCGATCACCAGCCAGATCACCAACCGCCACCAGGTGTCCCCGTCCAGAGCGGTCATCATGGCCAAACACACCAGGATCCCCAAAAACGGGAACAGCGGAAAACACGGCACCCGGTATGGCCGCGGCACCAGCGGCTGGGTGTACCGCAGGATCATGACCCCGGCGCAGACGATGATAAAGGCCAGCAAGGTCCCGATGGAGGTCATGTGCCCCAGCTTTGAGATCGGGAAAAACCCGGCAAAGAAACCGACGAAAACCATGAACAAAAGATTTGACCGCCACGGCGTGCGCCACGCAGGATGGATGTCGCTAAAAAGTTTCGGCAAAAGCCCGTCGCGCGACATGGAATAAAAAATGCGGGACTGCCCCAAAAGCATGACGAGGATCACCGACGTAAAACCGGCGATAATACCGAGCTTGATCATCACCTGCAGCCATGGATACGGCGTCAGATTGATGGCTGTGGCCACCGGCGCGGCATCCCCGCGCATGGCTTGATAATTGACCATGCCGGTCAGCACCGACGCAAATGCCAGATACAAGATCGTGCAAATAACAAGCGATCCCAAGATGCCGATGGGAACGTCTCGATGCGGGGTTTTCGACTCCTGCGCCGCCGTCGATACTGTATCAAAACCAATGTAAGCAAAGAAAATAACTCCCGCGGCACGCATGATGCCGCTTAAACCGAACTCCCCGAAATTGCCGGTGTTGGGCGGGATAAAAGGCTTGTAGTTTTCAGGATTGATGTAGTGAAAACCCACCGCAATGAAGGTCAGCACCACCAGCAGTTTCACGACCACGATCACATTGTTGACCCAGGCGGACTCCTTGATGCCGATCATCAACAGAAGCGAAATAAGGACAATGATCAGCACAGCCGGTATGTTGATGATACCATGGATCACGCTGCCGTCGGCCAGGGTGATGTTATCGAACGGACAGGCGGCAAACTGCGCCGGGATCGTGATGCCGAAATCGTGCAAAAAAGATCCGACATAACGTGACCAGCTCACAGCCACGACCGAGGCCGCTACGGCGTATTCCAGCACCAGGTCCCAGCCGATGATCCAGGCAACGAACTCTCCCATCGTCACATAAGTATACGTATAGGCGCTGCCCGCGACCGGGATCATGGACGCCAATTCGCTATAACACATGCCGGCAAAAGCGCAGCCGATGGCGGCCACGACAAAGGACAAGATCACCGCCGGCCCCGCGTTTTCCGCCGCGGCAATGCCGGTCAGCGAAAACAAACCCGCGCCGATGATGGCGCCGATCCCTAAGGAGATCAGGCTCCACGGCCCCAAAGAACGCTTGAGATGATGCTCTCCTCCCTCGGAGGCTTCAATGATCCGGCTGATGGGTTTCTTGACAAAAAGATTCATATCTCCCCCAAAATTTTCAAAGCCGCCTGGCGCGGGGACGGGGCCTGGATGATGGGCCGGCCCACGACGATAAAATCACTGCCGCTTTGCATGGCCGCCGCCGGAGTTGCCGCGCGTTTCTGGTCGCCGGCATCTGTACCCGCCGGGCGTATTCCAGGCGTTACAATGATAAACCCTTTACCCAGACGGCCGCGAACCAGGGCCGCTTCTTCAACTGATGCCACTACTCCGTCCAAGCCCGCCTGTTTCGCGAGCAAGGCCCTTTGCATAACTATATCATTGGTATCGGCGTCCCTGGCCTGACTGGTCAGCACCGTGACGCCGATGATCAAAGGTCTGGGAATACCTAAAGCAATGGCCTGCTCCTTGGCCGCCTTGGAAGCCGCTTGCAACATTTCCAAACCGCCCTGCGTGTGGACGGTGAGCATGAACAGCGGGCTTAAAGACACCGCCGATCTGACCGCGCCGGCCACTGTGTTGGGAATATCATGAAATTTCAGATCAAGGAAAACTTTTTTGCCTTTGGCCTGCAGATGATGGACAACCGACGGGCCGTGGGCCACAAACAGCCGGCTGCCCACTTTAAAAATATCAACAATGTCCCCGAGGTCCTCGATGATACGTTTGGCCTCGTCCAAGGTATCCACGTCCAAAGCAACGATCAATTTTGAATTATTTTTTGTCATATTTTAACGATCCAATAATATCTTTGATGTCGTCGATCTTGTGTTCGCGCATATAGGCCTCAATGCCTTGTAAAACCTCCAGCGGCGCGCGGGGGTTGACGAAATTCGCCGTGCCCACCGCAACCATGGTCGCCCCGGCGATAAGAAATTCCAACGCGTCGTCGGCCGTCATGATGCCGCCCATGCCGATGACAGGGACCTGAACGGCCTTGGCCACGCTGTGCACCATATAAACGGCCATGGGCCGTATGGCCGGACCGCTCAAACCGCCGGTAAAATTCCCGATGCGCGAGCGCTGTGTCCTGACATCCACGGCCATGGCATTAAAAGTGTTGACCAGGGACACGGCATCCGCCCCGCCGTCCTGGGCGGCCAGCGCGATCACCGCGATATCGGTGACATTCGGCGACAATTTCGCGATGATGGGAAATTTGGAGATCGCTTTTATTTTATGGACCAGGGCTTGCGTGGCCTGCGGGTCCTGGGCCACGAGCGTCTGAAATTTCAAATTAGGGCAGGAGAGATTCAATTCAACGGCGGCAATGCCCCCGCCGAAGGCGGGGCTGTTCAATTTCTCCATGATACCGACGAACTGTTCCGGCGTATGGCCCAGGATGCTGACGATCAAAGGCACACCGATCTTTCTGAAAGCCGGCAGTTTCTCGGCGATAAAGGCGTCGATCCCGGGATTCTCGATGCCGATGGCATTGATCATGCCGGACGGTGTTTCAAAAATGCGCACCGGCGGATTGCCCGCCTGCGGGTGAAAGGTCACTGTTTTGGGAACGATGGCGCCCAGGCGCTTGGCCTCCTCAAGATCATAATATTTTTCCGCGTGGCCGAACGTGCCTGAGGCGACTGTGACCGGATTCTTAAATGTAACGTTGGCGATCTTAACTGATAAATTCATGGGTGGAATATCACCTCGTGGATGTCAAAAGCCGGACCGTCGTAACACACGGTCCTGTAACCGTGTTTTGTTTCTATAGAGCATCCCAGACACGCGCCCAAAGCACAGGCCATGATCTCCTCGCACGCGGCCTGGCCGCGCAAATTGTGTTGGCCGGCAAAATCCTGCACCGCCGCCATCATGGCATCGGGGCCGCAGGTGTAAAGGAACGTGGTTTGCGGGTCTTTTCTGATCTTGCCGAACAATGCGCTCACACGGCCCTTGATGCCGACGCTGCCGTCGTCGGTGGCCACGAACACCTTGATCCCGCCGTCCTTGAATTCCTGCATGGGATAGACATGACCGCGCGTGCGGCCACCGTACAACAGCACCAGTTCGCATTTTTTCTTTTTGAGCACGTCGGACAAAATGAGCATGGGTGCCACCCCGATGCCGCCGGCGATCATCACCACCTGCTTTGTCCCCTCGGGCGGCAAGGCAAACGGCGTGCCCACCGGGCCCAAAACATCAACGGTGTCCCCTTTTTTCTTTTGACTCAACAATTTGGTACCGGGGCCGACGGCCTCATAAAAGATCTCAACGTATTTTTGCGCGCGGTACACGCTGAAAGGCCGGCGGAAAAATGGCTCCAACCCCTCGCCGGTGCGGATGTGCACGAATTGGCCTGGCTTGACCTCGCGGACTATGTCCGGCGCGTCGAACGTCATCCGCCAGAATTGCGGGCACAATTTCTCATTGCTGACGACTTTGTATATATTTTGGATCTTCTCCATGGTCCCGTTTCAGATCTGCTGGAGTTTTTTGATGATCTTTTTGATCTTTTCCCGGGCATCTTCGAAGCTCTTGGTGTCGATCATGCCGTCAATGTTCCAGTTGCCCAGGTCAATGACCGGACGGTTGTAGACAAGCCCGTAACAGATCTCGGAATTGGTCCCGTAACTGCCGGGAAGCGCTACGATGATGTCCGCCGAGCAGGCGACGATGGTGTTGCGGGCGTATCCGATGGACGTGGGAAGGGCGATATCAATATGCGGGTTGGCGTCGTCTTTCTCTTTGCCGGGAAGAATGCCGATGGTGATGCCCCCGGCTTTTTTGGCGCCTTTGGCCGCGGCCTCCATGGCGCCGCCCAAACCGCCGCACACCATAATGCAGTCAAGTTCCGCGATCATGGTCCCGACTTTTTCCGCCAGGTCCTCAACGCTGGTGCCGATGGTGCTTCCGCCCACGACGGAAATGGTGATCTTTTGCTTTCTCACAAATCCCTTTCTATTTAAACGCGCCCGGCGGGATTCGGCGGTCCGACTTCACATTTAAAAACGCGCCCGGCGGGATTCGAACCTGCACCGACAGCTCCGGAGGCTGTAGCCCTATCCATTAGGCGACGGGCGCATAGACAATTTTACCGCCGCAGACGGTGTATTCTACCCGGCCCGAAAGCGTTCGTCCAATAAAAGGTGAGTTGACGGACTTGGACACAAAGCCCTCTTTCGTGACCGTCCATTTTTTGTCCGGGTCAATGATGGTCAAGTCGGCGTCCTTGCCTTCCTTGATCTGGCCTTTGCCGCCAAGCCCGACGATCCTGGCCGGAGCGGCAGACATTCTTTCCACCATTTGCGATAAAGTGATCACGCCCGGCTTGACCAGTTCGGTGATGGTCAGGCCCAGCGAGGTCTCAAGTCCGGTCAGGCCGAAAGGCGCGCCATCAAAGCCGACTTCTTTATCTTCCTTGGTATGCGGCGCGTGGTCCGTGACGATGCAATCAATGGTGCCGTCGGCAAGGCCCTGTTTGATAGCTTCAACGTCCTCTTGGGCGCGCAGCGGCGGACTGACCTTCATGGACGTGTCAAAACTTTTGACATCCGCGTCCGTGAGCGTGAAGTGATGCGGGCACGCTTCGGCCGTCACTTGAATTCCCTGCGCCTTGGCCGCGCGGATCAGGTCCACCGAACGCTTCAAGCTCATATGCGCCAGATGCACGCGGGCGTTCAGGTAAAGGGCGATCTCAATGTCGCGCGCGACAATGACGGTCTCGGCGATGCCCGGATCACCTTTCAGGCCCAACAGCGTCGATGCCTCTCCCTCGTTCATCACCCCGCCCGCGCTTAAACAAGGGTCCTGGCAATGCTCGATGAGCAAAATATCCAGCATCTTGGCATATTCCATGGCCAGACGGAACAGGCGGCTGTTGAGGACCGACTTGCCGTCGTCGGAAAGTGCCAGACATCCGGCGCTTTTGAGTTCCGCCATGTCGGTCAATTCCTGGTCATTCTGGCCTTTGGTGATGGCGCCGATGGGATGGACATTGACCAGGCCCACGCGTTGGGCTTCCCGGCGGATGAATTCCACGACCATGGCATTGTCAATGACCGGGGTGGTGTTGGGCATGCACATGATCGTCGTGAACCCGCCCTTGGCCGCGGCCTTGGATCCGGTCTCAATGGTTTCCTTGTCCTCGCATCCGGGCTGGCGCAAATGCACGTGAATATCAATGAGCCCCGGCAGGACCTTTTTGCCCTTGGCGTCAATGACCTGATGGTCGCCCGTCGGGATGGAGGCGGCGATCTTTGCGATCTTGCCGGCCTCGCACAAAATGTCCTGCGGCTTATCCCAAATTTTGTCCGCGTTGACGATCATCGCGTTTTTAATGAGCAGTCCCATACGTTTATCCTTCCGTGCCGGGTTTTGTCCCCAGCACCAAATAAAGCACCGCCATGCGCACGGCAACGCCGTTGGTGACCTGGTCCAGGATGACCGATTGTTTCCCGTCGGCAACCTCGGCGGAGAGTTCAACCCCGCGGTTGGTCGGCCCCGGGTGCATGACGATGAGATCGCTGGATCCCTCGGCCAGTTTTTCCCGGTTGATGCCGAACAGCCGGCCGTATTCGCGCAAACTCGGCAGGAACTTGTCCTGCTGGCGTTCCTTCTGCAGGCGAAGGGTGATCAGCGCGTCGCTGTTCTTGATGAGTTTCCTGATGTCATAACAAACCTCCACACCCATGGCCTCAATACCGCGCGGCATGAGCGTGGCCGGGCCGCACACGGTGACCTTGGCGCCCAATTTGGTCAAACCCCAGATGTTGGAACGCGCCACCCGCGAATGCAGGATGTCGCCGACAATGCCGACCCGCAGGCCCTTGATCCTTCCGAATTTTTCTTTGAGCGTAAAAAGGTCCAGCAGGGCCTGGGTGGGATGTTCGCGGCAGCCGTCGCCGGCATTGACCACCGAACATTTCAATCCTTGGGCCAGGATAAAAGGCGAGCCGGACGTGCCGTGGCGCACCACCATCAGGTCCACGTTCATGGCCTCAATGTTGCGCGCGGTGTCCAGCAGTGTTTCCCCTTTTGTCGTCGAGGAAACGCTGACCGCGATGTTGAGCGTATCGGCGGACAAACGTTTGGCCGCCAGTTCAAATGAAATGCGCGTGCGCGTGGAGGGTTCAAAAAAGAGCATGACCACGGTCTTGCCGCGAAGCGCGGGCACCTTCTTGATGTCGCGCGAAGAAACCTCTTTGAACGAACGCGCCGTGTCCAAAACGAGTTCTATGTCCTCGGCGGTCAGGTCCTGCAGGCCCAGAAGATGTTTATGCTTCCATTGCGTCATGATCCCTCCACGTCCACATGGTCGCTTTTACCATCGGACTCGCCCAAAAACACCCGCACGTTCTGGGATTTTGCCGTCGGGATGTTCTTGCCCACGAAATCGGCGCGGATGGGCAGTTCGCGATGCCCGCGGTCAACGAGCACCGCCAGTTGGATCAGCGCCGGCCGGCCGAAATCCACCAGAGCGTCCAAAGCCGCCCGTATGGTGCGCCCTGTAAAAAACACATCGTCCACCAGAACAATGCGTTTGTCTGTAATGTCAAAATCAATGAGCGTTTCGCGCACCACAGGTTTGGCGCCCACCATGGTCAGGTCATCGCGGTAAAGTGTGATGTCCAGGATCCCGCTTGGCACGTCCTTGCCCTCAATGTCCTTGATGGCCTTGCGCAAACGTTCAGCCAAAACCACCCCGCGGGTGCGTATGCCGATGATGGCCAGGTCCTTGCTCCCGCCTTTTTCCAGGATCTCATGCGCCATGCGCAAAACCGCGCGGCGGATGGCGTCCTGATCCATAATTTGAGCTGCAGACATAATGTCTCCCCTGTAGATCTCTCGCTAAAATAAAATACCCGCCTCTCTAAATACTAGAGAAACGGGCAGTTATGAACAAAACACGCTCAAAAACCATATAAATCCTTTCCAGCCTCACAGGACCAGGTTAAAAGATCAAAGCTCAATGTTGGTGCAAATATAGCAGGTCAATGCCCTGCTGTCAAGTAAGAAAATCCCCTCTTGCCAATGCCTATATATGCTCTATACTTTAATTGGATAATTTCTGTTCTTTAAATGTTCCTTGATTTGAATAAAACTGGAGGCAGTCATGAAACGCCCTACATTCCTTCC